>NZ_JBSFJU010000113.1:0-14238 GCF_053598215.1 Kitasatospora sp. NPDC001175 | reverse complement strand
ACCGCGGCATCCGCCAGCGACAGCACCCCGGCCACGTGCGCCGCGGCCAGCTCACCGATCGAGTGACCCGCCAGGAAGTCAGGACGCACACCCCACGACTCCAGCAGCCGGAACAGCGCCACCTCCACCGCGAAGATCGCCGGCTGGGTGTACTCGGTCCGGTCCAGCTCTTCGCCGCCGAACACCACCTCGTGCAGCGGACGCGCGAGATGCCCGTCCAGCTCCGCGCACACGGCGTCGAAAGCCTCGGCGAAGACCGGGAAGGTCTCGTACAACTCGGCACCCATGCCGAGGCGCTGGCTGCCCTGACCGGTGAACAGGAAGGCGGTCTTGCCCTCGACCGTCCTGCCCACGACGAGCTGCGCGGACGAGTTCCCCGAGGCCAGTGCGTCCAGGCCGCGGAGTACGCCGTCCCGGTCCTCGGCGATCACCACCGCGCGGTGGTCCAGGACGGCGCGGCTGGTGGCCAGCGAGTAGCTGACGTCGGCAGGCTCCAGGGCCGGGTGGGCCGCCAGGTGGTCGCCGAGCCTTGCCGCCTGCCCGCGCACGGCGGCGGCGGTCCGGCCGGAGAGCTGCCACGGCAGCACGGCCGGGGCGGGGCGGACCTCCGTCTCCGGGGCGGCGGGGGTCTCGGGGGCCTGCTCCAGCACGGTGTGGGCGTTGGTGCCGCTGATGCCGAAGGAGGAGACGGCCGCCCGGCGCGGGCGTCCGGTCTCCGGCCACGGCCGGCACTCGGCCAGCAGCTCGACGGCGCCGGCCGACCAGTCCACGTGCGGGGTGGGCTGGTCGATGTGCAGGGTCCGCGGCAGTACGCCGTGCTGCATGGCGAGCACCATCTTGATGACGCCCGCGACGCCGGCGGCGGCCTGGGTGTGGCCGATGTTGGACTTCACCGAGCCCAGCCAGACCGGTTGGTCCTCGGGCCGGTGCTGACCGTAAGTGGCCAACAGCGCCTGCGCCTCGATCGGGTCGCCGAGGGTGGTGCCGGTGCCGTGGCCCTCCACCGCGTCGACCTGGTCGGCGGTCAGTCCGGCGTTGGCCAGCGCCTGCTTGATCACGCGCTGCTGGGACGGGCCGTTCGGCGCCGTCAGACCGTTCGAGGCGCCGTCCTGGTTGACCGCGCTCCCCCGCACCACGGCAAGAACCGGGTGCCCGTTGCGCTGGGCGTCGGAGAGCCGCTCGACCACCAGCAGACCGACGCCCTCGGCCATGTTGGTGCCGTCGGCGCCGCCGGCGAACGACTTGCAGCGGCCGTCGGCGGCCAGCCCGCGCTGGCGGCTGAACTCGATCAGCGTGCCGGGGTTGGGCATCACCGTCACGCCGCCGGCGACGGCCAGGGTGCACTCGCCGGTCCGCAGTGCCTGCACCGCCAGGTGGAGGGCGACCAGGGACGCCGAGCAGGCGGTGTCCACGGTGACGGCCGGACCCTCCAGGCCGTAGGTGTAGGAGAGACGGCCTGACATCACGCTGGCGGTGTTGCCGGTGCCGAGGTGGCCCTCGAAGCTCTCGGCCGAGCGCATCAGGACCGGTGTGTAGTCCTGGCCGTTGGTGCCGACGAAGACGCCGGTACGGCTGCCGCGCAGGGTGGCGGGGTCGATCCCGGCCCGCTCGAACGCCTCCCAGGAGACCTCGAGCAGCAGGCGCTGCTGCGGGTCCATGGCGAGCGCCTCGCGGGGCGAGATGCCGAACAGGGCGGCGTCGAACCGGTCGGCCTCGTGCAGGAAGCCGCCCTCGCGGGTGTAGGCGGTGCCCTGCGCGTCCGGGTCCGGGTCGTACAGACCCTCGATGTCCCAGCCGCGGTCGGTCGGGAAGCCGGAGATCGCGTCGCCACCGGAGGCCAGCAGCTGCCAGAGGTCCTCCGGGGAGTTCACCTCGCCGGGGAAGCGGCAGCCCATGGCGACGATCGCGATCGGCTCGCGGGCTTTCTCCTCCAGGCCGCGCAGTCGGTCGTGGGCCTCGTCGAGGTCCTTCAGGACGCGCTTGAGGTAATCGCGGAGCTTGTCTTCATTGGCCATCGGAACGCTGCCCATTCGAATCGTCGGGACACAGGCTGAGGGGGTTGCGGCACAGTGCGTCCAATGCGGTCAGCCCCTGCCGAACTTCTTGTCGATGTAGTCGAAGATCTCGTCGTCGGAGGCGTCGTCGTCGAGCGTGGCCGAACCGCCGTCCACCGCTTCGCTGTTGGCCTCGTTCCAGGTGGTGAGCAGGGCCTGGAGCCGGGCCGCGATCCGTCCGTGCGCGGTGTCGTCGGACAGGCCGGCCGCGGCGAGCGAGGCGAGTACGCCCTCCAGACGCCCCAGCTCCTCGAGGAGCTGCGGCTCCGCCTCGGTGGCGCCGGGCGCCACCTCGGCCCGAAGGTACTCGGCCAGCAGGGCGGGCGTCGGGTAGTCGAACACGAGCGTGGCCGGCAGGCGCAGCCCGGTGGCCGCGCCCAGCCGGTTGCGCAGTTCGACCGCGGTGAGGGAGTCGAAGCCCAGCTCGCGGAACGCCTGCCCGCCGCCGACCAGGTCCACCGAGGTGTAGCCGAGCACGGCGACCACGTGGTTGCGCACCAGGTCGAGCACCACCCGCTCCTGCTCGGCCGCCGACAGGTCGGCCAACTGCTGGGTCAGGGTGGCCGGTTCGGCTTCGGCGGTGGCGGCAGTCACCGCCGCGGCACGGCGTACCGGGACCCGGACCAGGCCGTGGAACAGCGTCGGCAGCGCGCCCGGAGTGGCTGCCAGGGCGCGCAGCACCTTCAGGTCCAGGTGCATCGGCACCAGCACCGGCTCGTCCGGCACCGTCAGGGCGGTGTCGAAGAGCGCCAGGCCCTGCTCGGCGGTCATCGGCAGCACACCGCCGCGCGCCGACCTGGCGAGGTCGACCTCGCTCAACCGGCCCGCCATGCCTCGGCGTTCCGCCCACATGCCCCAGACCAGGGAGACCGCGGTGAGTCCACGGGAGCGGCGGTGGCGGGCGAGCGCGTCCAGGAACACGTTCGCCGCGCCGTAGTTGCCCAGGCCCGCGCCGCCGAGGGTGCCGGCGGCGGCCGAGAAGAGGACGAAGGCCGCCAGGTCCAGGTGCTCGGTGAGCTCGTGCAGGTTGACCGCCGCGTCCACCTTGGGGCGCAGCACCCGGCCCACCCGCTCGGGGGTGAGTGCGCCGATCACGCCGTCGTCGAGCACCGCGGCCGTGTGGACCACCGCGGTGAGCGGGTGCTCGGCGGGCACCCGGGCCAGCAGCGCGGCCAGTGCCTCCCGGTCGGCCGTGTCACAGGCGGCGATGGTCGCCTCGGCACCCAACTCGGTGAGTTCGGCGGCGAGTTCCGCGGCGCCTTCGGCGGCGGGGCCCCGGCGGCTGGTCAGCAGCAGGTGCCTGACGCCGTGCTCGGTGACCAGATGGCGGGCCAGCAGGGCGCCCAGACCGCCGGTGCCTCCCGTGACCAGCACGGTGCCCTGCGGGTCGAGCGGCCGGGCCGCCGGGGTGTCGGCCGCAGCCTGGACCGGGACCCTCGCCAGCCTGGGGACGAGGGCCGTACCCGCGCGCAGCGCGAACTCGCTCTCGCCGGAGGCGATAACGGCCGGCAGTCCCGGCAGCAGGCGGCGGGAGTCCTCGTCGTCGTCCAGGTCCAGCAGGACGAACCGGTCGTGGTTCTCGGTCTGGGCCGCCCGGACCATGCCCCACAGGGGTGCGTGGACCGGATCGGCCTCGGTGTCACCGGAAGTGACGACGGCTCCGCCGGTCACCAGGACCAGGCGGGTGGCGGCGAGCCGGTCGTCGGCCAGCCAGTCCTGCAGCAGGGCGAGGGTGCGGTGCGCGGCCGTGTGCACGGCGGGCACCAGGCCCGGTGCACCGCCGTCGGCCGCGGCGCAGGCCACCAGGACGGTGTCCGGAGCCGGACCGCCGTCCGCGACCGCCGCCGAGAGGGCGACCAGGTCCTGGTAGGAGTCGACCCGGGCACCGGCGGTCTCCAGGGCCAGGCCCAGCTTGAAGTCGTCGGCTCCGAGGACGGCCCAGTGGCCGCCGGCCGCCGCCGGCTGCGGGACGGCCAGCGGCGTCCAGTCCACGCGGAACAGCGCGTCGTGGTGGCCGGCCGCGTTCGGTCCGGCGAACTGCTCGGCCGAGACGGGACGCAGGACCAGGGACTCCACGGAGGCGACGGGCGCGCCCGTGCCGTCGGCCACGATCAGGGAGACCGCGTCCGGCCCGGCCGGGGTCAGCCGGACCCGCAGCTCGGCGGCCGAGGCCGCGTGCAGGGCGAAGCCGTTCCAGGCGAACGGCCTGCGGGCCTCGGGCTCCTCCTCGGTGGCAGTGCCGGCCCCGAGGGCCTGGGGCTGCAGCGCCGCGTCGAGAAGCGCGGGGTGCAGTCCGTACGAGTCGGCTTCCCCCTGCAGTTCCTCCGGCAGGCTGACCTCGGCGTAGATCTCGTCGCCGTGCCGCCACGCCCTGCGCAGTCCCCGGAAGGCCGACCCGTAGCACAGCCCGGCCTGCGCCAGCCGCTCGTAGTGGCTCTCGACCGGCAGCTCGACGGCGCCGGCCGGCGGCCAGTCGCCCGGGTCGAGCGGTGTCGCGGGCGCGGCGGCGACACCGAGGAGACCGGCCGCGTGGCACGTCCAGGGTGCCGAGCCGGTGGCGTCCTCCGGCCGGGCGTACAGGCTCAGCGGGCGGCGACCCGAAGGCTCGGCTCCACCGACCACGAGCTGGAGTTGGAGGCTGCCCTCCTCCGGCAGGACCAGCGGGACGTCCAGCGTGAGTTCCTCGACCACGCCGCAGCCGACCTGGTCACCGGCTCGTACCGCCAGCTCCGTGAACACGGTGCCCGGCAGTAGGACGGTGTCGCCCACCGCGTGACCGGCCAGCCAGGGGTGCGTGCGCAGCGAGAGCCGCCCGGTGAACAGGAAACCGTCACGGTCCGGCAGTTCGACGGCCGCGCCCAGCAGCGGGTGCTCGGCCGGAGCCAGTCCGGCCGAGGCAACGTCCGCCGGCCCCGAAGCGGAGGGCTCCACCCAGTAGCGGCGGCGCTGGAAGGCGTAGGTGGGCAGGTCGACCCGGCGGGCGCCCCGGCCCGCGAAGACCGCTTGCCAGTCGATGCTCGCACCACGCACGTACGCCTGGGCGACGGCGGTGGTCAGCGCCTGCGTCTCGGAACGGCCCGTGCGCAGCAGCGACACGAACGCCGCGTCCTCGCTCACGCCCTCCTGGCCCATCGCGGACAGGACACCATCGGGCCCCAACTCCACGAAGGTACGGACGCCTTCGGCCTCCAGGGCCTGGACCGCGTCGTGGAAGCGGACCGCCTCGCGGACGTGACGCACCCAGTACTCGGGCGAGCACAGCTCCTCCGCCGAAGCGGTCCGGCCGGTCAGCATGGAGACGATCGGGATCCGAGGCTCGGCGAAGGCCAGGCCCTCGGCGACCGCACGGAACTCCGCGAGCATCGGCTCCATCAGCGGCGAATGGAACGCATGGCTCACCGTCAGCCGCTTGGTCTTGCGACCCTGCGCAGCCAGCTGCTCGGCGACCGCGACAACGGCCGCCTCGGCGCCCGAAACCACCACCGAGGAAGGCCCGTTGACCGCCGCGATGCCCACCTCGTCGGTCAGCAGCGGCAGCACCTCCTCCTCGCTCGCCTGCACCGCCACCATCGCACCGCCCGAAGGCAGCTGCTGCATCAGGCGGCCGCGAGCGGCCACCAGCGCAGCAGCGTCCGCCAGGGAGAGCACACCCGCGACGTGCGCGGCGGCCAGCTCACCGATCGAGTGACCCGCCAGCAGGTCGGGCCGCAGGCCCCATGCCTCGACCAGCCGGAACAGCGCCACCTCGATCGCGAACAGCGCCGGCTGCGTGTACCCGGTCTGGTCCAGCTCCTCGCCCGAGAACACCACGTCGCGCAGCGGACGGTCCAGGTACTGGTCCAGGTGCGCGAACACCTCGTCCAGCGCATCGGCGAAAGGCGGGAACGCCTCGTACAGCTCGGCGCCCATCCCGGCCCGCTGGCTGCCCTGACCGGTGAACAGGAACGCCGTCCGGCCCGCTACCACCGAACCGTGCACCAGGTTCCCGGCCGACTCACCCGAAGCCAGCGCGGCCAGCTCCCGGACTGCGACGTCACCGCCAGCCGCGACGATCACCGCCCGGTGCTCGAACGCGGCCCGCGACACCACCAGCGAGTGGCCGACGTCGGTCAGCGACAGCTCGGGCCGCTCCGCCAGGTGAGAGCGCAGCCGCGCGGCCTGCTCGCGCAGGGCCGACTCGGTGCGTCCCGACAGCAGGAGCGGGACGGCCCGACCGTCGTCCTGGGGGATGTCGGCGACCGCCGGGAGGGGTGGCGCCTGCTCCAGGACGGTGTGCGCGTTGGTGCCGCTCATACCGAAGGAGGACACCGCCGCCCGGCGCGGGCGGCCGGTCTCCGGCCAGGGCCGGGCCTCGGTCAGCAGCTCGACCGCACCCGCGGACCAGTCCACGTGCGGCGACGGCTCGTCGATGTGCAGGCTCTGCGGCAGTACGCCGTGTTGCATGGCGAGCACCATCTTGATGACCCCCGCCACGCCGGCGGCGGCCTGGGTGTGGCCGATGTTGGACTTCACCGACCCCAGCCACAGCGGCGAAGCCTGGTCGCGGTCCCGGCCGTAGGTGGCCAGCAGCGCCTGCGCCTCGATCGGGTCACCCAGGCGGGTGCCCGTGCCGTGCGCCTCGACCGCGTCGACGTCCTCGGCCGACAGTCCGGCGGAGGCCAGGGCCTGGCGGATGACACGCTGCTGGGAGGGGCCGTTGGGGGCGGTCAGGCCGTTGGACGCACCGTCCTGGTTCACGGCGGAGCCGCGGACCACGGCCAGGATCGGGTGTCCGTTGCGCCGGGCGTCGGAGAGCCGTTCGACCAGCAGCATGCCGACGCCCTCTCCCCAGCCGGTGCCGTCCGCGTCCGCCGAGAACGCCCGGCAGCGGCCGTCCTCCGCCAGACCCCGCTGGCGGCTGAAGGAGACGAACGCACCCGGCGTGGACATCACGGTGACACCGCCGGCCAGGGCCAGCGTGCACTCGCCGTTCCGCAGCGCCTGCACGGCCATGTGGAGGGCGACCAGCGAGGAGGAGCAGGCCGTGTCCACCGACACTGCCGGGCCCTCCAGGCCGAAGGTGTACGAGAGCCGGCCCGAGACCACGCTCGCGGCGTTGCCGGTGCCGAGGAAGCCGCCGAGCTCGTCGGAGGCGTCCATGGCGAGCTGGAGGTAGTCCTGGCCGTTGGTGCCGACGAACACGCCGGTCCGGCTGCCGCGCAGCAGCCCCGGGTCCATTCCGGCCCGCTCGAACGCCTCCCAGGAGGTCTCCAGCAGCAGACGCTGCTGCGGGTCCATCGCCAGTGCCTCGCGCGGCGAGATCCCGAAGAAGACCGGGTCGAACTCGGCCGCGTCGTAGAGGAATCCGCCCTCACGGGTGTAGGCGGTGTTGGCCTGCTCGGCGTCGCTGCTGTACAGCGCCTCCAGGTCCCAGCCGCGGTCGGTCGGGAAGCCGGAGATCGCGTCCGTGCCCGTCGACAGCAGCTGCCACAGCTCCTCGGGCGTGGTGACCCCGCCCGGGAAGCGGCAGCTCATCGCGACGATCGCGATCGGCTCGTCCTCCGCGACGCCGCCCGGTACGGGCAGCGCGGCCTGGCCGGCGGCGGCGCCGAGCAGTTCGGCGTGCAGGTGGTCGGCCAGCGCGCGCACCGACGGGTAGTCGAAGACCACCGTGGCGGGCAGTGCCAGCCCGGTCTCCGCGGCCAACAGATTGCGGAACTCGACGGCGGTCAGCGAGTCGAATCCCAGCTCGCGGAACGCCTTGCCGACCTCGATGCCCTCCGGGTTGCCGTAGCCGAGGACGGTCGCCACCTGGGTGCGCACCAGGTCGAGGAGTACGGTGTCGCGTTCGGCCTCGGTCAGGTCCACGAGCCGCTGCGCCAGCGTGGTCGAACCGCCGGCCACAGGCCGGTCGCCGTTGGCTTCGTCGATCGCCCGGCGGGCCTCCGGCAGCTCGTCGAGCAGCCGGCCGGCGCGAGTCGCGACGAAGGAGGGGGCGAAGCGCTCCCAGACGAAGTCGGCCGCGGTCACCGTCACATCGCCCGAGGACAGCGCCCGGTGCAGGAAGGTGAGGCCCGACTCCGGTGCCATGGCAGGCAGTCCGCCCCGGTTCAGGCGCTCCTCCAGGGTGCGGTCGGTGGCCATGCCGCTCTCGGCCCAGGGGCCCCAGGCGATGGAGGTGGCCGCCAGGCCATCTACGCGGCGCTGCTCGGCGAGGGCGTCCAGGAAGGCGTTGGCGGCGGCGTAGTTGGCCTGGCCGGCGCTGCCGATGACACCCGCGACGGAGGAGAAGAGGACGAATGCGGAGAGGTCGAGCCCGGCGGTGAGTTCGTGCAGGTTGAGCGCCGCGTCCACCTTGGGACGGGCCACGGCCGCGAACCGTTCGGCGGTCATACCGTCCACGACGCCGTCGTCCAGCACACCGGCGGTGTGGAACACCGCCGACACCTCGACGGACGCCAGCAGCTCCGCCAGCGCGGCACGATCGGCCACGTCGCAGGCCGCCACCGTGATGGTGACACCCGACTCGGCCAGCTCATCGCGCAGTTCGGCCGCACCGGGAGCGTCCAGGCCGCGACGGCTGGTCAGCACCAGGTGCTCGGCACCGTTGCGCGCCAGCCAGCGGGCGACCTGCGCCCCGAGGGCACCCGTACCACCGGTGACCAGGACGGTACCGCTCGGCTGCCAGTTCGGCGCGGTGGCGTCCGGCTTGGCGGCGCGCACCAGGCGACGGGCGAAGAGGCCGGAGGTACGTACGGCGACCTGGTCCTCGTCACCTGCCAGGGCGCCCGCCAGCCGTGCGAGGGCCCGCTCGTCAGCGGCTTCCGGAAGGTCGATCAGGCCGCCCCAGCGGTCGGGGTGCTCCAGGGCCACCACCCGGCCCAGACCCCAGATCTGGGCCTGCGCCGGACTGGCGAGCCGGTCGCTGCGGCCGGTCGAGACCGCGCCCCGGGTCACGCACCACAGCGGGGCGGGGATACCGGCGTCACCGAGGGCCTGCACCAGGGCCAGCGTCTCGGCCACGCCGCCGGACTGCGCCGGCAGCGCCAGCACGCCGGCCACCGGCTCCGGACCGGCAGCGTCCGCCAGACGTGCGGCGAGCTCGGTGCGGTCGGTGCCGAGCAGGATCTGGCGGACGTCCGCGCCGCGATCGGCCAGCAGCCGCGCTACGTCCGTCATGCTCTCCCCGGCCCGCCCGGACGGGACGGCCACCAGCCAGGTGCCCGACAGCACGGTGGCGGCCGGGTCGGCGACCGGCTTCCAGGTGACCTGGTAGCGCCAGCCGTCCACGGTGGACTCGGCGCGGGCCTGCTTGCGCCAGGCGGACAGCGCCGGCAGCAGCGCGCCCAACTCGCGGTCACCGTCGACCTGGAGGGTCGCGGCCAAGGTGTCCAGGTCCTCGCGCTCCACGGCCTCCCAGAAGCGCGCGTCCACCTCGTCCGCCGCGGTGACGGTCGTCCGGGCCGCCGGCTCCAGCCAGTACCACTCACGCTGGAAGGGGTAGGTGGGCAGGTCGATCCGGCGGGCGCCGCGACCGGCGAAGACCGCCTGCCAGTCGAGCCGCGCGCCGCGCACGTACACCTGGGCCAGGGCGGTGGTCAGCGCCCGTGCCTCCGGACGGCCCGCGCGCAGCGCCGGCGCGAAGAGGGCGTCCTCGGTCGCGCTCTCCTGGCCCATCGCGGACAGCACCCCGTCCGGGCCCAACTCCAGGTACGTACGGACGCCTTCGCGCTCCAGGGTCCGGACGGCGTCGTGGAAGCGGACCGCCTCGCGGACGTGGCGCACCCAGTACTCGGGGGTGTGCAGCTCGTCGGCGACCGCTCCGGTGAGGGTGGAGACGACCGGGATCCGCGGTTCGTGGAAGGTCAGGCCCTCGGCGACGGCGCGGAAGTCGGCGAGCATGCCGTCCATCAGCGGGGAGTGGAAGGCGTGGCTGACGGTGAGCCGCTTGGTCTTCCGGCCCTGGGCGGCGAGCTGCTCGGCCGCCGCCAGGACGGCCTGCTCGGCTCCCGAAATCACCACCGAGGCCGGCCCGTTGACGGCCGCGATGCCCAACTCGTCGGTGACGAACGGCAGGACCTCGTCCTCGCTCGCCTGCACCGCGGCCATTGCGCCGCCCGAGGGCAGCTGCTGCATCAGGCGGCCGCGAGCGGCCACCAGCTTGGCGGCGTCCGCCAGCGACAGCACCCCGGCGACGTGCGCGGCGGCCAGCTCGCCGATCGAGTGGCCCGCCAGCAGGTCGGGCCGCAGGCCCCATGCCTCGACCAGGCGGAACAGCGCCACCTCGACCGCGAACAGCGCGGGCTGGGTGTAGCCGGTCTGGTCGAGCTGCTCGCCCGCGAACATCTCCTCGCGCAGCGGACGGTCCAGGTGCCGGTCCAACTCCGCGCAGACGGCGTCGAGAGCGGCGGCGAACGGCGGATACGCGTGGTACAGCTCCTGGCCCATGCCGAGGCGCTGGCTGCCCTGACCGGTGAACAGCAGAGCGAGCTTCCCTCCGCTCGCCGAGCCCCGGACGATTCCGGCGGCCGGCTCTCCGGCCGCCAGCGACCGCAGCGTGCGGACGAGTTCCTCACGGCCCTCGGCCACCAGCAGCGCCCGGCGCTCCAGGGTGGCCCGGGTGGTCGCCAACGAGTAGGCGACGTCGGCGAGTTCGTCCTCGCTCCGGGTCTCGACGAAGGACAGCAGCCGCTCCGCCTGGGCCCGCAGCGCGTCTTCGCTCTTCGTGGACAGCAGCCACGGCAGCACGGCGGAGCGTCCCGGCTCCGCGGCGGCGGCCTCCGGCTGCTCGGCGGTCTCGGGGGCCTGCTCGATGATGGTGTGGGCGTTGGTACCGCTGATGCCGAAGGAGGACACCGCCGCCCGGCGCGGGCGTCCCGTCTCGGGCCAGTGCCGGGCCTCGGTGAGCAGTTCGACCGCGCCGGCGGACCAGTCGACGTTGGGCGACGGTTCGTCCACGTGCAGGGTCTGCGGCAGGATGCCGTGCCGCACGGCCATCACCATCTTGATGATGCCTGCGACGCCGGCGGCGGCCTGGGTGTGGCCGATGTTGGACTTCACCGAACCCAGCCACAGCGGCGAGGCCTGGTCGCGGTCCCGGCCGTAGGTGGCCAGCAGCGCCTGGGCCTCGATCGGGTCGCCCAGGGTGGTGCCGGTGCCGTGCGCCTCCACGGCGTCGACCTCGTCGGCCGACAGTCCGGCGGAGGCCAGGGCCTGGCGGATGACGCGCTGTTGGGAGGGGCCGTTGGGGGCGGTCAGGCCGTTGGAGGCGCCGTCCTGGTTGACGGCGGAACCACGGACCACGGCGAGGACCGGGTGGTTGTTGCGCCGCGCGTCGGAGAGGCGCTCCACCAGCAGCATGCCGACGCCCTCACCCCAGCCGGTGCCGTCGGCCGCGGCCGCGAAGGACTTGCACCGGCCGTCGGCGGAGAGGCCGCGCTGGCGGCTGAAGTCGACGAAGGTCTCGGGTGTGCCCATGACGGTGACGCCGCCGGCCAGCGCCATGGTGCACTCGCCGCCTCGCAGCGCCTGGATCGCCCAGTGCAGCGCGACCAGGGAGGAGGAGCACGCGGTGTCGACGGTGACCGCCGGGCCTTCCAGGCCGAGCGTGTAGGCGACGCGGCCGGAGGCGATGCTGCCGGAGTTGCCCGTGCCGAGGTAGCCCTCGACGCCGTCCGGGAGTTCGCCGATCGCCGTGGCGTAGTCGTGGTACATCACACCGGCGAAGACGCCGGTCCGGCTGCCGCGCAGCGTGGCCGGGTCGATGCCGGCGCGTTCGAACGCCTCCCAGGAGGTCTCCAGCAGCAGGCGCTGCTGCGGGTCCATCGCGACGGCTTCGCGCGGCGAGATCCCGAAGAACGTCGGGTCGAACAGGCCCGCGTCGTGCAGGAAGCCACCTTCGCGGGCGTACGAGGTGCCCTGGTGATCCGGGTCCGGGTGGTAGAGGTTGTCCAGGTCCCAGCCACGGCCGGCCGGGAAGCCCGAGATCGCGTCCCGCGCCTCGAAGACCAGCCGCCACAGGTCCTCGGGCGACTCCACGCCGCCCGGGTAGCGGCAACTCATCCCGATGATCGCGATCGGCTCGTCGTCCAGGACCGCGACCGGGGCGGCGACCGATGCCTCGGTCTCCTCGCCGACCAGCTCCGAGCGCAGGAAGGCGGCCAGTGCGGCGGGCGTCGGGTAGTCGAACACCAGCGTCGCCGGCAGCCGCAGACCCGTCGCACCGTTCAGCTCGTTGCGCAGTTCGACCGCGGTCAGCGAGTCGAAGCCGAGCTCCTTGAACGCCCGGCCCGCCTCGACCGAGGTGGTGTCCGGGTAGCCCAGGACGGACCCGACGCGGCCGCGGACCAGGTCGAGCACCGCCTGCTCGCGTTCGGTGGCGGGCAGGGCCCGCAGCCGGCCGGCCAGCTCCGAGCCCGCCGCCGGAGCGGAGCGCACGGCGCGGCGGACCGGGCCGCGGACCAGTCCGCGCAGCAGCGGCAGGACCTCGCGGCCGTCGTCCGCCCGGAGCGCGGCCAGGTCGAGCCGCATCGGGACCAGGGCCGCGTCGACGCCGGCAGCGGCGCTGTCGAACAGGGCGAGGCCTTCGGCCGCGGAGAGCCCCTGCACGCCCGAGCGGGCCATCCGGTCGACGTCGCCGCCGGCGAGCGCGGCCGCCATACCGGTCGCCGTGCCGGCGCCCTCGGCCCACAGCCCCCAGGCGAGGGACACGGCCGGGAGGCCGGCGGCGCGGCGCCGCTGGGCGAGGGCGTCCAGGAAGACGTTGGCGGCGGCGTAGTTGGCCTGGCCCGGGCCGCCGAAGGTGCCGGCGGCGGAGGAGAAGAGGACGAAGGCGGTCAGCTCGAGATCGGCGGTGAGCTCGTGCAGGTTCCAGGCCGCGTCCACCTTCGGGCGCAGCACGGTGTCGATCCGCTCGGGGGTGAGCGAGGAGACGATGCCGTCGTCGAGGACACCGGCCGTGTGCACCACACCCGTCAGCGGGAACTCCGCCGGCACCGAGGCCAGTACGTCCGCCAGCGCCGCACGGTCAGCGACGTCACACGCCGCCCAGGTCACCTCGGTGCCCGACTCGCGCAGTGCGGCCGTCAGTTCCGCGGCGCTCTGGGACCCGCCGCCGCTGCGCGAGACCAGCAGCAGGCTGCGTACGCCGTGCTCGGCAGCCAGATGACGGGCGACCAGACCGCCGAGGGTGCCGGAGGCGCCCGTCACCAGGACGGTACCGTCGGTGCCGAACACCGGTGCGGCGGTGGATGCTTCGACGCGTGCCAGGCGCGGGACCTTCACCCCGCCCGCACGGATGATGAACTCCGGCTCGCCCGAGGCGAGCGCGCCCGCCAGGAGTTCGCCGGTGCCGTCCTGGGCGTCGAGGTCGGCCAGGACGAAGCGGTCCGGGTTCTCCGCCTGCGCGGAGCGCAGCAGGCCCCAGACCGGGGCGTGGGCCAGGTCCTCGCCGCCCGCCGCCGCGCCACGGGTCACCAGGACCAGGCGGGAGTCGGCGAACCGCTCGTCGGCCAGCCACTCCTGGACGACGGCCAGCACCCCGTGCAGCACGGCGCGGGCGGTTGACGGAAGGTCGTCGGTGGCCACCGGATCCAGCGCGAGGAACACCTCGTCGGGAACGGACCCGCGCTCGTCGGCGGCAGCCCCCAGGGCGGCCAGGTCGGTGAAGCACTCGACACCGGTTCCGGTCGGGTCCGTGCCGAGGGCGGCCCAGCGGCCCGCGGGCGCGGCCGGGACCGGGA
Source organism: Kitasatospora sp. NPDC001175 (assembly GCF_053598215.1). Classification (NCBI taxonomy): domain Bacteria; kingdom Bacillati; phylum Actinomycetota; class Actinomycetes; order Kitasatosporales; family Streptomycetaceae; genus Kitasatospora; species Kitasatospora sp. NPDC001175. The sequence goes on along the minus strand of NZ_JBSFJU010000113.1, from coordinate 464 downwards.
GCGAGGTCCACTCCACCCGGAACAGCGACTCCGTGTAGCCGCCGCGCACCTGCTCCACGGAGACCTCGCGCAGCACCAGCGACTCGACCGAGGCGACCGCCTGACCGGTCTCGTCGGCGAGTTCCAGCGAGACGGCGTCCGTGCCGGTGCGTGAGAGCCGTGCCCGCAGGACGGCGGCGCCCGAGGCGTGCAGGGTCACACCGTTCCACGAGAACGGGAGCCGGCCTCGTCCGGTGTCCTCCAGCAGGTCGACGGTGCCCAGCACGTGCAGTGCCGAGTCCAGCAGCGCCGGGTGCAGGCCGAAGGAGGCCGCGGTGTCGCGCGCGTCCTCCGGCAGCGCCACCTCGACGAACACATCGTCGCCCGACTGCCAGGCGGCGCGCAGGCCCTGGAACACCGGACCGTACCCGAAACCGGCAGCGGCCAGCCGCTCGTACAGGTCCTCGACCTCGACCGCGACCGCC
>NZ_JBSFJU010000112.1:0-14936 GCF_053598215.1 Kitasatospora sp. NPDC001175 | reverse complement strand
CGACACCTGCTCCAACGGGGCCGCGTTGCTTGCGTTCCGCGCACTGCGGTGTACCTCGACCCTTGCCTTGCACCCCGGCCGAAATCCTTAACTACTCGGCCTTGATGTGACGACCGGGGAACCGGACACCCTCCTGAGCGCGCTCCATGTGAAGAGCGGTGATCACCTACCCCGAACGCGGGGACTTGGCCGCCCGTGGTGGGAAGACCTGGCCCGCCGCCCGCACCGGACCGGGGCGCGCAGGATCAGAGCTGCGCGGCGAATGCCGCGAACGCCGCCCATGCCTCGGGCGTGAAGGTGAGCCGAGGGCCGTGCTTGTCCTTGGAGTCGCGGACGAACACGGTGTCAGAAGCGATTGCAACTTCTACGCACTCGCCGCCCTCGTTGCCGCTGTAGCTGCTCTTGAACCAGGCCAGTCTCGCGGTTTCCTCGGTGCTCATCGTTCTCCCAGGATCTTCTCGATCAGGATCAAGGACTCCCTAGGCGTGAGGGCCTGGGCCCTGATGCTGCCGTACCGTGCGGCCAGCATACGGACCTCCTCCGCATCCGTGTTCAAGCGACTGACGTTCTGCACCTCGACGTACCCCATCTGCGCCCGTCCCTTGGGGGTCAGCAAGATGAACGGGCCACCCATCCCCGCGTGTTCCGGCCTGTCCATCGGCATCACCTGCAGTTCCATGCTGCGCAGTTGCCCCAGACGCAGCAGCTGCTGCAACTGACCCTCATGGACCGGCCAGCCGCCGATCGGCCGCCGCAACACCGCCTCTTCGATCACGCAGGTCACGATCGGAGCCGGCCAGCGAGTAAGGATCTCCTGTCGGGCCAGACGGGCAGCCACCCGCTGCTCGATGGTCTGCTCGTCCAACAGCGGCTTGCGCATGCCGTACAGGGCCCGCGCTCGCTCCTCTGTCTGGAGCAGTCCGGGAATGTCATGGTTGCTGTAGTAGTGAATCTCGACAGCCTCGGCCTCAAGTCGCGCGTAGTCGCGGAACCATGCCGGATGCCGTACCCGTGCTCGTGCCTTCGCCCGGGCGACGTCGTCCTTGGCGGCCTTCAACAGGCCGCCCGCACCGAGGAGTTCGTCGGCGGCGTCCAGGAACTCCGGTTGTGGGGTGCGCCGTCCGCGTTCGAGTGAGGAGATCAGATCCTCGCCGTAGGCCAGCCGTTCGCCCAGCTCACGCTGGGTCAGTCCGGCTCGTTCGCGCAGCAGTTTGACCTGGCGGCCGATCGTCCGGAACAGATCGGCCGAGCCGTCCTCGTCCTCCGGCGGTTCCGGCCGCCGCTCCACCGCGGCATCCGCGCCCGACACCGACACCCCGACCACCGCCTCGCCGACGACCCGTACGGGCCGCTCCTCGCACCGGTACGCGCGGGATGCGTACCGTGAGCCTCACTGGTCAGAGTACGACGATCCGGCCACGCTGAGTGACGTGAATCTCGAAATCGGTCACCCTCTCCCGCCCGGATGTGCGGCTTCCGCCCGCCACTTCACGGTGCTGCTCTCCGCCACCCGCCGCGGGGCCCGCCTCGCGCGCCGGCTCACCGTGCAGCAACTCGCCGAGTGGGGCGAGCTGTACGAGGCCGCCGAGCAGATCGTCGCAGAGCTCGCCGCCAACGCCGCAGTGCACGGCCGGGTGCCGGGCCGCAGCTTCCGGCTCTCCCTCTCGCTCGACCCGGGCGTCACGCTCCGCATCGCCGTGGCCGATCCCCGCCCCGAACTGCTCCCGAAACCCGGCGACTTCGGCGCTCCTGCGGGCGTGGATGCCGAGTCGGGGCGCGGTCTGCTGATCGTGGCCGCGCTCGCCGACCGCTGGGGCGTTGACCTCACCGTCCGCCCGGTGAAGACCGTCTGGGCGGAACTCGACCTCAGAGCAAGGTGATCGGAGGGTGCCTGATGCTCTGTCTGTCCTGTCGCAACTCGCGAGTGACGACCCGTCACGGCGTGCTACCTTGCGACTACGCAAACGGATTGACCCCGGCGGTGCTCGCAACACCCCGGGGCCCGGCACAGGAGCAGTACCTCCTCATGCACGTTCACTTTATCGCGCCCGCGCGCTATGTCCGCGCTTCCCACGACATCATCCGCCACCCGCGTCTGAAGGCGACGGCGAAGTCCCTCCTGCTGTGGGCGCTGTCCCTGCCTCCCGGCAGTCGGGACACGATCCTGACCATCGGTCACCGGATGCCCGAGGGGCGGGAGGCCGTCTCCGGAGCGCGCAGCCAGCTGATCGCCGAGGGCTTCCTCCACATCCGCCGGTACCAGCATCCGACCAAGGGCACCTGGGCCACCGAGGTCATGGTGACCAGCGTTCCGCTCACCGACCGGGAGGAGGTCGCCGCCGCCTGGGACGCAGCAGGCACGGAGGCCGCCGTGCCGCCGACTGACCGGAACCCGGCACTCGGCGGACAGCGCACTCGGGACGTCGGTACTTCCCCCAAGGGGAAGAACAGCGGGGAGAACACCTCCCTCCCCGCCCTGCCGCCTCCGGGGTCCGAGTCGGCCCCGGCGCCCGCTCCCGACGCGGCTGCCGCCGAGGCGGCACGCCTGCTCTGCGGGCTCGGTGCGCGCGACCGGCGCCTTCGCCTCGGCCTGGCTGAAGCGCTGGAGCTCGCACCGCTGGCCTGCGAATGGCTCGCCCGGGACAGCGGCCAGCATCGCCTCCAAGAAGCGCTGTTGACCGGTCTGCCCGACCGGGTCCATGCCCCGGCGGCGTTCCTCCGCACGCGGCTGGAGCGGAAGATGCCCGCGCCCCCGGCGCCCGTCCCGCTACCGCGAGCCCGCCAGGAGTGCCGCCGCTGCCAGGCGCCCGTACCGGGCGTACCGGGAGTACCGGGCGCCGGCGTTTGCGGCTCCTGCACCGGGCGCGGCCTGGCTCGTACCCCCGATCCGGCTTCGGTGGACCGTAACCGCCGAGGGGCTGCCCGGGCCCGTGACCTGCTGAGGGCCGCCCGCACGGCCCAGCCGGTGGGCTGTTGAGGGCAGGGCGCGGTGCGGATGGCTGCGCGCGGTGGTCACCACCCGACGGGGCCAAGGCGATCGATGAAGGTCCCGGTCGGGCCGTCGGCGTCGATCGTCGCGAGCCTGATGATCGAGCCGGTGCCCTCGGTGACCGTCAGCGTGCCGGTGTGGTTGTTCATGTCGGTGGCGGCGAACGTGCGGTTGGCGACTTCTCCGGGAGTGGCGACGTTGAACCTGATGTCCGGCAGCGCCTGCGCGTAGCGGACGGTGATCATGTTCAGCGCCGCTTTCGACGAGCTGTGGGCGAGCTCGTGCATCTTCGAGACGGGTTGCCCCGAGTCGGTCACGACCGCGAAGGCTGCGGGTGGTCGTTGCGGGGCTCTCCGGCGATTGGGGCAAGATCCTTTATGCCGGGACGGGAATAGTCTCGCGTGAGCATGGACCGAGGTGGGCAAGCTGCGTACCGTCGTCATCAGTCGGCCCGACCGGGGCCGCCGGCAAGGGGGTTCGCCATGGCAAAAAGGCCCGGGCTGACTCGACTCACGGGTACAGGCAACGGCAGCGGGTCGGGGGAGTGCGGCCAGAACGACTGCCCCAACGTCTACGCCACCGACCGAGGGTCGTTCGTGGTGCAGGGAGAGCTCTTCGACGGCTTCACTCCGCCGGACGGCGAGGGCTTGGTGGAGATTCCCGAGCATGTCCTTCGGGAGGCCATTCGTGTTCTTGGATGGTGACGAGTGGCAGGCCAAGTTCCGAGAATTCCGGACGGAGGCGTGGCGGCTTGAAACCCTGCCGGAATACCGCATGCCGCAGGAGGCCGAAGAGTTTCAACGATTTCTGGCAGGGGAGAGATTCGCGGGCCCGTTCGAGGATTATTGGACTGGCCTGATCCGCCAACGCAAAGCGGTGGGCGGAAGCGTCGGCCGAGTGCACGTCCTGTCCCGCCCGCTGTCGGACTATCTCCGCTTCGAATTCCAGCGGTACTACGCTCACAGTGCCCGAGCCGGTGAGGATATTCGAATCCTCGATGTGACCGATCGAGAGAACCCATTGCCGGGGGTTCAGGACTTCTGGATTTTTGACAGGGATACCGTAGTTCTCATGAACTACGAATCGGATGGCCGTCAGATCAGCCGGGAAGTCTACGAGGGTGACCCGGCCTCGTTCATCGACTGCCAGCGAATCGCGGTTTCGGAATCCATTCCGTTTCTGGAGTATGTGAGCAGGTTTGACCTTTGATCCTGAAGAGCTGGGTAGGAGTAAGGCTGACCTGGCGGAAATGCTGAGAGAACTGCGCAAGCGAGCCGGCCTGAGTGGGGACCGGCTCGCTCGGCGTTGTTCCATTTCTCAATCAAAAATCAGCAAGATCGAGACGGGAAGGCTCACCCCGTCTATCGTCGACGTGGAGCGCATCCTGCGGGCGCTGGAGGCCCCAGCTGCCCTGACGGCCCAGATCACAGCTCTTGCCAGGATCGCCAATACCGAGTGGCAGGATTCTCGGACGCTGCGACGGAAGGGCCTGGACAAGAAACAGGCCGAGCTGGCAGATCTTGAAAGAACCTCGAATGAGTTTCGCTTCTTCCTGCTCTCGATGATTACCGCCTTGCTCTCCACTCCCGAGTACATCAAGGCCACCCTCGATCACATCCCGGGTGACCACGGCAAGACGATCGCCAGAAAGCTGGACCGACAGGCCGTCCTGTATGACCGCTCCAAGAAGTTCACGTTCATCCTTACGGAACAAGCCGTCAGGTGGCCCCTTGTCCCCGCCCCAGCCATGGCGATACAGATCGATAGGCTCGCATCGCTGACCTATCTGCCGAGCGTGAGGCTCGGGGTGATTCCGATCGGCGGCTATCTGCCGGGTTGCCCGCTCAACACCTTCACTCTCTATGACGAACGCATAGCGACTGTGGAGACCTCTACGGGAGCCTTGGTGTTCCGCGATCATCGGGACGTGTCCAGCTATCTCGCCGAGTTTGCTTCATATGAAAGCCATGCTCTCTTCGGTGAGGCTGCGAGGGAAAAGCTGGCTGAGTGGGCCGCGTTGTGCCGCAGAGATCTTTAGTCGCTGGCAGGAATATCGTTGAATGTTTGGGAGGAATTCCCCTAGCTTGGTCATCCCACCAACCGGCCAAGACAAGGGGAGAAAATGGAAATCCTGGCGGGAACGGCATCGACCGGGACGGCTGTCACCGTGTCCATCGAGGACATCGCCGCCCCGGCCACGTTTGCTCGTTTGCCCGTCGCGCTGGCGGCGCTCTGGGAGTCCCTTCGGGCGCTGCCGTTGGGCCACACGCAGGCAGAGGCTTACCGGGACTTCCTGACCCGGCCTGACGCAGCGGAGCGAGTCCAGGAGTTCCTGGACCGTGACGGCTGCCTGATGCTGAGCTTTGCGATGAGTGGCAGGCACCACAGCGTGCGGATCGCTCCGGCGGCTCCCCGGTGAGGCTCGTGCGAGCCAGGCCTCGGTCTGTGAGTTCCTTTGTCTGTAACTTCACTACGGGGGGCGTAAGTTGGTGGCTCTCGGAGCCGACGCAGTGCAGTCATCTGAAGTCGAATGTCCCATATGCGCTGGGAGACCCATCACTTCGATGCGGCGGGCTCTGTGAAGATCAGGATCTCTGTCCACGGGCCTGCGCCCCCGGCGATCACCCCGGTCTGAAGTGCCTCCCCCGCTTACTCCCTGGGCCGTAGCCGGGCGCCAGTGTCCCCCGTCCCCAACCCGGCGCAATCCGTCGGGTCCACGTACCCCGGCACTCACCCGCCGGGTCAAGGCCCCGTGCATCTGTCCGCCTGGGTTGTCACCGGCAGGCGTACGGGGTGCCGCTCACAGATTCGAGAGAGAGGGCATTGCACAATGACCGCACGTCCTGAGTTCGAGTTCGTCACGGTCGCCTGTCGCGACCCCAAGGTGAACAACTGCCCCCAGGTCGCCCGGAACGTCCCCGGTGTGATCGCTTTGCGCGACAGCGAGCGGCCCGGTGAGATCGTCACCGTGTCGGCCGAAGCGTGGGCAGACGTGATCGCCGCTGAGGCCGTGCGACTCGGCCTGACCGCCTGAGAGGCCCCAGTGAACTGCCCGCTGTGTCAGCAGACCATCGCGTTCGATCCCGAGAGCAACATCGGGTTCTGCTTCCGCTGCGGGCAGTGGGTCACGTCGCGTGGACCGGCCGACTGCCGTGGGCCTGAGCGCGAGAGACCGAGGGCGACCCGGCAGTCGTACAGGCTACGCAATCACCACCGCTGAACCGCCCCGCCCAAGCCCCGCCCTGCTTGGGCGGGGCTTCGCCGTTCGGCCTCATGGACGTCCTGGTGCCGCTGCTTGCTACGGTCGGCCACGAAGCTCCCCATGCCAGGCGCCGTGGCAGTCAAGCCCTCGTGTTGCAGGCCGAACCGTGCGGTCAGGCTGACTGCCGAGTGCCTGGGCAGCGGCCCGACGTCGAGGCCGGCCGGGGCGGGGTGTTCGGCGGCCGCGGCTGCCAGATGCTCATCCGAAGGACCACGTCAAGGGCCTGCGGTAAACGAGACGGACGAAGTTTTTCGGGGAGGTTCTCTGCCAGTCCACGTCCCAGCCGTGACGTGCGGCGACCACTGCCACACCGGCGGCGCCGATGCCTCGGTAATAGCGCATCTCGATGTGGAAGTTCGGCTCGGTCTCCTGGTGCTTGTAGCGGTACTTGCCCGAGGCGTTCCAACGACGGTGCTGAAACTCCGTCTGCATGGCCTCGGCCGCGCGCCGCTGGATGATCCTGTCCGCCCAGGCCTCCCATTCCTGCTGGGTGCCCCGGCGTTCAAGGCGGAGCCTGCGGGGCGTCAGTGTGCGCTCGGCGAAGGGCTCCCACAGAACGCCGTGCCCGAAGACGAAGTCCAGCGCGACTATGGGGCTCCAGGGCACCTTGTACAGCCATTGAAGGGTGAACTGCAACCAGAGCCCGACAGCCGAACGCCTGGGCAGTGGTCCGGTGTCCAGGCCTTGTGGTGCGGAGGCGTACGAGTTGCTCATCCGAAGGCCTCCGTGATCCGGGATGCGGCGGCTGACGGGACGGCCGGAGTGGCGCCCGGTGCATCGCTCGGACGCCCGAAGTACACACTGTCCGCGATCTGCGCCAGCATGGTCACGTACGTGGGGAACTCCGGCAGGGACGGTGTGCTGATCCGCATCACGAGCAGCGTGTCCGCGCCCTGGACGGGGATGTACACCTCCGCCTGGGCGAGTTCGAGCGTGGCGGGCGCCCCGGCCTCCTGACCGAACTCGCACACCTGGCCGTGGACGACCACCACTGCGGGCCCGCAGTGGACGTCGGTCCGGAACACCTCCTGATCCGGGTCAGCCGACAGCATCTCGACCAGGGAGGCTGCGGCGATCCCGGCGTCCGAGGTGTCGATCTTCTCGGCCTGGATGACCAGGTTCGCGGTGGCGAGCCGGTCGTCGTCGGTGCGGAAGTAGTTGATGCCCGCGTACAGCACGCCGTCCTCCAGCGCGCCCTCGGCGATCTCCGCGTACCAGGCGGCGACCGTCGTCCGCTGGTAGTCGGTGCCGCCGGCCCAGATCTCGGAGGCGATCTCCGCGTGGTGCGCGGCGCGCTGCTCCTCGGACATCTCGAGCCCGAGGGAGTGGAACCAGATCGGGACCTCGAAGCGGACGTCCACATCGTCGTCGGCGTACAGCGGATCGACGGGAACCGCCTGCGCGGGCACCTCCGCAGCAGCCGTCGCGGAGGGGTCGGGCGTGAACGGATCGGTCATGCCGGGCTCCCCGAAAGCTCGTTCTTCAGCTCAGGCGCGTGCAGTCCCAGACCGATGCCCTTGACACCGATCTGCGTGCCACGAGACCACCAGGACTTCGGGTCGAGCACCTTCTGGACGACGGCCTTGGCCTCGTCGCCCTTCCCCACAACCTTCGTAACGACGTTGCCCTCCTCGTCCAACTTGGGAACGATGTCTGCTGCGAGGCTCGGAAACTTACTCAACCCCTTCAGAGGAATTTTGGTGACCCCTGCCGAGATGCTCTTGTGCATGAACGAGCCCGCCTCGCCCGCCTTGACGAAGGCCTTGCCCGCCGTGGAGAGCTTTGAGGCGGTACTCAAGACCTCACCTGCCTCCGTCGCCGCCTTGACGCCCACCCGTACGGCACCAATCGCCTTGGCGCCAGCAGTCAGCCCCGGCACCGCGCCGATGCCGTCCATCACGAGGGTCGTCATACTGATGTTCGCCCCGCCGAGTTTCGCCAGGCCGTGCGCGCCGAGGGCGACCGCCGACGCGCCGGCCGCGGCGCCGCCGAGGGCGGCGGACAGCGGGGGGCACCACATCGTCGCGAGCGCGGCGATGCCCAGGACGGCCGAGGCGGCGCCCGCGACGTCGCCGATCTTCTTCAGCAGAGCGGCGTGCTTGTGCGCCCAGTTCTTGATGCCGTGGCCGATCGCCTTGAAGCCGTCGCCGAGCTTGCTCCACATGCTCTTGTGCGGAAGATTGTGGTCGGCCTTGCGCAGCGCCTTCGCGGTCTTCTCCGCGTCGTCGTGGTGGTGGTGCAGCAGCTCCTTGGCCTGCTTGACGAGGTGGTGGAGTTCCTCCTCCAGCTGGTGCAGCTCCGCCTTCGCCGCCTGCAACTCGCCGTCGGCCACGTGCAGTCGGTTCGAGGCCTCCATGATGGCGCTGTTGGCGGCCTCCAGCGCCTGGGCGTTGGCCTGGTACGAGCCGATCAGTTGAAGGGCCGGATCTCCGGCGGCCTGGTCGTAGCGGTTGGTCGCCTCGCCCTTGCGCGCCTCGGCCTCCTGGATGCGGCGCTTGAGCTCCTCCGCATCCGCCTCGTACCGCTTGGCCGTGTCCTGGTAGTGCGCCAGCGCTGAACTCCAGGAGGCCAGCTGGGTCGACGCACCCTTCAGCGCGTCCACACCCTGCTGCAGGTGCTTGGGCAGCTCGCCGGCCTTCTTCGAGAACGCGTTGGCGGCGTCGCCCTGCCAGCTGCCGCTGCCGCTCGCGAGCGACGTCAGCGTGTTGTGGGCGTTCTCCATCGCGTTGGACGCCGAGTTGAGCTGGTCCACCAGGGCGTTCACGCCGCCCACGTTGCCCGGGGCCGGGTTGAAGCCGAGCGCCGGGTACTCCGCGTCGTCGCTCATGCGGCAGCCCCCGGCCGGAGCGCCCCGGCGATGCCCTGCTCGGACTCCGCGTAGTTCTTGCGGACCTCGTCCAGTCCGGTCGCGATCTGCTCAGTGCCCTCGGCGAGCATCTTGATCTCGTCGCCCCAGCTGTTCTGGAAGTCGTTGCAGGCGTGGTCGAGCGCCTTGCTGCCGGTCGTCTTCGGGCCGGTGTCACGCATCGCGTTCAGTGCGGTGTTCAACTCCTGCTGGCTCTGCACTAGTTGCCGCAGCAGGCGGTCGAGATCGCTGATCTCGACGCGGAAGAAGTCCCCCATTGGCCTACAAGCCCCCGTAATCCGTGATCCAATAGTTGATCAAATGATAGGCGGATCACAGGGGGGCCAAAGGCGTGGCTCACGGACTCTCACCGCAGCCTGGTGATCGGTACCGTCGGCGGACGGCGGGACCGGCGCGAGGTATCCGCCGCCGGTACCCGCAGGCTGACGTGTGTACCGAGCCCATGAGCCGTTACGCTTCCTGCCCGAACGATAGCTTGAGGCCAGGTGGGGACCATGCGTTGGCGTGACAGCGAGGGGAACAAGTGGTGGGTCCGGCAGGATCGCCTGGCATGGCGGGGGCTGGTGCGGCCGAACGTCGTCTGGAAGCTGGTGCCGGACAGCAGCGATGACACGATCACCGGACTGGTGGTAATCCTCGTCACGCCGGTGTTCCTCGTACTCGGGATCATCTGGCTGGCCGAGTTGGCGCTGCGGCTGGCGGCCACACCCGTGGTCGCGGTGCTGCGCGCGACGGAGGTGGTGCCGTACCGGGTGGACCTGCTGCGGAACAGCGACGTGATGCGCAGCTATGAACCGCGCGGCCGGGTCCAGCTGCGGGAGCTGTGGACGAGCCTGTCCCAGTGGTCGGCGCAGCCCGGGGTCAGGCCGGGCAACCTCTAGTCAGTCAACGGCTCGGTGACACAGCCTCGTTCTCGCGGCGGCCGGGCCCCGGCTGCTCAGCCGGCCGAGGGGGAGAGGTCGCCGAGCAGGTCGGTGGCGATCCGTCCGGTCCGTTCGCGCTGGGGGAAGGCGCCGGGACTCGGGCGAGCTCCTTCGCGGTGCGCTGACGTCGGCACCGGGCCTATGACCGGCTACGCTTCCGGTCCGAGCAGTGCGGCTCCTGGCGACGACGAGGATCCCTAACAGGCCCCTGTCGTCCAGGACGGTGGCGCTCCTCGTTTCCTTGAGCAGGCGTTGGCGGCCGTGCTCGTGAAAGCGTGAGGCTGGGGTGGGACCATGCGTTGGCGTGACTTTGAGGGAACCGGTTGGCGGATTCGGCAGCGTCGCCTGGCCTGGCGGCGGCTGGTACGGCCAGGCATCGCCTATGCGTGGATCCCGGAGAACATCGACGGCGTTGGCACGATCCGCGAGCTGCTGGCGATTCTCCCCATCTCCGAGGTCCTGACGGTTCTCGCCACACCGGTGTTCCTCGTGCTCGGGATATTCTGGCTGGTCGAGTTGATGCTGCGTCTGCTGGCCACGCCGGTCGTCTCGGTGCTGCGCGCGATGGAGGTGGTGCCGTACGACGTGGAACTGCTCCGGAACGGCCACGTGGTGGGTAGCTATGAACCGCGCGGTCGTCTTCAGCTGCAACAGCTGCGGATGAGCCTGTCCCAGGGGGCAGGGCAGCCCGGGAGCCGGGTGGTGAACCCCGTGTCAACGGGCCTGTGACGGTTGGTGCCACACCCGAGGAACGGTTTGGGGGGCGACGTCTGACGAGTGGGGCGACCGCCACCACCGGCAAGGGACTTGAACTGTTCGTTGCGCGGCCGACCATCCGAGTCGATTCGTTGAGCAACGGGATCCGGCCGCGGACGTGGCGTGCGGCCGGGTCGTCACCCGCTCCGGTGGCGGCCGGGCCGTACGCCCACAGCACCCTGCTTCTGTGATCCCCAGTGAGGCCGTTGGCCCCTGGCTCGTTCTCCGGGCGGCCGGGCCCGGACTGCTCAGCCCGCCGAGGGGGAGAGGCCGCCGAGCAGGTCGGTGGCGATCCGTCCGGTCCGTTCGCGCTGGGGGAAGGCGCCGACCGGGACTCGGGCGAGTTCCTTCGCGGTGCGGTAGTCGATCACCGAGACGGCGTCGGCCTTGCTGAGCGAGACGAAGCAGAGCGTGCCGTCGGCGCTGCTGGTGCCCCAGTAGGGGAGGCTGCCCGTGGGGTAGTCGACCGTCCCGCGGGTGCCGAGGTCGGCGGTGGAGACGATCGCGGTGTAGTCGTTGATGGTGCCGACGTCGCACAGGCTCGCGCCGTCGCCGGAGAGGGCGAGGCCGTGGTGCGCCGAGTTCTGCGGGTAGCTGTCGGGGGAGAGGGCCGCGCCGGCCTGGCTGTAGGGCATCTGCACGGTGACCACCGAGCCGGTGGACAGGTCGTACCTGGCGAAGCCGTTGAGGTAGGACAGGTCGGTGTACATGGTCCGGCCGTCGGCCTCGATCGTGTTGGGGCGGATGCCGTGCGGGAACTTCCAGGTCTGCACGACCTGCAGGGTGGCCGCGTCGACCTTGGTGAGCTGGAAGCTTCCCTTGGCCCACTCCATCGCCTGCGGGAACGAGGTGATGCCGATGCTGGAGTTGTAGATGTACTTCCCGTCCGGGGAGTAGTCGTTCTGGTGCGGGTAGGTGCCGGTCGGGAAGGAGCCGACCGCGTCGCCGGTCGCGGTGTCGAGCACCTCGGCCTTCTGCGCGGTGGTCGCGGACACGACGTAGCGGCGGCCGTCGGGCGAGAGCGCGGCGTGGTCGGCCTTGAAGCCGTCCAGCCGGGTGCGCCAGAGCTGGGCGCCGGTGGCGATGTCGAAGGCGGCGACGTCGTCCAGGTTGCCGCGGGACACGTACAGCCGGCGGCCGTCGGGCGAGAGCGTCGCGTCGTCCACCCAGCGGTTGCCGCCCTCGATCGAGGTGACGGTCTGGAAGCCGATCCACTGGATGGGATCCATGCCGGAGATCCGCTGCTGGGCGTCGGCGGTGACGTTCAGCGAACCGAGGTTCCGGAAGGTGTGGGCGTCGAGGAAACTCACCGTGCCGGCCTGGCTGTTGCCGACCACCAGGACGTCCAGCAGGCCGGCGTCGGCGCTGCCGGCCGCTGCGGGTGAGGCGGGGAGCACGAGCGCGCCGGCCAGGGCGGTGGCGGCCGTGGCGACGGAGACGGAGCGGGACAGGTGCCGAACGGCCTTGCCGGGGACGTGCTTTCTGCTCATCCGATCTCCCGGGGCGCGGTGCGTGGAAGGGACGACGCTCGGTGACGGTGCTGAGGCTGAAGGTGGTGAGGCTGGCGGTGCCGAGGCTGAAGGTGCTGACGCTGGCGGTGCCGAGGCTGGTGCCGAGGCCGATCCGAGAAGAAGCGCGCGTTCGGATTCGGCTACTCGACGGTACTGAGCGGCTGCGGGCCCGACAAGACTGCTGCGGGCGGGAGTTGGTCGGACCGCCGATTGCCGACCCGGTCTTCCACCACGCGTCCGGATGCGGCGTCAGGCGGAAATTCCGGTGCCCCGTCCGGGCACGGTCCTCTACGCTCGCCACGAACGCGCGCTGCCGGTAAGTCGCAGTGCGCGCCGTGACGAGTGAGGGGAGCCAGGCCGTGCGTGACCGCATCGACGCCGCCGCTTCCCTTTCGCGTTACGAGGTGATCCTGGTGTCCTCGTCCGCCCGGTGCCCGCTGCGCGGCCGGCACCGGCTGTCCGTGACGAACGCCTGAGGCCGGCCGACCCGTTGTGGGGCCGGCCCGCCCGGTGAGGCCGACTCGGCCGGCCGGGCGCTCGTGGGCCTGGAGCCACGCCGTCTTCGTCCGGGAATCGCGCAGTCCTGACCGGGATCACCCTGAAAGGCCACAGGCCATGCGCACCGACCAGCACCGTCAGCCCGCCACCGCCATGAGCGGTATCCGCAACCTGGGCATCCTCGCCCACGTGGATGCCGGCAAGACCACCGTCACCGAACGGATCCTGTACACCACCGGCGCGGTCCACAAGCGGGGCGAGGTCCATGACGGCACGACCGTCACCGACTTCGACTCCCAGGAGCGGGATCGCGGGATCACCATCTTCGCCGCGGCGGTGAGCTGCTCGTGGGACGGCCATCGGATCAATCTGATCGACACCCCGGGCCATGTGGACTTCTCCGACGAGGTGGAGCGCTCGCTGCGGGTCCTCGACGGTGCGGTGGCGGTGTTCGACGCCGTCGCGGGCGTCGAACCGCAGAGCGAGTCGGTGTGGCGGCAGGCCGACCGGCACGGGGTGCCGCGGATCGCGTTCGTCAACAAGCTGGACCGGGCCGGTGCCGACCTGGACGCGGCGGTCGCCTCGATCCGGGAGCGGCTGCACGCGGCTCCGCTGGTGGTCCAGCTGCCGATCGGGCGGGAGGACGGCTTCACCGGGGTGGTGGACCTGCTGCGGATGCGGTCGTTCACCTGGGCCGACGGATGCGACTCGGCCGAGGAGGGCCCGGTGCCCGAAGACCTGGGGGAGGAGGCGCAGCAGCGCCGCCGGCTGCTGGAGGAAGCGGTGGCGGAACTCCACCCGGTCGCGTTGGAGGAGTTCTGCACGAGGGCGACTCTCTCGGCGCGGACACTGGCCGGTGCGCTGCGCGACCTGACCCGCACCGGTGAGGGCGTGGTGGTGCTGTGCGGTTCGGCCTACCGCAACCGCGGGATCGAGCCGCTGCTGGAGGCGGTCGTGGACTACCTCCCCTCGCCGTCGGACGTGCCCGCGGTACGCGGCACCCTGGACGGCGCGGTGCAGGAGCGGGCGGCCGACGCGGCGGCGCCGTTCTCGGCGCTGGTGTTCAAGGTCAACTCGACGGGCACGGGGCGGCTGACCTACCTGCGGGTGTACTCGGGGACGATCGAGAAGGGTGGCGTGGTGTTGCACGCTGGCACGGGACGCACCGAGCGGATCGGCCGGATCCTGCGGGTGCAGGCCGACCGGCACGCGGAGGTGGACCGGGCGGTGGCCGGGGACATCGTCGCGGTGGTCGGACTGAAGACCGCCTGCGCCGGGACCACCCTGTGCGCACCCTCGGCACCCTTGGTCCTCGAGCCGCCGATGGCGGCCGACCCGGTCGTCTCCGCGGCCGTGGAGGCTCGCAGGAGCACCGACTCCGACCGGCTGGCGGCGGCGCTGGCACGGCTGGTCGAGGAGGATCCCTCGCTCGCGGTCCGCACCGACCCCGAAACCGGCCAGACGGTGCTGTCGGGGATGGGTGAGCTGCACCTGGAGGTCGCGGTGGAGAAGATCCGCCGTGCCCACGGACTGGAGGTCAACGTCGGCCGCCCGCAGGTGGCCTACCGGGAGACCGTCGCCCGCGGCGTGTCCGGCTCGGTGTTCCGGCACGTCAAACAGGAAGGAGGAGCAGGCCAGTTCGCCCACGTCGTCCTCGACGTGGAACCGCTGGAGGCCGGCCCGGACGGGGTGGGCGACGGTGGACCCGAGCGCTTCGCCTTCCGGTCCACGGTGGTCGGCGGACGGGTGCCGAAGGAGTACGTGCAAGCCGTTGAGGCCGGCTGCCGGGAAGCCCTGACCGAGGGCCCCCTCGACGGACACCCCGTCACCGGGCTGCGGGTCACCCTGACCGACGGAGCCACCCATCCCAAGGACTCCTCGGAGGTGGCGTTCCGGACGGCCGGCCGCCTAGCGCTCCGCGCGGCGCTGCAGGCCTGCGTGATGACGCTGCTGGAACCGGTGGTCGAGGTCACGGTCACGGTGCCGGGCGACGCGGTGGGCGCGGTGCTGGGTGACCTCGCGGCACGGCGCGGCCGAGCACCGCCGAGTGGAGCGGAGTGGCGCAGTCCTGGCAGTCCCGGATCGACCAGCAGATCGCCGAACTGGAGCAGCTGAAGGTCAAGTTGACCGG
>NZ_JBSFJU010000111.1:0-16519 GCF_053598215.1 Kitasatospora sp. NPDC001175 | reverse complement strand
TTTTTCTGCTCCGGCCCCCCCGGAGTTCTACACTCTACCTTCTACACTCTTCCCCTCCCCGCCGCTCTTCCGATCTCTACGGGCCTTCGGCCCTCCGTTCGCGCCTGACCTTCGGTCAGGCGGCGGACCCGCTCCGCGTGTCCGCACCCGGGCTTCGCCCGGGTGGGCCCGGCGCTTCGCTTCCGGGCCGGCATCACTCCGCTTCGCTCCATAATGCCGGTGGGCTGATGTCTATTCACGTAGCTGAGCTGGGGTTTTGGCTGAGCTCAAGACAGGCTGACTGGGGGCGGGGCGGGCGTCGGGGGCGCGAGCGGGTCGGCTTCACTCCTGCCAGATTGGTCTAGACCGTGGTTCAGACCAATGTTTCGACCCCGTGAAGGGGTGGGGTGCGCTACCCTGGCAGGGTGAGCAACGGTCCTCCGTGTATCAGTCTTGAAGCGTCAGGTGATCCCGTTGGAATCGGGGTCCGGGCCCACGCTTTTCGGGTATTCGCCGGATTCCTTGGCCGGGGACTGATATCCTGCCGGATGGCCGCTTCGGTCGGGCTCGATTTCCGGTCGGCTGGAGTTCTTTGCCGGTCCGTTGAATGTATCAGTAGGGCACTGTCAGCATTTCCCGCGTGGTCCCGTATGTGGACTCGGGAATGGGTGAGGGGAGACTCGTCTTCGTGAACGTCGTGAAGCCCGGCCTGATGGCCGCTCAGGCAGCCGTCGGCATCTCGCTGCGCGGGCACCAGGAGGAGGCCCTGGAGGCCATCGTGCGGGGCCTCACCCCCCGTCCGGGGCACCCGGCCCCGGGCGGGCTGCGGGTGACCGTGCAGATGGCCACCGGCTCCGGCAAGAGCTACGTCGGGGCTGCGGCCGGCCAGAAGCTGGTGCCTCGCGGCGTGGTCCTGGTCGTGGTGCCGACGCTGGACCTGCTGGTGCAGATGGTCGGCTCGTGGCGGGCGGCCGGGCGTTCCGGGGACATGCACGCCGTCTGCTCGCTGGTCGACTCCGAGCTGCCGTTCGGCGTGCTGGCGAGCACCAGTCCGCTGATGATCGGGATGTGGCTGTCCCGGGCCGCGAAGCACCGCCGACCGACGACCCTGTTCGCCACCTACACGTCCGTGGGTGCGGTCGCCAACGCCTACGAGTACTGGGCGGAGCGCCAGGGCGAGCTGCTGCCCCCGCTCGGGCTGATGGTCTGCGACGAGGCCCACCGGTCCTCCGGCAGTGTCGAGAAGACCTGGACCGTGGTGCACGATCAGGCCGCCATCCCGGCGGAGCGCCGGCTCTACATGACGGCGACGCCGCGGATCTGGGCGCCGCCCAAGCGCCCGGTGAAGGGCCGTGAGGGGGCCTACCAGCCGCTGCCGGAGGAGCTGGCGGTGTCCATGGACGACCAGCGGATCTACGGCCCGCACGTGTTCTCCCTGGGTCTGGCGGAGGCCATCGACAGGAAGCTGCTCGCCCCGTTCGAGATCGTGGTGTTGGAGCTGCGTGACCCGCTCGGCGACCGGGCCAAGGCGGCGCAGCAGGGGGTGCCGTGGGGTCCGGGGGTGGGTGAGGCGGAGGACGGGAGCGAGGACGAGGTGCCGGCCGAGCGGATCGCGGCGATCCAGGCCGGGCTGGTGAAGACGATGGTGGAGCGGGGGCTGGAGCGGTGCATCACGTTCCACAACCGCACCATCGAGGCCCGTTACTTCGCGGAGACGCTGAACCAGACCGTCGAAAAGCTGCATTTCGAGAACCCCCGGAAATATCCGGAGGAATTCTGGGTCCAGTGGCTCTCCGGTGAGCATGACGTCGAATTCCGGAAAGAGGTCATTGCCGATTTCGGGAGCAGCGGTGAGGAGGACGGTCTGCGGCACCGGGTAGCCGCCCAGTGCAAAGTTCTCGGCGAGGGAGTGGATATCCCGGACACGGATTCCGTTCTCCTGCAAGGGCGGGGCAGCATGGTGGATATCGTCCAGGCCATCGGCCGTGCCCTGCGCATGAAGCCCGGCGAGGGAAAGACCGCGAGCCTGATCGTGCCGGTCTTCCTCAAGCCCGGAGAGGAACCCGGGGACATTCTGGAGTCGGACAGTTACGGTCCGCTCGTTCGCATCTTGACCGCTCTGCGGTCTCACGACGCACGTGTGGTGGAGGCCCTCGCGGTGCCGCAGAAGTCCGGCAAGCGCACGAAGGGGCGCAGCGCTGAGGGGGTGTCTGGGCCTGGTGAGAGCTGGTCTGGTGAGGTTGGTGCGGGTGGGTCGGGGGCGTTCACGCTGCCGGTGCGGTTCCAGTCTCCGGTGGATGAGAACGTGCTCGCGCTGTTCATCGCGTCGCGGGTGCTGACGGGTGAGAACCAGTTCTGGCGCGAGGGGATCAACCACGCCCGCCGGTGGCACGAGGAGACCGGCGGGCTCGATGTCCCGTATTCCGCAATGGTCGGAGAGGAGGGTAATTTCCCGCTCGGGAAATGGCTTTCCGACCGGCGGACGGAGCATTCTGCGGGTGAATTGGCGCGCCACCGGGTCGACATGCTGGATGCGCTCGGGATGATCTGGTCCGTCTCCGACGCGCGGTTCGAGGCCGGTCTCGACTGGGCGCGGGTGTGGGCGAAGGGGCACGGCGGGTCGCTGGCGGCGCCGGCCCGGGCCTCCATCGGCGGGTACGCGATCGGCACCTGGTTGTCGGAGCTGCGGGCCTCGGCCCAGGTACCGGCCGACCAGCCGGGGGCACTGGCCGCGGAGCGGCGGGCCGCGCTGGAAGAGATCGACCCGTGGTGGTGCCCCGCCTGGCCGATCACCTGGCAACGCACCTACGCCGCCGCCAGGCAGTGGTGGCTGGAGGCCGACGGCCGCGTCGATTGGGCGCAGCTGGCGGTGGAGACGGTGTTCGAGGGCGAGCAGCTCGGCCGCTGGGTCAAGGCGCAGCGGGCCGGCTGGCCGGAACTGGCCGAGGAGCAGCAGGACCTGCTCGCCGCGATCGGCATCGAGGCCGACGCGGAGCTGGTGGCCGCCAAGGCCGCCGCCGAGGCGAAGCCGAAGGTGTCCCGCACGGACCGGTTCCAGCAGGGCCTGGCGGCGCTGGCGGCCTTTGTCGAGCGGGAGCGGCATCCCCGAGTTCCCCGCCCGCACGAGGAGCCGCTGGAGACCGTGGAGGCCGGCCCCGGTGGCGAGGAGCAGGTGGTGGTGTCGCACTTCGCCCTGGGTACCTGGCTCAACAACCAGAAGGCCCGCCGGGCGAAGCTGACCCCGGGCCAGCTCGCGCAGCTCGCCGAGCACGGCGTCGAGTGGGCGTGAGCCTTCGACGATGACCCGGTGGGTGTGCACTGCGGGGGTATCGACCGCCCGAACCGTGGGACGCGGCCCGTACATCGACAAGAGCCCGCCTCGGCCCTCGTCTCGACTGGTAGACCGCTCGGCCGGAGCGGGCGGGGTGGTTGTCCCGCCCGCTCCGGTGGGGGTCAGGTGAGGTAAGGGGCGAGCGCGGCGGCGGTGGCGGCGGCGAGAGTGAGGACAGCGGCGAAAGCGGTGGCGGCGCGGGTCAAGGCGGCCGGGTAGGACGCGCCGTCGAGACGGGCGAGCTTGCCCGCAACGGCGGCTGCCATCAGCGCGGCCACGGCGACCAAAGCGACGGTGAACAGGACGGTGAAGGTGGGGTGCATGGCGAACCTCCGTATGGTGATGTGGCGTTGACGCTTCGAAGGTCCCGGATTCGGTGTTCGCCGTGGTTCGGGCCGGACGATAATGAACACCCCTGAACACACCAGGCCGTGGGGGCGAACAGTGCACAACGAGCAGGGCGCGCAGGCCAGCGAGCACGGGAAACGGGATGAGCGGAGCGGGCCAGCCGATGCGCACGCCAACCTGGTGAGGCGCCTGAGACACGCGCTGGCCTGTGCAGGGCTGACGAAGACCCAGCTCGCCGCCCGGGCCGACCTGGGTCGCACCACCGTGCAGCTGGCCTTCACCGTCGCCGCCTCTGTGCCCTCGGACACGACGGTGGCGACTCTCGCCAAAGCCCTGGGCCTTCCTCACCAGGAGCGGCAGGAACTGCTGGACCTGTGCCACGCCGCCGCCCAGAAGCGCCCCCCAGCGGAGCAAGGGCGGTTCCCGGCTGGTTCCGGAACTCCCCTACGGGAAGGCACCGCGCTGCCCGACAAGCCGAAGCCTGTTGGCTCTTGGGAAGCGAAGTCACTGGAGGTGCATCCGGCAATCCGCGGAGATTCTGCGGCGGCGCCAGGTGAGGACTTCGTGCTGCCCACCTACGTCGAGCGCAACCACGACCAGGAGCTGCGGGTGCGTCTGGAAGCGGCTGCGGATGGTGAGCAGGCTGTGATGGTCATGGTGCGGGGGTGGTCTTGTACGGGTAAAACCCGCACTGCGTTCGAAGGGGTCCGCACGTGCCTGGGCAACTGGCAGTTGGTCTTCCCCAAGGACACCGCCAGCCTGCTCGCGCTGCTAGCGGCGGACGCTTTGACGGAGCGGACCGTGTTGTGGTTGAACGAGGCGCAGAACTACCTCACAGGCCCGTCCGGTGAGGCCGCGGCCGCAGCCTTGCGGCGCAGGCTGGAGGAGCCCGGCCCGGTGGTGATCCTTGCGACCCTCTGGCCCGACCACCACACCAGGCTGACCTCTGCTGCCGGCGGACCGCAGGCTCGGGCCCTTCTCGACCCACTCATCCCGATCGACGTTCCTGCTGCCTTTGATGAACAGGATCTGAAGCGGCTGCGCCGAATCGGCCATCCGTCGCTGGACGCGGCCGACCGAAGGAGTTCGAACGGCGCGATCACCCAGACGCTGGCGGCTGGGCCCCAGTTGGTCGACCACTATGAGCAAGCCAGCGGACCTGAAGGTCCCTTGGGCAAGGCAGTCATCACGGCGGCCATGGACGCCTGCCGTCTCGGGCATGCTTCCCCCCTGCCTGCGGAGCTGTTGAAGGCAGCGGCACCGGGCTACCTGACCCCGGAGCAGCGTGCCGCCGCGGATCCGGAACTCTGGTTCGACCAGGCCCTCACCTTCGCTCAGAAGAAGATCAAGGGAGTGGTGGCAGCACTTGGGCCGGTCGCCCACCCCACCGGAATGGGGCCTGTGCCAGGTGTCTTCCGCCTCGCTGACTATCTCGACCATCATGCCTACGTCAGCCGCCGCGACGACTTCCCGTCGGCGCTCTTCTGGTCCGCAGTCGAACAGCATGCGGCGACCCCTGCCGACCACAAGTCGCTGGCTAAGGCCGCTCGGGAGCGCGGCCGGTACCGGATCGCACACGACCTCCTGCGTCGGGCCGTGGCCCGGGGCGACACCGACGCATTCGGCGACCTCGTGACGCTGCGGATGAAGGCCGGTGACGGTGTGGGCGTAGAAGCCGTGGCTCGCGAAGCCGTCGACCTGGCAGGGGTGGACAACCTCTTACAACTGGCCGTGAAACGGGACACGATCGGCGACGACGAGGCGGCAGAAACCCTGTACCGTGCGGCTGCCCAGGAGGGAGACAGCAGCGCGCTCATGATCCTGGCGGGGATCCAGGAAGAGGCGTGCGACTGGGCAGGGGCGGAGGAGAGCTACCGCGAGGCCGCCCGCCGCGGACACAGGGGTGCGGCGCTCGGGCTTGGGGGGCTCTGCGAGCGGGTCGGGGACTGGATGGCCGCAGAGGCTCTCTATCGGGAAACCGTCGAACAGGGCGACCCCTACTACTCGCTCCATGCGCTGCGGCTTCTGGGACGGCTCCGGGAGCAGGCCGACGACTGGACCGGTGCGGAAGGCGCGTACCGCGAAGCTGCTGACAAGGGAAACGCCGGCGGCTTGATCGATCTTGCCGGACTCCGGGAGCGGGCCGGGGACCGGGCAGGTGCAGAAGCCCTGTACCGCGAAGCCGCCGCCCGGGGAGAGACCAGTGCCTTCAGTGACCTGGCAGCGCTTCGAGAGCGGGCCGGGGACCGGCTCGGGGCGGAAGACGTGTGCCGCGAGGCCGCCGCCCGGGGGCGTGCCGACGTGTTCAGCGATCTGGCAGAGCTCCGGGAGAAAAACGGTGACCGTGCTGGTGCAGAGGCTCTCTACCGCGAGGCCGCACAAAGGGACACCGGCGCGCTGATCGGCCTCGCGAGGCTTCGGGAGCGGGCGGGCGACCGGCCGGGTGCAGAGGCTGTGTACCGCGAGGCTGCCGACCGGGGCGACCTTGGCGCACTGATCCGTCTGGCAATGCGTGAGGAGTTGGACCGCACCTGGGTCGGCACCCAGGAGCTCGTGTGTCGGGGAAGGATCACCGGTGACTGGACAGCGGCGGAAGCCGAATGCCTGATGCTCGTCAACAGCGGGGGCGGCTTGGGCCCCTTGGTCCTGCTTCGTAGGAACGCTGGCGCTCCGGAGGAGGCGTTGCAGCTCAGCCGGTACGGGTTGGAAGCGGACGGCTCAGCCGCGGAGCCGTGGTAGCCGAAGCGGGCACGTCAGTGTTTTGGCTCAGACCTGGTGAGTGCCTGCGCCGTGGAGCGGGCTGAACTCAGGGTGGCGGCTCAGGTGCTGGCCGGTGGGGGGTGTTTCTCATCGGAGGGCAGCGGTTTGCAGCTCCGGGGGGAGGTTGGGCAGCGGGATGAAGGCTGTCCAATGGGGGCCGTCTGGGAGGGCTTCGGGGAAGTGCGGGCGGGGGAAGCGGCCGCGGCTACGCCCGGATGGGTCTTGCGGTGGTCGTAGGCGGCAGTGTTCGGCGGCTTGGAGCAGCGCTGTCAGCGCGGATTCGGTGTCGGTGAGCAGCCGGAGGCCTGGGCGTCTGCGGTGCTGGTGGTAGTGGGCGGCGGCGTCCAGGAGCGGGCGGGCCCAGGCGGGTATGCGGTATGCCGCGCAGCGGGCGGGAGTGCGGTCGCGGGCGGGTGCGTGGAGGGTGAGGGTGGAGCGTGCCGGGTGGTAGTCGGTGGGGGTGGCGGCGGCGAGTTGGTTGTAGGGGACGCCGGTGAGCAGGGCCGCGGCCAGGGCGGCGGCATGGGTGGGGTGGGCCAGGCGGTGGAGGCGGGCGGCGGCTTCCTCGGTGCGCCCTGGTGGGGGTTCCATGGGGAGGCGGTCGGCGGTGGCCGGTGGTGGGGTGCAGTCGCATGGTGGCTCGGGTCTGTCGGTGAGGGCGAGGTAGGTGAGGGCGGGCAGGGTCAGCCACTGCAAGGACGTTGCCGGCGGGATGGGTGCGGGTGGGGGTCGGCGGTGGCGCTCAGGGCCGGGGAGGGCGTAGGCGGGCAGGCCGTGGGTGACGGTGTGGTCGGTGCCGGCCAGGGCACGCGTGGTCACGGGAGGCGGGGTGCGGTGGCACACGACGGTTAGGTGGGCGCCGGTGTACTGCTGGAAGGTGAGCAGGTGGCGCCAGCGGGCGGGGGTGAGGAGGTGGCCACGCAGGAGGACCAGGTGGTGCAGGCCTGTGGTGCGGGCCCAGGCCGCTGCGGCAGCCCAGGTGCGCGCGGGCTGGGTGTTCCAGCGTCCAGGCGGTGTGTAGGGCTTGCCGAGGGCGGCGAGGACGTCGTGGGCGAGGGCGGCGGGGTGGTCGGTGCCGGGGGTGGGATGGACCGTGACCTGGCCGGCGGCAGGGTCGTGGGCTGCCAGGGCGGCATGGGCGCAGGCGGGAGTGTCGCCGGGGTCGAGCGCGAGGGTGAGAGCGGGCAACGGGCGCGTGCTCACGCGCCGGTGCCCAGGCGGTTGTAGACCTGGCGCAACAGGTGCTCGTCGACGTGGGTGCGGCCCTGGGCTGTGAGGCCGTCGGCGGCGTGTTTGGTGATGCGGGCCCAGGCGCGGAAGTTGCCGTGGGCGGCCTGTTTGTCGACCAGGGCGATCAGGTCGGCATCGACGTCGCTCCACAGGGGGTGGAATTCGGGGATGGTGGTGAGGATCTCCGGGAGGGTGAGCGGGAGGGCCTGCTGCCAGATGAAGACGCGGGAGGCGAGCATCGGCTCGCGGCGCAGCACCTTCGCGCAGCCGTCGCCGCCGGCGAAGACGACTGCGATGTCGGTTGCGGAGTCGTCCCACAGGTAGCGCCAGTACTCGAAGCATTCGCGGGAGAGCCACTGGGCTTCGTCGCAGACCAGGACGTGGAAGGAGCGGGCGAGGGCGTCTTTGAGGACGGTGTCGAACTCGATCGGGCGCAGGGGTGGTTCACCGGGCAGGGCGAGGGCACGGAAGAGTTCGTGGCGGATGTCGCGTGGGGTGGGGCGGGCCCGGAAGGCGACGCGGTAGGTGTGGCGGGGTGCGAGGTGGCGCAGCGCGGCGTTGACGGAGAACGACTTACCGTTGCCGGCAGCGCCGGACAGGACCATCATCGCGCGGGCTTCGAGGGTGGCGTGGATGTTGTCCCGGGTGGTGCGCAGCGCTTCGGTGCCCACGACGCGGGCGCCGGCCAGGTTGAGGTAGTGGTCGGCGCGCTCGGGGGGCAGCATGCCGGGACGGACGGCGGGCGCGGTGGTCATGGTGCGGGCTCCTGTGGTGTGCGCGGACGGGGGCGGGTAGCAGGCCCCGTTCTCGGAGCCGGGCCTGCTACCAGCTGTCGAGGGCGGGCGATCCCGGTTGGTCGGGCTGGGACGGGTGTCAAGAGGACGGGGCCTGGCCGGTGGTTGGCTGTTCGGAAGGCGTGTCAGGGTGTCTGCCGGGCGGGACTGCGCTCGGGTTCAGGTGGTTGGCGTGGGGGTCGGTCTGGCCGGTGTCGGCATGCCCGGGTTCGGTGGGTGCGGCGCCGCGGGGCAGGACCCAGCCGTCGGGAAGCGGGGCGTGGGGGATCAGTCCGGGCAGCGCCAGGGCTCGAAGATCCCGGCTGTCGGCAGCTTCGAGTTCGGCTGCGGCCTCGGCGGCGGTGAGGGTGCCGAGGGCCTCGGGCGGGGTCGGCACGGTGACGGCGGCGAACCGCTGGCGACGCAGCTTCTCGGCGGCTTTCAGGTCCGCGCGCAGGCGGCGGGCTGCTGCGGCGCGGGCCGATTTCAGGGCGCGGACCTGCTCGGGGCTCGCTTGCTCGGCGAGGTGCGCGGTGCCGAGATGGCGTCCGCTGGCGACATCGAACACCTCGATCTCGCCGTCGTGGTGCGGGAGGTGACGCAGACGGACCTTCGTGTCGGTGTGGCCGATCATCCAGGGGGCGATGTAGGGGCGCCTGCGCCAGGAGACGCCGTTCGTGGTGATCGTGCGGATACGGCCGTCGTCTTCCAAGGCGAAGAATGCGAGGTGCTCGGGCGGGACGTCGCGCAGCGGCGTCGGGTCGGCCTGCCACGCCTCAACCGGGGTACGGCCGTCCAGCCCGGCCGGGCGGTGCTCGGTGTTCCACCAGCGCACCCAGTCCAGGAGCAGCGCGACGAACGCGGCGAACGTCAAAGGCGGCGCATCCGGATCCGCGCTCCGCCCACCGGTGAGCTTCTGGCGATGGGTGTAGCGCGGGAGGGAGACGAGGAACATCTCCTGAACCGCGTCGTTCAGCGCCTCGACGGTGCCCTTCAAGTGCGGGGTGTAGGCGGGCAGGTCGTGGACAGGGACGGCGAAGGCGCCGAGCGCTGCGGTGACCGTGGTGGACAGGAACTCCTTGCCCCGGTCGACACGCACCAGGGCGGGCAGGCCGCCGGCGGGGCCGAACGGTTCGGTGCGGGTGATCGAGGTGCGCAGCGCGGCCAGCACCGCGTCCCGAGACGGGGCGTGCGGGGTCACCGCGAGACCGAGGATGTACTTGGTGGCGCAGTCGATGAACCAGGTGATCCACGGGCACGCCAACTCGCCCTCGACATCGACCTGCACGGGCACGTGTTTGTGGTCGCCCTCCCAGCACGCGTTCCGCCACATCGCCGGCCGCTTCCCGAACACGTCATGAGCCCGCCGGGCCGCCTCCCCACCGCGCAGCCCCGCCCGCTCCCCCACCGACAGGTCTCTGCGTACCGCCCGCTGCAGGGCCCGCAGCGACGGAACGGAGACGGTGGGGTCGCCGACGGCCTGGGCCGCAAGCTCGCGGTGGACCGCGGCGACGTTCCCGCCCCAGAACGCCAGCAGGCGCCGGACCTCGGGCGTGATCACCGTCCGCTCGCGCGGCCGGGCCGAAAGGCGCCCTTCGGTGCGGGCGGCGGCCAGCCAGTACCAGACCGCCCGCTCCGTCACGCCCATCGCGGAGGCGACCAGGCGTACGTGAGCGGTGGTCAGCTCGCCCCGGCTGTCCAGGTCCACCAGGCGGGCCACCGAGGCCTCACGCCCCACCGCGGCGACCGGCCCTGACTGCCCCGGATCGGCCGACGCGGACTGGCTGGCCGATCCCGGCATCACGACACCTCCGGTCCGCTGAAACGACGCTGTCGTCCGACGGAAGCGAGGCTGTCCTACGGACGACCGGCTCATCCCGACACGCCGACCATCACCACACGAACGACGGAACAGCGGCGACACCCGGTTTCGGCAGATACGGTCCGGGCGACAACAGCCGTTCAGCAGCAAGGCGGCATCGCCGATCAGTGGCCGGGCCCGCAGGAGGAGCGCGGAACGAAGGCCTCTACGCTGGCGGGCATGTCAGGATCTCGACGCACTTTCAGGCACGCGGACGGCGAACGCATCCCTGGTACGTGGCGGCACGTGTTCATCCGCAACGGCGGCGACTACTTCCTCACCGATCTACTCATCTACGCCGACGGGCTCGTCGACTGCTGGGGCCTGGTCACCGTCGAGGAGCTCGCTGAGAAGCTGCGCAGCGGATGGGTCGCCACGACGCTCGAGGACGGTGCGCGGGCGTCGGCCCACCATGTGGCCGCGTGGAAGTTCGCAGAGGTCCAGTCGTGGACGACGCCGGAGGAGTTGCTGGGTGAGGTCCGCGACGAGATCGACCGCCTCAACGGCAGGCCCGACTCCACCGGCCGCTGCCTGGCCGCCGTCACCGTGTTCCGCGCCGAGCCAAGCGAGGAGCAGCGCGCGGCGCTGCGGGAGGCGTACCTGGCCATCCCCGAGCATCTGCGCCGCTACGCGTTGGGCGACATGGACTCCAAAGACTGGCCGCTGAAGGTCCTCGCCGCCGGCCCCGGGGCGCGCCTGCTCGGTGGCGGGCCGGTCGTCACCGACGAGATGTACCGGCATGCGCTGGAGTACTTCGCCGAGCGCGACCAGGCACACGCCCGGGCCGCCGCGCGCCGCCCCTTGGACGGAGCGGACGTGGCGCACGCGCCTGCCATCGAACTGGGCCAGGTCGTCTACCCAGGCGGCTGGCCGGCCGATCCCGGCGTCATGGTCCTGCGCAACGAGTACCCGGCACCGATTGAGATCGACGGTGTGGCGTACCCGACCGTCAGCCACGCCTACTGGGCCCTGTCCACCACGGACGACCAGTACCAGGCCGCGATCCGTGCCGCGAACACCGCCTACGACGCGCAGCAGGCCGCCAAAGACGCTCCCCTGCGCCCCGGCTGGGAACAGGCCCGCGCCGCGGTGATGGCCCGGCTGCTACGCGCGAAGTTCACCCAACACTCCAACCTGGCAAAGGTGTTGGTAGAAACAGGAGATGCCACGATCCTCTACACCGACATGCACTCCCGCTACTGGAGCCAGCACGACCGGACAGGGCGTAACTGGACCGGCCGCCTCCTCGAACTCGTCCGCGCCGAAATCGCCGCAGCCCAGCACGGCCTGACCCGCTGAACAACACAGGCCACGGTGGGGCTGGCACCAGCCAGCCCCACCACGGCCTTCCGGCAGCCTTCATAAGAGGTGGCGGCAGAGCTTCACCGGACAACGACACCGTGTTTCAGCGCCAACACGCCACCATCTTTCAGCGGCTTCACGCCCTGACCAGCGTCTACCCAAGCACCAGCCACTGAACGCAGGTGACGCACCACCACTGCAACCCACCCGCCACTCATCACCCGGCCTGGCCGATCGCCTGGCAGCGCGTGTACGCGGCCGCGCGGCAGTGGTGGTTGGAGGCCGACGGGCGGGTCGACTGGGCCGCGCTGCTTGCGGACACCGTCTTCGAGGGCGAGCAGCTCGGACGGTGGGTGAAGGCGCAGCGGGCCGGGTGGGCCGATCTCGACCAGGAGCAGCGGGACCTGCTCGCGGCGATCGGCATCGAGGAGGATCAGGAGCTCGCCGCCGCGCGGGCGGCGGCCACAGCGAAGCCGAAGGTGTCGAGGGCGGACCGGTTCGGCGCTGGCCTGGCGGCGCTCGCGGCCTTCGTCGAGCGTGAGGGGCACGTCCGGGTCCCGCGCACCCACAAGGAGGGTGGGGTGTCCCTCGGGTCCTGGCTGAACAATCAGAAGGCCCGCCGGGACAAGCTCACCGCAGAGCAGATCGGGCAGCTGGAAGCGCTCGGAGTCGGCTGGTAGAACGAGCTGGCCGAGGCCGGTGTCTGTAGGCGGCGCAGCACCCGCCCGAGTGCCCGCCCTCGGGGTTGCGCGGAGCTGTGATCAATCGGCCGGATAAGGGGTCAGGTCGTGCAGGTTCGTGACATCGTGGGCCGGGCTGCCGGGGGGCGGCCGCAAAGGGAGGGGCCAGGGTGGCTCGGAGCATGGATGACGATGCGGCACACCGTCGCGGCAGCGCCGAAGAGGCTCTACGGGCTCAGGAGGAGGCTCGGCTGCTCCAGGAACATCGCGCCGAACAGGCCAAGCTTGCTGAGGCGCGGCAAAAGCTCAGGGTGGCTGAACGAACTGCTACACGGTGTCGGCGTCTGTCGCGCACGCGCGCTCTGGGAGGAACGGGCGCGGTATCTGCGCTGTTAGGCGGCCTCGGCTGGCATCTGGCCAACCGGCAGGATGCGTCCTGGTATCCGCCTGTTGACATCGCCTGCGCAGTTCTGGCCACGTTGTCGGCGGCCGTCGCGGTCACGGCCTGGGTCAGCCTTCGGGCTGAGTATGGGACTGGTCGAGCGGAGGCGCAGCTAGAGCTGGCCCGCGAGGCGTTTCGGTCCGTGGCCGCGTACGCCAATCCGTCGCTGGGTTGGCGTAGGCGTCTGTACCGCGAGGAGGTGGCCGACATCGTCGGGCAGTACAAGGCCGACAGCCGCAAGTACCGCCGTGTGCACAACGTTCTGCAGTCGCTGATCATGGCGGGCTCGGCCGCCACCACCACCCTCGCCGCCCTCGACTCCGGGTATCCGGCCCGCTGGCACAGCTTCACCCTGACCGGGGTCGGCTTCGCCATCACTCTGGCCGCGATGTTCGCCGGCTACTACAAGTACCGCGAGCGCAGCTACTTCCTCCAGCAGACCGCCGACGCCATCGAGGAGGAGGCCTACGCCCTCGCTCTCGGCGTCGGTGCCTACCAAGAGTTCGGCTCCGACGAGGAGGATCTCGCCCTGGCCAGGTTCACCCAGCGCGTCGAGGACCTGCGCAACGAACAGCGCCGCCGCCAGCAGCAACTCGACCAGCCTGCCGAACAGACCGGGCACCACCAGCAAGCCCAGGCCTGACCTGCGCAGAGCGGTAGGAGGTCCGGGTGAGCTGGGCTCGCGGCGCTCGGCGTCGAGAAGGAGCGGGAACTGGCTGTCGCGCGGGCGGCGGCCGCGGCGAAGGCTGACGGTGTCGCCTTCGCGCTGTTCACCTGGCTCAACAACCAGAAGGCCCGCCGGGCGAAGCTGACGCCGGGCCAGCTCGCGCAGCTCGCCGAGCACGGCGTGGAGTGGGCGTAGGCAGCTTGTCGCGCTGCTTCTATCGGGATGCCGCTGGCCGATCTCGCGACGTTGCGGGGTCGGCCAGCGGCGTTCTGCGATGGGTCAGCGGCGTGACTTGGGTGGGGTCATGCGGGCGTGGAGCAGTGCGGCGCGGGTGAGTTCGGTGCCTCGCTTGTGGTCCTTGTTGAACAGGGTGGTGAGCCCGTCCGGGGCGCTGTCCCAGTAGTTGTTGAGGGTGATGCGGGCCCCGAGGTTGTCGAGGAGGACGTTGACGACGTGGGCGAGTTCGAGGGGACGCTCGCCCCCTGCGTAGCCCCACCACAGGTGTTCGCCGGGGGTGCAGGGTGCGGGGTGGACGAACCCGTCCGTGGTCGTGATCCATACGGGGCCGTGCAGGACGATGGAGGCCAGCTCGCCGCGGCCGGCGGGGAGGGAGAGCGGGACGTAGAACAGCCACTGGGCGTGGTTCTCGTCGTCGTCCTTGGTGCGGACGACCGGCATGTCGGTCAGGGGGTCGGTGAAGAAGGCGTCGACCGTCTTGTCTTCGGCGAGGGTGGCGTGGCCGGCGGTGGGGTCGCAGAGGGCCAGTCGGCGGGTCCACCGCTCGACGACCGGATTGTCGGTTACCGGGATGTGGGTGAAGTGCCCGAAGGGCAGCAGCTTGGGGTGGCGGCCGAGCGCGATGTCGAGGGCCTCGACGGCGTCCGGTTCGGTACTTCGGGTGATCTCTTCCCATCCCTGTCGCAGGAGGGCGTCGTCCTTCACCAGTTGGATGGGGTGGGTGCGGGCGTCGTGCGTCGCTGCGATGACGAGCCGTTCCGGGCTCGCGATGTGGTTGCCGTAGGTCTGGATGTCTCTCGCGACGTCCTCAACGCGGTCGTTGCGCATGTCGTCGGCCATGTCGGTCAGCGCCGCCCGGGCGGTCTGGCTGAAGGCGCTGTTCGCCGCAGCCCGGCGCAGGGTCTTCTCGCGGGGTGTGGCGGGAACGTCGGCGGTCACGGCCGCGGATCCCGGTTGCCAGCGGCGGGTGACCTCGGACCGGCGCAGGAGGTCGGGCCACCAGGGGAGGGGCTGTCCGGCGAGCTTCACGACGCGGGCCCAGCTCGCCTCGTACTCGATGCGGGGCTGGGCGGTGTCGGCGGCGACCAGGGCCGGGCCGGTGACGGGGTTGAGGTCGCCGTACAGGGCGCAGACGGTGACGATCTCGCGGTTGCGCTCGGCGGCCAGGTCGACGGCCATGGCCGAGGCGGCGTGGCTCTCGTCGGTGTGGAGCATGCGGATGACGCCGATGCCGGTGTGCCAGTCGGTGGCCGGCCCATGGGTGGTGTCCTGGTGGCCGAGGAAGCGCCCCGGCTGGCGCTGGCCAGGCAGCGGGCGGAGCAGGACGGCGCCGCGGTGCTGGAACTCCGGGGTGCGGGCGGCCCACCGGTACACGTCGTGGGCGTCCCACACGGGCCCGTCGGGCTCTTCGTCGAAGGGGCCGCGGTAGATGTCGGTCTCGGGTTCTGGGAAGTCGCCGTGCTGGCGGGGCAGTCGCCACATCCCGAACGAACTCGTGCCGAGCAGTTCCTGGATCTCCGCCTTGCCGAGGTACGTGGTGCTCAGTCCCATGCAGCTAGTCCTCCTGCCCGCCGTCGGTGGGGATCATCATGCTCCGCACCCTATCGATCACGGTGTGCGACGGGGGTGGGAATGGAACAGCCGACTGATCGCCGCCTAGGGCTTGTGGGGAAGGCTGTGGGGCTTCTTCGAGCGGCAGCGGTAGCCGACGCGGGGAAGGGGTGCTCGGCCTGCCGGCCGGGCGCCCTTTCTGTTTGTCCGCCAGTCCGAATGCGCGGTCCCGGGATCACGGGACCGCGCAGGAAGGGACTACTCCGGTTCGCTACGCCTCGGCGGCTTCATCCGTTAACCATTTCTCGGCGCAGCGACTGGCTGAGCCGACAGGTACCTGGATACGCCGTCATGCCCGATATGCCGGGAACTTTGCCATGGACCTCAAGGGGCTACCCGGCTACCGTTGACTCCCGTCGCCCATGGGCGAAAGAGATAGACCCCCGGCCATTGCGACTGGTCGGGGGTCTTCTTGCGGCAGTGCTACTTCACTGCCTCAATGATCAGCCGGGCAACCGCGACCATGAGCGCGGCGAGCTGCAACGAGTTTCCGCGCGCCCACCGGCCCAGCCGAATCAACCGACGTCGACCATTGGTCCGCTTCACGATGTTCCCTTCCACCACAGTGGCCGAGCCGGCTGCCCGGCCTGGTTGTGCGATGCAGGAAACCGATCGCGTAGCGACAGCAGGACGCTACGCGATCGCATCATCAGAAACCACCCCCTCCGGAGCAGAACTTGAAGCGGGGCAACCGAAGGCAACTGACGCCAAGTCGGTTGCGGGACACGGAACTCCGGCGATGAACGGATACGGCTGCCCGACTACCCCCGTATCCGCTCATCCGTGAGTGCAGGATTGCGCGTCCCGGGAGCGCAGGACGGTGTCGCACCAGTGCCAGGGGCCAAGCTCCCAGGTGCCGGCCGCGGGGTTCTCCGCTCTTGCGCACGGCGTCGTCGCCCGTGCGCAGCGCGGCTGCCCAGGTGATCAGCCTCAGGGCGTGTCGCCCTCCCATTCAGACCGGACGTCGGCGGGATTACACCGCGACCCCATCGGGAAGCGGCAGCGCTCTGTGCTCCTACCGGAACGCCGACCCGGCCGCTCTCGTCCGGCAGCAGGAGATCAGCCGTCCGCGGACGGGACGCACTTCCCCGCCCGCTCGCCCGTACCGTCACCCGGCGATGGAGCAGCTGGCCGTATCCGTCGCCGAGCCCGGTCCAGGTGGCCGCGGTGATCTCCAGGCGTAGCTGGGCGCCGCCGGGCCAGGGGCCGTGGGAGAGGAGGACGGTTCCGGTGCGGCGTAGGTGTGCGGCCAGGCGGGTGGTGGTGCGGGGCTGCAGCCAGGTGGGAGGTCGGATTAG
>NZ_JBSFJU010000110.1:0-16827 GCF_053598215.1 Kitasatospora sp. NPDC001175 | reverse complement strand
CGTACGCGACCACACCGCCCAGACCCGCGCCGAGCGCTACGACCCCGACCACGACACCGCCCTCCAGCACGCGCTGCGCGCCGAACGCCACCGCCGCGACGTCGCCGAATGCGCCCGCGAGGCCGCCCACCAGGCCCGACAGAGGTCCGACGCCGCCCACCGCCGCCTCGCCGGCACCGTCGCCCAGCCCCTCTACACCGCCCTCGAACGCGCCCGCCTCCACACGCTCACCGACGACGACCACCAGGCCGTCCGCGACCTCACCCACCACCTCGCCCCCGCCACGCTGCGCCAGGTCATGAGCTGGCTGGAGCGCACCCGCACCGCCGCCCTCGCACTGCGCGGCGAGCAGGTCCCGCCCACTCGTCCGAGGGCGCGTCGCAGCCAGTTCTGACAGGCCACAAGGCGCCGGTCACCACCAGGTGGCCGGCGCCTTGTGCCGTGCCTGCTGGCGGAGCGGGCGCGCGGGTTCAGAGGGTCCTGCGCGCCTCTTCGGGCCCTGCGTCGCGGTGTGGTCGGAGGGACGGGTGGCCGCTCACTTGGGGTCGTGGCCGGCCCGCAAGCTCGCCGCTGAGCACACGAGCAGTACGGCGGTGAGCGCGGTCAGTGGTGCGGTCCAGGTGCCGGTTGCGGTGTGCAGGGCGGCGGCGAGGATGGGGCCGGTGGCGGCGAGGAGGAAACCGCAGGTCTGCGCCATGGTGGACAGGGCGGCCACGTGGTCGTGGTCGCGTCCCCGGTGGGCGTAGAGCACGCCGGGCAGTGCCTGTCCGGCGCCCAGTCCCATGCCCAGGATGACGACCCACACCATCGAGGTACCGGCGGGCGCGCGCAGGAGTCCGGCGAAGCCGATCACGCAGACCAGGACGGTCACCAGGATGTGGGGCCGCTGGTCGGCCCGCTTGGCGGCCAGGACGGGGGCGGCGAAGCCGCCGACGGCGACGCCGCAGATGAGCAGGGCCTGGCCGGTTCCGGCGGCGCTGCGGCCGAGGCCGGCTTGGACGAGGATCGAGGGCAGCCAGGCGAGGGTGGTGTAGAAGGCGAGGGTCTGGATGCCGAAGAAGGCGGTCAGGCTCCAGGCGAGGGCGGTGCGGGCCACGTGCGGGTGCCCGGTCCGCTTGGTGCCGGTGCCCGCGGCGGGCTGCGGCGGCCGGTGACGCAGCTGCGGGGTCATGCCGGCGGCGGCGAGGATGGCGGGGATGACGGCCAGGCCGATGGCCGGCTGCCAGCTTCCGGTGGCCTGGGCGGTGGGGACGACCACGGCGGCGACGAGCGCCGAGCCGACGCCCATCGACAGGGCGTAGACGCCCATCATGGTGCCGACGCGCTCGCGGGGGAACCGCTTGCGGACCAGGACGGGGATGAGCACGTTGACGACGGCGGTGGCCGCGCTGACCACGACGGTGCCCGCGAACAGGCCTGGCATTCCCAGCATGCGCAGCACCGCGCCGGCCACCAGGACCAGGCTCGCCCACCACAGTCCGCGCTCCTCGCTGAGGCGTCGCCGCAGCACGGCCGCGAGCGGTGCGAAGGCGCCCATGCACAGCGGCGGCAGCAGCCCCAGCACGGAGAGCGCGGCGGGGCTGAAGCCGGCGACGGGGGCCAGCGGTCCGATCTGCCCGAACGCGACGCGGGTGTTCAGGCTCATCAGCACGAACCCCAGGACGAGCAGCGCACTGGCGCCCGAGGCAAGGGGTGGCCCGGTACGGGCACGGCGAGTCGCGAGGGTCTCCGTCGGGGGCGCGGGCATGGCGGGTCCTCCAGGGCACGTGGTGGTTTAGGCTTGCCAGCGTGCACGCTCAAGTCCACTTGAGCGCAAGTCTCACGCGGAGGACCGGTTGGAGCGGCTGTACTCGATCAGCGAGGTCTCCAGAGCATTCGAGGTCTCGATACCGACGCTGCGCTACTACGAGGAATGCGGACTGATCGAGCCCACCGCACGGCGCGGCCGGGTGCGCCAGTACGACCGCGCGGCTCTGGCGCGGCTCGCCTACGCCCGGCTGTGGCACCACGACGGGATGCTGACACTTGCCGACACCGCCGCCGTGATGACCAGTGAACACGCGCAGGACCGCCATGCCCTGATCGGCGCCCAGCACGCCGCTGTGCAGGAGCGGATCCACCGGCTCACCAGCGCCGCCGCCGTGCTGCGGCACATGCTGGACTGCCCGGCGGACGACCCGCTGAGCTGTCCCGTGACCGGCGCCTACATCCACGCCCGCGTCGACGCCACCCTCGCCGGCGAGGAACTCCCCGACATGATCTTGCCCAACACGCCTGAATAGCCCCGGATAACCGACCTGGCGCGACGGGATGCCGATGGTGCGGGCGAGCGCGGCCGCCCTGGCCCGCCGCGCCGCCTTCACCGAGTTCAAGGCCCACACCGGCGAGGACGGCGAGGAGCGCGGCACCCTCGCCAACAGCCGGCTGCTGTCGGAACGCATCGACATCGCGGCCGTCGATGCGATCGTCTTCGCCGACCCCAAGACCAGCATCATCGACATCGTCCAGGCCATCGGCCGCGCGCTGCGCCAGGCTTACCGGCAGGGCAAGATCTCCTGGGTCATCATCCCCGTCTACCTCCCCTCGCCCGCTGTCGGCGACGACACCGCCACCGCCGATCCGTCCGAGGTGAAGGAGGCCGGGGAGGCGGTGAAGGCGGAGGCCGACGCCGAGATCGAAGCGTCCAGCTTCCGCACGATCTGGCGGGTCCTGCGCGCCCTCGCCGCCCACCTCTTCGGACAGCGCCCACATCATCCGGAAAGGCGCGAACTTGGCGAGGTCGAAGTAGAAGGGGGCGCGGTAGGGGCTGCGGTTGAACTCCTCGGTCCCGTCGGTGAGCTCCACGAGCAGTCCGCCGGGCCGACGGATCAGCAAGGGCAGGACATAGTGACTCGCGACGTAGTAGGTCTCGACACCGATCCGCAGCATGCGCCGGCCCTGGCCCAGGTCGCATTCCCACATCTTCTTGCCGCGCTCGACGAGGTGCTCCCCGCCCCAGATGGCGTTGACGAGGATGTCCAGTCGCCCTTGTTCCCGGTCGATACGCTCGGCCAGCGCCTGCACCTGGTCCGCCTGGAGGTGATCGACCGCTGCGGCGACGTTGTGTGTCCTTGGTTTCGCGGGCCCTGCGACGGCGGATGCGCCGCAGGTGGTCCAGGTGGCGATCTCGGGAAACGGCGACGCCCATGGGGACGCGATGTGCCCGGACGGAAGCCACGCGATTTCCGGAGGCGTTGACGCGGGGAGTGACCAGGCCTATGTCGTCGCCTCCCGCCCCACTCCTGACGGCAAGGGCTGGCACGGCAACGCCGCCTCCTACTACAACGGCAACCCGCAGGACGTAGCGGGGACTGTCTATGCCCTGTGCCAGGCCGACTGAGACCCAGGTAGCCAGTAGCAGCCAGCGGGAGGACTCGGCGATCGGTCGACGACCGGGTTCCTCCCGCTGGCGCGTTGCGCGGTCAGTGTGAGGTTCGGCCGCGATATCACCGGGATGTTCGGCTTCGTGTGTCACTGCCGTTGAGGTGCATTGGTGCTGGTCACGGGAAGTCGGACAGCCGATGCACCCCGACGCCCCTCTCCGCACTGGTCAACAGCCTCGGCGTCCCCACAACCGCCGACCGCACCGTCGCGATCCGCGAGCACGTCCTGGAGATGCCCGCCCCTGTCGTCGCCGACACGCTCGGCTAGCACCAGGTCACCACCGCCAAGCTGGCCGCCCAAGCGGGAGGAACCTGGAGCCGCGGGGCCGGCACCGGTGGTTCGTCGGTTGTCTTCGTCAGGCGCCGGTCCCTGTCGGGTGTGTGGTGGGTATGGAGAAGAGGCCGAAGCGGTTGCCGCGGGGGTCGATCAGGCGGCTGTAGAGGAGCCCGTCGGGGTTGGTGTCCGGCCCGAACTCGACGGTGGCGCCGAGTTCAACCGCGTTCGCGGTGACCGCGGGCACGTCGAGGACGAGGAAGTCGGGCATCAGGTAGTCGACGCCGCCCGTGCCGAGGTCGTACACGCCGCCCGAGGGCCACTGGTTGCCGGTGAACACGTTGCTGTACGGCTTGCCGCCGGCGCTCTCGTCAAACTCGATCCGCCACCCGAAGGCGGCCGTCCAGAACGCCCGCGTGGCCTCCGCGTCCGCCGTGCCGATCTCGAACCAGGCGTAGGCCCCCGGTTTCGGCATCATCGCGACCTCGGTCATCTGCGCCTGGCAGGACTCGGCGAACTCCTTCAGCCGCTTTGGACTCTCGCCGTTCTGGAAGAGGGAGAAGACGTTGCCCCGGGGGTCGGCGAGCCGAGCGAAGACCGTCACGTCGCAGACGGCGGTGGTCGGGACGATCACCTTCGCGCCCAGCTCCTCCAGCCGGGCCTGGTCGGCGGCGACGTCGGCGGAGACGATCGAGACGTTCATCGCCTCTTCGGCGGAGCCGGCCCGCTCGTGGATCGCGCCCATCGGGAAGGGCATCCCCGGCGCCGTGATCCGCGTGTAGGTGGAACCGTCCACCGAGGAGTCCGGGTCCACGGCGAAGGTCCAGCCCAGCAGCGAACCGTAGAACTCCCGCACGGCCGCCCCGTCGGCGGTGGCGATCTCGAACCAGACGACGTTCCCGGGATCCATGAAGCCCATGACAGGTCTCTCCTCAGCAATACAGATGGAGTGGGGGCGACCGGCCTGGGGCGGGAAGCCCTCTTTGCCGGACGGACCCGACCATAGACACCCAATAGGTCACCGAATGTCCTGTTGGTCGCCCATGCTGGCGGGTATGCGCGACCCGTCCGCCCGCCTCCTGCGGCTCCTGTCCCTGCTCCAGACCCCCCCGCGAGTGGCCCGGCCCCGAACTCGCCGAACGCCTCGACGTCACCCCCCGCACCATCCGCCGCGACATCGACCGCCTGCGCGAACTCGGCTACCCCGTCCACGCCACCCAGGGCAACACCGGCGGCTACCGCCTCACCGCCGGCACCGCCATGCCCCCACTCCTCCTCGACGACGAAGAGGCCCTCGCCATCGCCGTCGGCCTGCGGGCCGCCACCGCGGCCCCGATCACCGGCATTGCCGACAGCTCCCTGCGCGCCCTGGCCAAACTCGAACAGGTCCTCCCCGACCGCCTCCGCCGCCGGATCACGCTCTTGGCGCAGGGGGCGGTGCCGCCGACCATCCACGACGGCCCCACCGCCGACCCCGAGACCCTCGCCGCTGTCGCCACCGCCTGCCGGGCCGGCGAGAAGATCCGCTTCGGCTACCGGATCGGCAACGGGACGCAGACCCGGCGCCTGGTCGAGCCGAAGCAACTGGTCGCCTCCGGCCGCCGCTGGTACCTCGTCGCCTGGGACGAGGGCCGGGCCGACTGGCGCACCTTCCGGCTCGACCGCATCCACGCCCCCGCCCCCATCGGCGTCCGCGTCCCACCCAGACCCCTGCCCGACGGAGCAGCGGATGCGGCCCAGTGGGTCGCCCGTTCCGTCACCGGCCCCGCCACCACCCACGCCGACGTCCTGCTGCACTGCCCGGAAGACCGGGCTCGGGAGATCATGCCCACCGGAGAAGGCCCGGTGACCCCGGTGGACGCGCACACCTCCCGGCTCACCGTCGGGCCGGACTCCCCCCGCTACCTCGCCCTCCGCGTCGTCCGCGTACCGGTCCCCTACACCCTCCTCGGCCCCCCTGAGGTCTCCCGCGAGCTCCGCGCCCTCGCCGAACGCGCCCTGACCGCCACCACACCCCCACCGGAACGGGCCGCGCCCACCGTGTGACACCCCACCAGCGCGCCCGGGAGGTGGCGGGTGCCCGGCCAGGACCACCAGCAGCCGCGGGAAGGCGCGCCAGCGCCGTCCCGTCCGGACCCGCCTGCTCCCACAACCGGGCGCGGGCCGTCCCCCGGCTGGGGAACGGCCCGCGGCTGGGTGGTTCGGTGGTGTCTGCGCTCAGCCCAGTTGCTGGGCGTTCAGGCTCGTGAGGTGGTCGTGGGCGGGGTTTTCCTTCGCGTAGAGGACCTGGATGTCGATGGCGAGGTCGGTGCCGGGGTCGATGGTGTGTCCGCCGCCCGCCGGGGAGCCGAGCAGGACGCTGCCCTCGGTGCCGTCCCGCAGGATCTGGCCCCAGAAGACATCGGTGAAGCCCTTGTACAGGGAAGTCCCCTCGGGCAGGTCACCGAAGCCGAGCGCCCACTTCACGACGCGCGTCTCGGCGGCACGCACCGTGATCCGGTAGGAGTAGATCCACTTCTGGGTCTCCCAGTCCTGCCACTTGCTCAGGAAAGACTGCTCGACGATCAGGTTCCCCAGGAAGGGAGCCGCCAGCGCCGACTGAGGCTGGTCGTTCCAGGTGCCGTTGGGACTGTCGGCCATCGCGATCCGCCGCAGGTCCGCGATCGCGGACCTGCGGTCCACGGGCAGCGAATGCCCCCGCTGGTCGGCGGCGGAGAAGAGCGCGTTGTCCTCGTCGGTGCGGTTGACGACGCTGCTCACCCCGTCGCCGCTGTGGTCGAAGCCGTACGCGGAGAAGACGTTGACGGACGTGCCGGCCGGGATGACCAGGATCTTGTCACCGACTCCCGGCCTCTGACCGATGTTGAAGTTGGTGGCGCGGTAGAGGCAGAAGCTTCCCTCGGGGCACGCCTCTTCTCCCTGGCCGTAGATCAGCCGCGCTTGTTCGTTGCTCACGTGTCTGCCTTCCTGTTGACGACTGATGGGCCCAGGCGGGAGTGGCTGGACCCCTACATCCGCCGAAGTCCTTCGGGCCGTGGCGTATCGGGTGCCGGCCGGAGCGGTGCCTGGCGACCCGGGGTGCGGTCACGGAAACCCTGTCGATACTCTGAGCGAATGTAGCATCACTATTTGTAGTCGAAGTTTTGCGTCGTGTGGTCACTTCGCTTCCGCTTGGCCGGTTCCAACGGCTCAGTTGACGCAGATGAGCCACCCGAGCACGGCGCTATGCGTGGCGGACGGGCGCTTCGCGGCCCGGGGCCCTCGGTCCGGTGACCGCCCGACCAGACCGCTGCGAAACTGACGCCACGATGCCGTTCTCGGACGAGCGGTGGGCCGGGCACGAGCCCGCCGCCTGGGGCGACGACGGGCTGTGCGCCGGCTGCCGCCAGACCTGCGCCGACCAGCAGGCGTGGGAAGCCGCCGAACGGGAGCGGGCCGCCGCCGAGGCCGCGGCTGCCGAGGCGAAGCGCAGCAGCTCCTGGTGGTGCCGCTCCTGACCCCGCCTCACCCCGGCGCAGGCCGCTGACCTGCGCCGGGGAGTTTGGCCACCCCTGCTGACCTGCACTGGGGAGTTTCACCGGGAAGGCGGTGAGTTTCGCCCCCGGGGCGCTGGTGGGTTTGGCCGCCCCGGGCCCGCTCGCCCCGGTCATTTCCCGGCGGAGGCCGGTTAGTTTCGGGTGCCGGTGCAGGTCAGCGGCCGGCTAGAACGGCCTGCGGTACTCCGTCCGGGTGGCGGCGGGGTTCGGCGGGACAGCGTGGTGGGCAGAGCCTGCGACATGACGACACCGATGACCAGGCGCCGCCGTCGCCGCCGTCCGGCCGCGCCCACCGCGTCCGCGCCCGCCGCCCCGGTCCGCGCCGGATGGCCGCCCGCCCCCACCGCCCACCTGCCCGACGCCCTGGTGGAGGCCGTCGCCCGCACCGAGCAGGACGACCCAGGCCAGGCGCCGGTGGTGTGGCTGCCAGCGGCCGACGCGGCCGGCCTCCACCTGTACCCGGCCATCGGCGCCGCCCTCGGCCAGGCCGCCCGACCCGACACCACCGCCGACGGCCCGCTGCTGCTCCCGGCGATGACCGGCGCGTCCTACCAGTGGCGCTGACGTCCCGCGCTGTGCCGGGACACGCTGGTTGTCACCCCTTATGGGCTCTGACCTGGCGGCCTCGTTGCGGTGGGACAGGACAGTTGTCACCGATGGGCCAAGATTGTTGTCACCTGACGCCGGTTGCCGCGCTTGTTGTCACCCGGATCCGGCTGGCGGCGGCTGAGTGGTTCGCGGCCGAGGCGCGGTGTGAGGTTGAGCCCACCAAGGGCAGCTGGCGGGCTCGCGTCCCATGAGGAAGGACCCCCTGGTAGGGGGTCCCGGGTTCCGAGGGCGGTGTTGATCCGTGCGGATCGTCGGCTACCGCCCGCGGAGTGGGGGAGTGCGTGCCGCCTTCGCGATGTCGGGCTGCGGGCTCAGAGGGCGGCGACGAGCAGGGTGAAGGCGGCGACGATGACGGCGACGCGGGCGTAGTGGAAGCGGTCCCAGCGGTTCCCCTGCTCCCTCCAGTCGGCGGGCCGGTTGTCGGGGGTCCAGGTCTTGCTCTGGTTGTTGATCGGGACGAGCAGCAGGACGGACATGATCACGCTGACGATCAGCAGTGCGGCGGCGGTGACGACCAGGCCGGTGCCGTGGTGGTGCCATCCGGCGACGGCCCAGACCGCGGCGAGGACGAGTGAGCCGATGTACCAGAACGGCATCACGGCGCCGAGCATCCGGCCCCCGTGGGCGCGGGCGAGCAGGTAGCTGTCGTCGGGGAGGGCGTTGAAGATCGGGTTCATGACGAAGGCGACGGAGAACTCCACCCCCACCATCAGGCCGACGAGCACGGTGGTGATGACCTCGAGTGCGTTGAGCATGGCGACCTCTCCTGGGATCTAGCGCTGCTAGGTGACGAAGTAATGCTAGATCTGCTGCCGCTCACTTGTCTAGCGGTGCTAGGATCGGGTCATGTCGGTACAGGAACGCAAGGAACGCGAACGGGCGGCCCGTGAGCGCCTCATCGTGGCGACGGCCCGCGAACTCGCCGAGCAGCAGGGCTGGGACGCGGTCACCACCCGCCGGCTCGCCGAGCGCATCGAGTACAGCCAGCCCGTCCTCTACAGCCACTTCCGCGGCAAGCGTGAGATCATCGGCGCCGTCGCCCTGGAGGGTGCCGCCGAGATGGCCGTGGCCCTGCGGACCGCGACCTCCGCCGCGGACGGCGCTCGCGCCCGGGTCACCGCCCTCGCCCGCACGTACCTTGAGTTCGCCGAACGCAACCCGGCGGTCTACGACGCCATGTTCCAGCTCGACGGCGGCCTGGCCTTCGCGGCCGAGGACACCCCGGAGCCGCTGAAGGACGGCTTCGCCGCCCTGTTGGAAAGCCTCGGCGAGGTCGCCGGGGACGGCGTCAACCCGGGACTGTTCACCGAGGTGTTCTGGGCGGCCCTGCACGGGCTGGCCACCCTGACCCGGGCGGGCCGGCTGCCGCCGGCGGAAGCCGAGCGGCGGGTGGAGCTGCTGGTGGACCGGCTCGCCATGATCTGACACACCGTCCGGGCGGACGGGCAGCCGGGGCCCTCCGGCCCGGCTGCCGGCCTGCGGCATCGCCGCTCAAGAGCCACCGCACCGAGAACCGGCCGGCGCGAACGAGACCGAGCGGGAATCCGACAGCCTCCATGCGACAGGACACCCGGCTCAATCGGGCTGTACGTACGTCGCCGCTCGTGGTGACAGAAACCATGTCCAGGTGACATCTACCGTGTCCCGGCATACGCGCGCATGCCGAATCCGGCCCAGGCACGGGTTGCCTCTGAGGTTGCTACTGGAGGCGGCGTCGCCGGAAGCGGCGATTGCGCAGTTCAGGGCCCGTTTGTCCATAGGTCGGCGGAGGCCGACTACTTCTCCCTGGGCCCCTTGGCGGTGCCGGGTGAAGTCCGGGCACCGGAGCCGTCGAGGGGGAGGAGGAGTAGGAGAACAGGCGCGCAGAGCAGGAGCGGAGACGAGATCCCGGCAACCTGATGCTGCGCGCCGACGGCGTGAAGGGTTGTCCGCTGCGCGGTGGCCCGGCGGCCCCGCTTAGCGGTGCCACCGGCCGGGGCGGGGGCGGGGGCGGGGGCGGGGAGGAGGACGGTAGACCGTCCCGGCGCCCCTGCTTGCCGCCTACAGCTCCGTCCACCCGCACGCCCGCCCACCCGGTCGTTGAGCGGGTGCCAGACCGGGGCGGCCGGGCCGCGCTGGACCAGGTCCTCGATCCGGGCGGCGCCGGCCGGGACGGCGGAGAGCATCTCGGCGGTGGCCGGGTTCTCCTCGG
The DNA here is from genome assembly GCF_053598215.1 of Kitasatospora sp. NPDC001175. Lineage (NCBI taxonomy): Bacteria > Bacillati > Actinomycetota > Actinomycetes > Kitasatosporales > Streptomycetaceae > Kitasatospora > Kitasatospora sp. NPDC001175. The sequence goes on along the minus strand of NZ_JBSFJU010000110.1, from coordinate 6,795 downwards.
CGGCGAGGCGCAGGTCCGCCACCGCCGAGCGCACCTGGGCCGCGCCGGTGCCGACCAGGACCACCAGCAGCTGCGGGAAGGACCGCCAGCGCCACCTGGGCGGCCAGGGCCTGCTCGACCCGGCCCGCGTCTCGGAGTTGGACGCGCTCGGCATGATCTGGTCGAAGAACGCAGGCGCCTGGGAACGCGGGGCCGCCTACGCCGCCGCCTTCCACCGCCAGCACGGCCACCTCGCGATCCCGGCGACCGCGAAGCTGGACGACTACGCGGTGGGCGCGTGGATGCGCCGCCAGCGCAAGGCCGACAACCTCAACCCCGACCAGATCGCGAAGCTCGACTCGCTGGACGAGCTGTGGCGCCTGGAGCCGGACTGGAACCGCTCCTACCGCCGCCTGCTCGCCTACCTCGCCGCCGGCGGCACCCTGGACGGCCCGGCGAACCGCACCGGCCTCGGCGACGACCCCACGTTCCGGCCCGGCACCTGGCTGCGCAAGCAAGCAACGGCGCGCACCGCCGGCAAGCTGACCGACCACCAGACCGCGCTCCTGGACGCGCTCCACTGGCACGCCGAGACCGTCGCGGGCTGACCCGCCCCGCACCGACGCCGCCATCCCCCGCGCCGGGCGGCCCGCTGACCTCCAAACCTCCCGAACACCCCCGGCTTGTAGGCTGGCGCGGAAAATCTCCGGTTCGTTGAGGGAGGGCCCGGTGCGCATCCGCCGGTGGATATGTGTGCTCGCGGGAGCCGTCGCGCTGAGCAGCCCGACGGCCGCCTACGCCCGCGGCGGGGGCGGCGGTCACGGCTTCGGTGGCCACGGTGGCGGCGGCGGGGGCAGTGGGGGCGGCCATGGCGGCGGCTTCCACGGGTCGGGCGGCGGCTTTGGAGCGGGCGTCGGGGCCGGGAGCGGCGGGCTCCTCACCGTGCTGGTGATCGTGGCCGTCGTCCTCCTGATCCTGTGGCTGTGGTCCCGGCGCCGCAGGGCAAAACTGGCACAGGGCCTGAACACCGTCTCCGACCGCACGGCGCACCGCGCGGACGCGCAGGCGCGCGAGCGCGCCGCCCGCATCTCGGCCCGCGTCGACGCCATCGCCGACACGGATGCGACCTTCGAGCGCGCGGCGCTCGAGCAACGCGCCGTGTGGCTGTACGAGACGGCCCAACGTGCCTGGAGCGGGCACGATCACGCCACGCTGCAGCGGATCCTGTCCCCGGTGCTGTACGGCAAGTGGGCCGAGGAGCTGCACGACTACGCCTCACGCGGCGAGGTCAACGTCGTGGAGATCGTCTCCGGCCCGGTCGTCGAACTGGTCGACGTCGCCAACCGCGCGGGCGAGGTGAACGACACCGTCACCTTCCGGATCACCGCGACGCTCAACGACTACGTACGCCGCGCCGACGGCGGTCAGGCCGTGCGCAAGGACGGCTCGACGCGCCCGGTCGAGTACTGGACACTGCGCAAGAACACGGCCGGGCAGTGGATCGTGTCGTCGCTGGAACAGGCCGCCGAGGGCGCGCACCACCTGAGCGGCGCCATCGAGACGGACGGCTGGGACCAGAAAGAGGTCGCCCGCGAGGCCGTGCTCGAGGTGGCCGGCAAGAGCACAGTCACCAAGGTGAGCGACATCCTGTCGCTCACCAACATCTCGTGGAGCACCGACGCCGACACCGCCGCCGGCGACCTGAGCGTCCTCGACGGCCGGTTCGACAAGTCCGTCCTCGAGGTCGCCGTCGAGCGGTTCCTCGAGGAATGGGCCATGAACGACGGCAGCCTTGACTTCACGCTCGTACGCACCGCCCACCGGACCGTCATGCGCCAGGCCACCGTCACCCGCGTCACGGTGCGCTCGCTGGTCTCCCGCGACCCGGTCGTCTTCCGCGTCACGGTCGACACCGAGGGCGTCTACTACGAAGTCGACCGCCGCAGCGAACAGGTACTGCGCGGTGACCCGCACAAACGCAGGCCCATCACCTTCACCTTCGACCTGCGCCTGGACGACACACCGGCCAACGTGTGGACCGTCATCGCCGCCACGGTCGAGTAGACCAGCCCAGGTCGGCACCACGGGCTCTCACGCCCACACCCCGGCGCCGCCCCGCCCGGACACCCACCACCACGCACGGACCGCTCACGGCCACCGGACCGGGCCGGCACGGCCATTGCCGGGCCTGGCAACGACCGCAGCCCCACCCCCAACACTCTCCCGCAGGGGGCGGGGAGAGCCTGCGGGGCGGGGCCGGAAAGAACCCTGCGCCTGCCGAATATCTCATCCAGCCAGGTCACGCGGCGTGTCGGTACTCGTGGATCACTCCGCCGAGCCGGTCATGTCGGCGTATGTCCAGGCGAGAGATTCGTCCGGGATCAGTGATCGGCTCGGGCACCACGCGTAGGGGCGCCGCCTGGTTCATGGCCTGGTGGGGCCGGTGCGCGTTGTAGTGGTACTCGAACTCGCGCGGGGCGTGGCGCAGGTGGCGCTCGTTCCAGATCAGGGTCCGGTCCACCGGCTCCGTGCCGCAGTGACGGGATCGGGCGTCATCCCGGGAGCACGACGCCGATATGCCGGCGTTACCACCGCGATACGGCGAGAGATGAGGATGCCAGGCGCGATGCGGCGGTCTGCGGTCATGGGCTCAGTCTCCGTACCGCTCTCTCACGCCGGCACCGGCCGGGGTCGGCGTGACCGAGTCGAACGAAATGGAGTGGACCAGTGCACCAGCGGATCAAGCGAGCAGCCGCCCGGGTCGGAGCCCTGACCCTGCTGGCCGGCGGCACCGCGATAGCCGTTCCGACCACCGCCCAGGCGGCCGACTACAACGGGGTCTGCGGCTCGGGCTACTCGGTCATCGACCACCGGGACCTCAACCTCGGCGGCACGGTCTACCTGACCTACAACAGCAGCAACGGCTACAACTGCGTGGTGACGATCCGCGACAACCCGGGCCCCGCTCTGCTCATGCTCGCCGGGCTCAGGCAGACCGGCTCCTCCACCTGGACCAAGCTCGACGAGAACTACTACACCACCTACGCCGGGCCGGTCTACCTCTACGCAGCGCACAGCTGCATCGACTGGGAGGGCGGGATCGAGGACAACATCAGCGGCGGCTTCGACAAGCACTGCAGCTGAGGTGATCCCGCTGTTAGCCGCGCGATACACGGCGTTCGTAGGTTGATCGCCGAGGTGGGGGGCGACCCCACAGCACAACTCGTGAGGAGACCTCATGGCAAGCAGTCAGCTCTGCGCTTCGCGCCTGCGCAAGACCGTGATGCGGGCCGCCGTGGTGGGCGCCGCGGCTCTCACCGTACTCGGCCTGTCCAGTGCGGAGGCGATGGCCCTGGACCCTGGTACCACGGCCGCCACCTTCACTCTCGCGCAGCCCGACTCGTACGCCGGCGAAATCGCCGATTCCACCGGGGCCAGGCTGGTGCTGCAGAACGATGGGAACCTGGTGCTGTACACGCACACTGGCGACATTGACAACGCGTTGTGGGCCAGCGGCACCGCCGGCAAGGGCGTGACCCACGTCGACTGGTCGCGGTCCGGCTACGCCAAGCTACTGGACAGCTCCAACAACGTCGTGTGCACCATGGGCGCGCTCAACCCCGCCCCGGGCGGCACGGTCCGGGTCCAGAACGACGGCAACATGGTCTTCTACGGCACCAACGGCAACCCCACCTGGTCCACCGGCACCTACGGCGGCCAGATCGGCAACCTGAACTACTGCTACACCTGAGCCGCCCGGGCCGAGCGGTCCGGCAGTAGGAACAGCGCGGCCAGGCACCAGTTCCCCGGTGCCTGGCCGAAAACGGAAACGGGTGCAGATCCAATCGGCGTGTTGTTGATCAAGCCGCGAGGTTGAACCCATCGCGGTAGCGGGCTTGGTGGTTGCGGTGAACTCCTGCTGTTCGTGCCAGGCCCAGTAGGCGTTGAAGTCGCCGTTGCTGCGCAGGGCGCGGAGCTTGAGGACGGCCTCGGCGCCGGACAGGCCCCAGCGGGCTCCGGTGATGTCCAGGCGGTCCTTGACCAGGTGGCGGCAGGCGCCCTCGATGATGCCGGTGGCGATGGGCCAGCCGCGGTCCAGGGCGAGGTCGTAGCGCAGGTACTCGGCCTTGTTCCGCAGGTAGGCGACGGCGTCGTCGATGCCCTTGCAGTGGTTCGTGGTCAACCGCGTGGCGCGGGCGGCGGTTTGGAGGGCGTCGGCGACCTGGCCGGCGCCGCCGGCGAGGAGGGTGCGGGCGTGGCGGGCGACCCATGCCTCGGCGGCCGGGTCGCCGGGGGTGTGCAGGCACCAGGCCGCGCCCCACAGGTATTCCAGGACGTGGATCAGGTCGACGACGATGTGCACCGTCACGCCGCGGCGGGTGGCTTCGGCGGTGATGAGGTCGAGTCTTTCCACGCGATAGCCGTGGGAAAGAGGGCTGAGCCCGACCGTGGTGCTGGGCTCACCCGCCCAGCGCGGCCCACCGCGCTCCGCTGTCGCCCATCGGCGAACTCCGGCAAGCCCAGCTACAGATGAAACAGCCTTCCCCTCCGTCGGCGGACGCCCCTAAAGTGTGCGCACGATCAAGCAAGGGAGTCATACGTGGCCAAGACGATCGCTGCCGCGTTCCTGTCCGACTCGTCCTGGGACGGAGCGCCGGAAACCCAGGCCCCGATCCGGCGGCCGATGCTCGACTGGCAGGAGCTGAGCAAGATCCTGGGCCAGAACCCGTACGGCGGCTGCGCCTATCGATTCGGACGGCAAGATCCACAAGCGTTAGCACTCCGCCAGGCAAGACCAGGAACAGCTGCCCGTGGTGCCTGCTTGCCTGCCTCGCCGCCAGCGGCACCCTGATCGGACCGGCGAACCGGACGGGTGGCGATCGCCCTCCTGGACGCCCTGCAACACATCTGGATGGGCAACTGGCCATCGCAGCCCGGGCTCGGTAGGCCGGGCCCCGCCCCCACGACGTCCCGATCCATCGCCTGATCCCTGACGCCCGGTGGGGTGGTTGTCCGGACGACCTGGCACGAGCCCGCGTGTACGACGTGGGCTCGGCGATGACCAGGCGGCGCGAGTGCCGAACCGGCTCGCACGCGGGTGTGCGCGGTCTTGGTCAACGACGGCCGGGTGCGTCCGGTCCACTGGGGCAGCGTGCGGTCCGTGGGGAAGACCGCGGCGAGGTAGGCAGGGGTGAGCCGGACCGTTGGGGGAACCGATTTCGTATCGGCACGATTGCCGCATAGGGTGGTGTCACCGACGCGGGGTGGAGCAGCTCGGTAGCTCGCTGGGCTCATAACCCAGAGGTCGCAGGTTCAAATCCTGTCCCCGCTACTACCAAGGCCGGGGCTGGCGCACGAATGCGCTAGCCCCGGCCCTGTCCGTTGGTCAGCTGGCAGCGCGAGCAGGCCCGCGCTGAGGGCAAGCTGACCGCCCGGCAGATCTGCCGCGTACGGAGGCACGCAGCCTGGATTGTCGCCGACGTTCGGGGGGCGTCATTGGATGGCCTTGAGGATGGCGCTGACGAACTGGAGGATCGCGTGGCCCCAGGGGGTTGCTGCGATCAGGACGCCGAATAGCCGCCTGCGGTCCGTCAGAACTTGCCGACGATGTGCAGGACCTCCTCGGCGCCCGTTCGGTGACGCACCCGGGCGCGGCCTCCAGGCGCCACACCTCGACCGGGTACCGGGCCCGGCGCGCTTGCGTAGCTCGGCGACCGCGGCCGCCGCGCCGATCCGGCTGCGCGCCGCCGGCCTCGGTGCTGGCCTCGGCCAGGCGCTCGGCCACCAGGTCCAGGCTGGCGCTCAGCGCAGGAGGTTGGCGAGGTAGGTGTTGCGGTTCCGGATCAGACGGGGCATGTACCAGCCGAGAACGGTCGTGTCGGCCATACGGCCGAGGGGCCCGAGCGGGGATGCGAAGTCGATGACGTCTCGCATGATGCTTCCGCCGGTGCCGTCGGGTTCGAAGAAGTGGGCGTGCCGCCATCGCTTGAACGGCCCGCGCTCCTGCTCGTCGACGAAGTGCCGCGGCGGGTCATAGGCCATGATGCGGGCGGTGAGCTGCCAGGTCAGGCCGAAGTGGCGGGCCTGGAAGGTCACGGCGTCGCCGAGGGAGAGGCGGCCGTGGGTGGTGCCGGCAACCGCCCGCTCTGCGGACGCGGCCATCGACTGGGTGTGGGCCTCGACGTCGAGGCATGCCTCGAACGCTCGTTGCGGGGGTACCGAGAGAACCGTGGTGATCTCGAACTGGGGCATCGGGGACCTTTGATTCGCGTCGGCCGTTCGGATCGCCGTCGCAGGCGAGACACCTCCGAACGGCACGACTGCTGTGGACGTCGGTGATTGGCAGTGGGGCGTCTTAAGCCCAGCGCCGTCCACACCCGGGCCCGGTGCGCAGCGCGCACCCGCTCGGCCAGCACAAGGACGGCGGTGCGAACCTGCTCCACCGACCCGCAGCGCGACGGTCAGCCGCCACGCCTCGGCCTCGCCGACCGGGACGGCCGACTCCTGGTGCTGCCACTCGCCCACACTCTCCCCCTGCCCGCCGACGGCCGCCCGAACCCGCCGCCGGGTCGCAGCGCGGCTGTGTCCAGCACGCCAACCGGATGGTGAGTTTCGCCCCCGGGGCCTGGTACGGGGTGGCGGTGGGGGTGCGGGTTGGGGTGATGTCGAGAGTTTCGCGGGTTGGTTGAGAAGGTTTCGGATCGGGGCGGGGCTGGGCTGTTGTGAAGTTGCACTTTGTTGTCGTGGAGTACTGCAGCGGTTTGTCGTGCTGGTCTGCGGGTTGATGCCTGGTCAGAGGGGGTGACGGCTTGTACG
>NZ_JBSFJU010000109.1:0-17009 GCF_053598215.1 Kitasatospora sp. NPDC001175 | reverse complement strand
GCCTGCTCGGCACCCGAGATCACCACCGACGACGGCCCGTTGACCGCCGCGATGCCCACCTCGCCGGAGACGAACGGCAGCACCTCGTCCTCGGAGGCCTGCACCGCCACCATCGCACCACCAACCGGCAGCGCCTGCATCAGGCGGCCGCGAGCCGCCACCAGCTTGGCCGCATCCGTGAGCGAGAGCACACCCGCCACATGCGCGGCGGCCAGCTCGCCGATCGAGTGCCCAGCCAGGTAGTCCGGCCGCACACCCCACGACTCCACCAGGCGGAACAGCGCCACCTCGATCGCGAACAGCGCCGGCTGGGTGTAACCGGTCTGATCCAACTCCTCGCCGCCGAACACCACCTCACGCAGCGGACGCTCCAGATGCCCGTCCAGCTCCGCACACACCGCGTCGAAAGCCTCGGCGAAATGCGGGAACGCCTCGTACAGCTCCCGGCCCATACCGGCCCGCTGGCTCCCCTGCCCCGCGAAAAGGAACGCCACCCGACCGGCCGTACCGGCCACGCCGACCACCGACCGCGCCGCAGACTCACCCCGCGACAACGCCTCCAGACCCGCACAGAGCTCGTCCTGCCCCGAACCCACCAGCACAGCCCGGTGCTCGAACACCGAACGCGTGGTCGCCAGCGAGAAACCCACGTCGACCGGGGAGAGCTCCGGCTCGGCGGCCACCCGGGCCAGCAGACGTCCGGCCTGCTCGCGCAGTGCCTCCGCCGTCCGGCCGGACAGCGTCCAGGGCAGCCCCACGGGAGACCCGGTCGGCTCCTCGGCCGCCGCCGTCTCGGTGGCGGGAGCCTGCTCCAGGATCGCGTGCGCGTTGGTACCGCTGAAGCCGAACGAGGACACACCGGCCCGGCGCGGCTCGCCGGTCTCCGGCCAGGGCTGCTCCTCGGCGAGCACCCGTACCGAGCCCTCGGCCCAGTCGACGTGCGGGGACGGCTCACCGGCGTGCAGGGTCCGCGGCAGCACTCCGTGCTGCATGGCCAGCACCATCTTGATCACACCGGCGACACCGGCGGCCGCCTGGGTGTGGGCGAGGTTCGACTTGACCGAGCCGAGCCAGAGCGGACGGCCCTCGGGGCGGTCCTGGCCGTAGGTGGCGATCAGGGCCTGGGCCTCGATCGGGTCGCCGAGGACCGTGCCGGTGCCGTGCGCCTCGACCGCCTCTACCTGACGGGCCGTCAGTTGTGCGTTCTCCAGCGCCTGGCGGATCACCCGCTGCTGGGAGGGGCCGTTCGGCGCGGTCAGACCGTTGGACGCGCCGTCCTGGTTCACCGCCGTACCGCGCACCACGGCCAGTACCGGGTGCCCGTTGCGGCGGGCGTCCGACAGCCGCTCCAGCAGCAGCATGCCGACACCCTCGCCCCAGCCGGTGCCGTCCGCGTCGGCCGAGAACGCCTTGCAGCGCCCGTCGGCGGCCAGTCCGCGCTGGCGGCTGAAGTCCACGAACGCCTCGGGGGTGGACATCACGGTGACACCGCCGGCCAGGGCCAGCGTGGACTCACCGGAACGCAGCGACTGCACGGCGAGGTGCAGTGCGACCAGGGAGGAGGAGCAGGCCGTGTCGATGGTGACGGCCGGTCCTTCCAGGGCCAGGGCGTAGGCCACCCGGCCGGAGGCGATGCTGGCGGAGCTGCCGGTGCCCAGGAACGCCTCGACGCCCTCGGGGACGGAGTGCAGCCGGGCGGCGTAGTTGTGGTAGATGACGCCGGCGAAGACACCGGTGCGGCTGCCGCGCAGCGTGGCCGGGTCGATGCCCGCCCGCTCGAACGCCTCCCAGGAGGTCTCCAGGAGCAGCCGCTGCTGCGGGTCCATGCCCAGCGCCTCGCGCGGCGAGACACCGAAGAACGCCGGGTCGAACTCGGTTGCCCGGTGCAGGAATCCGCCCTCGTTGACGTACGAGGTGCCCGGGTGCTCGGGGTCCGGGTGGTAGATGGAGTCGAGGTCCCAACCGCGGTTGACGGGGAATCCGTCGACGGCGTCGCGGCCCTCGCTGACCAGCCGCCAGAGCTCTTCCGGGGAAGTGACGTCGCCGGGGAACCGGCAGCTCATTCCGACAATCGCGATCGGCTCGTGGTCCGCCGCCTCCACCTCCTGGAGACGCTGGCGGGTTTGGGCCAGATCGGCCGTGACCCACTTGAGGTAGTCACGAAGCGTTTCTTCATTCGCCATTAAATGCCCACCTCTTCAACGCATCCAGTCGGCTCACATCGTTTCGACGGATTTCACCGACAGGAACTCGCAGCTCTCTCGGCAACGGCCGACGACATGCAGGAAAGCCCCTGGGCGAAGTTGTCGGCAACTTCGGGCACCAGGAGCTTCGCCGGGATCGCCTATTGCAATTCGCGATCCGAGATTATGGTTCGGCCGGATCTGGCCTCAACCCCTATCCGGCCCCTAGGGGCCACCGCTTCGGCAATAGCCGGAATATGGGCCGACCCGGAAAAGCGGGGACGGGTACGGACCGACGTACCCGGCCGCGAGGGCTGGGAACCCGGGGCGCCGCTGCCAACGCGGCCGGCCCCGGCCCGGACACCGATGGCGTCCGGGTCGGGGCCGCATCCGCGGTCAGCGGTCAGCGGCTCGCGCCGAGCGGTCAGCCGTCTGCCTGCGACCGGCCGAGCTGCTCGTGGATGAAGGCGAACAGTTCCTCGTCCGAGGCGCCCTTGAGCTGCTCGGTGTCGACGGCCGGAGCCGCCGGCTCGGTGGCGGCCCCGGCGGACAGCCGGCCGAGCAGCGCCTGGAGCCTGGCCGCCAGCGCGGTTCGGGCCTCTCCGTCGGGTGCCGGGGCCGCGTCGAACGCGGCCTCCAGGCGGTCGAGTTCGGCCAGCAGCGGCTCCGCGGGGGCGGCCGGTGCGGTCTCGGCGAGCAGCAGCTCGGCTAGCGCGGCAGGGGTCGGGTGGTCGAAGACCAGGGTCGCGGAGAAACGCAGTCCGGTGGCCGCGTTCATCCGGTTCCGCAGTTCGACGCCGGTGAGGGAGTCGAACCCCAGCTCCTTGAAGGCCCGTTCGGGCTCGACGGCCTCCGGTCCCGGGTGTCCGAGCACGGCCGCGACCTGGGTGCAGACCAGCTCCAGCAGGAGCTTGCGGCGCTCCTCCTCCCCCAGCCCCGCCAGCCGCTGCTCCAGGCTCGGCCCCTCGGCCGCGCCGGCGGCCGCCGCCCGTACGGCGCGGCGCACCGGCGTGCGCACCAGGCCACGGAGTAGCGGCGGCACGGCGGCGGGGTCGGCGTGGTTGCGCAGTCCGGCGACGTCCAGGCCCATCGGGGCCAGGGCGGGCCGGCCGACGGTGGCGGCGGTGTCGAGCAGGGCCAGGCCCTGGGCGGAGGCGAGCGGGGTGATACCGCCCCGGGCCATCCGCTGCAGGTCGGCCTCCGACAGGGTGCCGGTCATGCCGCTGCTCTCCGCCCACAGGCCCCAGGCCAGCGAGAGGCCGGGCAGGCCGGACGCGCTGCGCTGCCTGGCGAGGGCGTCGAGGAAGGCGTTGGCGGCTGCGTAGTTGCCCTGTCCGGCGCCGCCGAAGGTGCCGGCGACGGAGGAGAACAGGACGAACGCCGCGAGGTCGGCGGAGGCGGTGAGCTCGTGCAGGTTGAGCGCGGCGTCCACCTTGGGCCGCAGCACGGTGTCCACCCGATCGGGGGTGAGGGAGGCCACCACACCGTCGTCGATGACTCCGGCGGTGTGCACCACTGCGGTGAGCGGGTGGGCGAGCTCCGCGAGCAGGGCGGCCAGGGCGTCGCGGTCGGCGGCGTCGCAGGCCGCGACGGTGACCTCGGCTCCCAGCTGCTCCAGTTCGGCGGCGAGTTCGGGCGCGCCGGGGGCCCGGAGGCCGCGCCGGCTGGTGAGCAGCAGCCGGCGGGCGCCGTGTTCGGTGACCAGGTGACGTGCCACCAGGGCGCCGAGGGTGCCGGTGGCGCCGGTGACCAGGACGGTGCCCTGCGGGTCGAGCGGGGCGGGCACGGTGATGACCACCTTGCCGATGTGCTTGGCCTGGCTGACGTGGCGGAACGCCTCGGGAGCCCGGCGGATGTCCCATGCGGTGACCGGGAGGTGCCGCAGGGCCCCCTGCTCGAACAGGGCGATCACGGCGGTGAGCATCTCGTTGATGCGGTCCGGACCGGCCTCGATCAGGTCGAAGGCCCGGTAGCGGACACCGGGGTGCTCGACCGCGACATGCTCGGGGTCTCGGATGTCGGTCTTGCCCATCTCGACGAAGCGTCCGCCGCCCGGCAGCAGGCGCAGCGAGGCGTCGACGAACTCGCGGGCGAGCGAGTCGAGGACGACGTCCACGCCCCGGCCCCCGGTGGCGGCCAGGAAGCTCTGCTCGAAGGCCAGGTCGCGGGAGGAGGCGATGTGCCGGTCGTCCAGCCCGAGGTCGCGCAGGGTGCCCCACTTGCCCGGGCTGGCCGTGCCGTACACCTCGGCACCGAGGTGGCGGGCGAGCTGGACAGCGGCCATGCCGACGCCGCCTGCGGCGGCGTGCACCAGGATCGACTCGCCGGCCCGCAGGTCGGCGAGGTCGATCAGGGCGTAGTACGCGGTGAGGAACACCACGGGGACGGACGCGGCCTCGGGATACGTCCACTCCTCGGGCATCTTGGCGACCATGCGCCGGTCGGTGACGGTGACCGGCGCGAAGCCGCCGGAGAGCATGCCGAACACCCGGTCGCCGACGGCGAGATCGGTGACTCCGGGGCCGACCTCCAGGACCACGCCCGCGCCTTCGAGGCCGAGCAGTCCGGCATTGCCCGGGTACATGCCCAGGGCGTTGAGCACGTCGCGGAAGTTGAGTCCGGTGGCGCGGACGCCGATCCGGATGTATCCGGGGTCGAGCGGTGCCGCGGCGGCCGGGAACTCGATCAGCCGGAGGTTCTCCAGGGTGCCCTTGACGGGGATGCCGAGCCGCCAGGCGACGGCGTCCTCGGGCGGGGTGAGGGCCGCGTCGACGGGGATCCTTGCCAGGCGGGCGGCGTGGCAGGTGCCCTGGCGGATCGCCAGTTCCGTCTCGGTGGCGGCCAGCGCCCCGGGGACGGCGGCGATCGAGGACTCGGCGGTGTCCAGGTCGAGCAGGACGAAGCGGTCCGGGTTCTCCGACTGGGCGGACCTGATCAGGCCCCACACCGCGGCCTGCGACAGGTCGGCGAGCTCCTCGCCGGCGGCCGTCGCGACGGCTCCCCGGGTGACCAGGACCAGGCGGGCCTCGCCGAACGAGCCGTCGGCCAGCCAGGCCTGGGCGAGCGCGAGGGACCGGTGGGTGGCAGCGCGTACGGCGTCGGCGGTCGGTGCGGCGGTGGTCCGCTCCGCCGGGACGAAGGGGACGAGCACCGTGTCCGGCGCGGGCGCACCCGCCTTGACGGCCGCGGCCAGCGCGGCGAGGTCGGCGTACTCCTCGGTCTCGATGCCGGCCTTGCGCAGGTCGGCGGAGAGCTCGGTGCCCTGGACGACGGCCCAGCGGCCGGCCGTGCCCGCCGTCGCCGGGAGCGCGCTCCACTCGACCTCGAACAGCGAGTCGTGGTGGGCGGCGCGGGCTCCGCGCAGTTGCTCGGTGGCGACCGGGCGCAGGACCAGGGACTCCACGGTGGCCACCGGCGCGCCGGTGCCGTCGGCGAGCGCGAGGGCGACCGAGTCGGTCCCCTGCGGGGTGATCCGGACCCGGAGGGTGGTCGCCCCGGCGGCGTGCAGGGTGACGCCGCTCCAGGCGAACGGCAGTCGTCCCTGCTCGGCGCCGGTCTGCTGGAGGAAGGTGCCGTGCAGCGCAGCGTCCAGCAGTGCGGGGTGGACTCCGAACAGGCTGCCGTCCGACTCGGCGTGCTGCGGCAGGGTGACCTCGGCGAAGATCTCCTCGCCGCGCTGCCAGGCGGCGCTCAAGCCCTGGAAGGTGGGACCGTAGGCGAATCCGCCGCCGGCCAGGCGCTCGTACAGTCCGGTGACCTCGACGGCCGTGGCGTCGGCGGGCGGCCAGACGGTGAGGTCGGCCGGCTCCTGGTCCTGGACGCCGTCGGCGAGCGCGCCGCTGGCGTGCCGGGTCCACGGCTCGTCGGGGTCGGAGTCCTCGGCGCGGGAGTACAGGCTGAACGGCCGGGTGCCGCTCTCGTCCGCCGGGTTGACCCAGAGCTGGAACTGGCGCGCGCCGGTCTCCGGCAGGACGAGCGGTGCCTCCAGGGTGAGTTCGGCCAGCCGGTCGCAGCCGACCTGGTCGCCGGCCCGGACCGCGAGCTCGACGAAGGCGGTGCCCGGGAGGAGCACGGTGCCCGAGACGGCGTGGTCGGCCAGCCAGGGGTGGGTGTCCAGGGAGAGCCGGCCGGTGAACAGGTAGCCGTCCGACTCGGCCAGCGGGGCGGCGGCGCCGAGCAGCGGGTGCTCGGGGGCGACCAGACCGGCGGAGGCGACGTCGACGGCCCACAGCGCAGGTGCCTCCAACCAGTACCGCTCGCGCTGGAAGGCGTAGGTCGGCAGATCGACGCGCTGCGCGCCGGTGCCCGCGAACACGGCCTGCCAGTCCGGCTCCACGCCGCGGACGTGCAGCTGGGCCAGCGCGGTGGTGAAGCTCTGCGCCTCGGCACGGTCGCGGCGCAGGACGGGAGTGAACACCGCGTCCTCGCTCACGCACTCCTGGCCCATCGCGGAGAGGGTCCCGTCCGGGCCCAACTCCAGGAAGGTGCGGACGCCTTCGCGCTCCAGGGCCTGGACGGCGTCGCGGAAGCGGACGGCCTCGCGGACGTGGCGCACCCAGTACTCGGCGCTGTGCAGCTCGTCCGTGATCGAGCCGGTCAGGGTGGAGACGATCGGGATGCGCGGTTCGGCGAAGGTGAGGCCCTCGACGACCTCACGGAACTCGGCGAGCATCGGCTCCATCAGCGGCGAGTGGAACGCGTGGCTGACGGTGAGCCGCTTGGTCTTGCGACCGTCGGCGGCCAGCTGCTCCGCGACCTCCAGCACGGACTGCTCGGCACCCGAGATCACCACCGAGGTCGGCCCGTTGACGGCGGCGATCCCCAGGTCGTCGGTGAGCAGCGGCAGGACGTCGGCTTCGGCGGCCTGGACCGCCACCATGGCACCGCCGGTTGGCAGTTGCTGCATCAGACGGCCACGAGCGGCCACCAGCTTGGCGGCATCCGCCAGCGAGAGCACCCCGGCGACGTGCGCCGCGGCGATCTCACCGATCGAGTGCCCGGCCAGGAAGTCCGGCCGGACGCCCCACGACTCCACCAGGCGGAACAGCGCCACCTCGACCGCGAACAGCGCCGGCTGGGTGTAACCGGTCTGGTCCAACTCCTCGCCGCCGAACACCACTTCGCGCAGCGGACGCTCCAGGTACCCGTCCAGCTCCGCACAGACCGCGTCGAAGACATCGGCGAAAGCCGGGTAGGTGTCGTACAACTCGGCGCCCATACCAGCGCGCTGGCTGCCCTGCCCGGTGAACAGGAACGCCGCACGGCCGGTGCCGGCCGCTGCCAGGCCCTCCACCAGGTTGCCCGCCGACGCTCCGCGGGCCAGGGCCTCCAGGCCGCGCAGCAGCTCGGCCGGGTCGCTGCCGACCACGGCGGCGCGCTGTTCGAGGCGGGCGCGGGTGGTGGCCAGGGACCAGCCGATGTCGGCCAGGTCGATCCGGCTGTCGGCCAGCTGCTGGTGCAGCCTGGCCGCCTGGGCGTTCAGGGCCTCGCGGGTCTTCGCGGACAGCACCCACGCCACGGTGCCGGGGCGGGTCTCGGGCCGGCTGCTCTGCCCGGTGTCCTGTGCGGGAGCCTGCTCGATGATCGCGTGAGCGTTGGTGCCGCTGACGCCGAACGAGGAGACACCGGCCCGGCGCGGCTGGCCGGTCTCCGGCCACGGCTTCGCCTCGGTCAGCAGCGAGACCGCGCCCGCCGACCAGTCCACGTGCGGGGACGGCTCGCTGACGTGCAGGGTCTGCGGCAGCTCACCGTGCCGCATCGCCATCACCATCTTGATCACACCGGCCGCACCGGCGGCGGCCTGGGTGTGGCCGAGGTTGGACTTGATCGAACCCAGCCAGAGCGGCCGGTCCTCGGCGTGCTCCTGGCCGTAGGTGGCCAGCAGCGCCTGCGCCTCGATCGGGTCGCCCAGGGTGGTGCCCGTACCGTGCGCCTCCACCGCGTCCACCTGGTCGGCGGACAGTCCGGCGTTGGCCAGGGCCTGGCGGATCACCCGCTGCTGCGAGGGACCGTTCGGCGCGGTCAGGCCGTTGGAGGCGCCGTCCTGGTTCACCGCCGTACCGCGTACGACGGCCAGTACCGGGTGCCCGTTGCGGCGGGCGTCCGACAGCCGCTCGACCAGCAGCATGCCCACTCCCTCGGCCCAGCTGGTCCCGTCCGCGTCGGCGGAGAACGACTTGCAGCGGCCGTCCGCGGCGAGCCCGCGCTGCCGACTGAAGTCCACGAAGGTGTCCGGCGTGGACATCACCGTGACACCGCCGGCCAGCGCCAGCGTGCACTCGCCCGAGCGCAGCGCCTGGCTGGCCAGGTGCAGGGCGACCAGCGAGGAGGAGCAGGCGGTGTCGACGGTGACCGCCGGACCCTCCAGGCCGAAGGTGTAGGAAACCCGGCCCGAGGCGACACTGCCGGAGCTTCCGGTGCCGAGGTAGCCCTCGACGCCCTCGGGGATCGCGGGCAGCCGGGAGACGTAGTCGTGGTACATCACGCCGGCGAACACGCCGGTACGGCTGCCGCGCAGGCTGGTCGGATCGATGCCGGCCCGCTCGAACGCCTCCCAGGACGCCTCCAGCAGAAGCCGCTGCTGCGGGTCCATGGCGAGGGCCTCGCGCGGGTTGATGCCGAAGAAGGTGGGATCGAAGGCGCTGGCGTCGTGCAGGAAGCCGCCCCGTTGGGCGTAGGAGGTGCCCTGGCGCTCGGGATCGGCGTCGTAGAGCGCGTCCAGGTCCCAGCCGCGGTCGGCGGGGAAGTCGGAGATGCCGTCGCCGCCCTCGGACACCAGCCGCCACAGGTCCTCCGGCGAGGTCACCCCACCGGGGTAGCGGCAGGCCATGCCGATGATGGCGATCGGGTCGTCGTCCCCGGCGGCCGTCGTGGCGGCCGCAGCGGCCACCGCCTCGACCGAGCCGAGCAGTTCGCCGCCCAGCTGCTCGGCCAGGGCGGCCGGGGTCGGGTAGTCGAAGACCAGCGTCGCGGGCAGCCGCAGTCCGGTCGCGGCGTTCAGGCGGTTGCGCAGTTCGACGGCGGTCAGCGAGTCGAAGCCCAGCTCCTTGAAGGCGAGTTGGGGCTCGATCGCGTCCGCTCCGGCGTGGCCGAGCACTCCGGCGACGTGTGCCGCGACCAGGGCGAGCAGCGCCTTCGCCCGCTCGGCGGCCGGGATGGTGGCCAGCTGCTGGGCGAACCCGCCCTCCCCTGCGTCGGCCGCCTGCGCGGTGCGCCGGGCGGGGGTGCGGACCAGTCCGCGCAGCAGGGCGGGCAGCGCCGGGGAGGCGGCCTGGCCGCGCAGCGCGGCGAGGTCGAGCCGCATCGGGACGTACGCCGCGCCGCCGAGGGCGGTCGCGGTGTCCAGTAGCGACAGGCCCTCGCGGGAGGACAGTGCGGCGACACCGGCCCGGTTGATGCGGTCGAGGTCGGCGGAGTCCAGGGTGCCGGTCATGCCGCTGCGTTCGGCCCACAGGCCCCAGGCCAGCGCGGTGGCGGGCAGGCCGGCGGCCCGGCGGTGGTGGGCGAGCGCGTCCAGGAAGGCGTTGGCGGCGGCGTAGTTGGCCTGGCCGGGTCCGCCGAGGGTGCCGGCGGCGGCCGAGAACAGCACGAAGGCGGAGAGGTTCTGATCCTTCGTCAGTTCGTGCAGGTGCCAGGCCGCGTCCGCCTTCGGGCGCAGCACGGTGTCGACCCGCTCGGGGGTGAGCGAGGAGACGATGCCGTCGTCCAGGACGCCTGCGGTGTGCACCACCGCGGTCGGGCGGTGCTCGGCGAGCAGCGCGGCGAGGGCCGCGCGGTCGGCGACGTCGCAGGAGGCCAGGGTCACCTCGGCGCCGGACTCGGCGAGTTCGGCGAGGAGTTCGGGGGCTCCGGCAGCCTCGACGCCCCGGCGGGAGACCAGCAGCAGCCGCCGGACACCGTGTGCGGTGACCAGGTGGCGGGCGACCAGCGCGCCGAGGGTGCCGGTGGCGCCGGTGACCAGGACGGTGCCCTCCGGTGCGAACGCCGGGGTCTCGCCGTCAGCTGCGGTCACCCGGGCGAGCCGGGGTACGTGGACGGCTCCGCCGCGGAGTGCGAGCTGCGGCTCACCGGCCGCGACGGCGGCCGCGAGGGCCTGCCGGGATCGCTCGTCTGCGTCGAGGTCAACCAGGACCAGGCGGTCCGGGTGCTCGGACTGCGCGGAGCGGACCAGTCCCCAGACGGCGGCGGCGCCGAGGTCGGTGACGTCCTCGCCGGGTGCGACGGCCATCGCGCCACAGGTGGCCAGCACCAGGCGGGCGTCGGCGAAACGCTCGTCGGCCAGCCACTCCTGCACCAGGACGAGTGCCCGCCGCACCGCCGCGTGCACGGCCTCGGCGCCCTCGCCGGGCTCGGTGGGGACCACGGTCAGCACCGTCTCGGGGCGCAGCGCGGGGTCGGTGTGCGCGGGCAGGCCGAGGCCGAGCGTGTCCTCGCCGAGCAGCGCCCAGCGGTCGAAGGAGGCGTCCGGGCCGGCCAGCGGGGCGGGCTGCCACTCCACGGTGAACAGCGACTCGTGGTGCACCGCACGCGCGGCGTGCACCTGGGCCGCCGAAACCGGGCGCAGCAGCAGCTTCTCCACGGTGGCGACGGGCGCTCCGGTGGCGTCCGCGACGGTGACGGTGACGGCGTCCTCACCGGCCGGGGCGAGCCGGACCCGCAAGGTGTCGGCGCCCGAGGCGTGCAGGGTGACGCCGCTCCAGGCGAACGGGAGCCGCCCGGACTCGCTGGGGCGCAGCAGGGTGCCCATGCCGACGCCGTGCAGGGCCGCGTCGAGCAGCGCGGGGTGCAGGCCGAACAGGCGGGCGTCGGCCTTGGCCTGCTCGGGCAGCCGCACGTCGGCGAAGATCTCGTCGCCGGACTGCCAGGCGGCGCGCAGTCCCTGGAAGACCGGGCCGTACCCGAATCCGGCCTCGGCCAGGTAGTCGTACAGGCCCTCGGTCTCGACCGGGACGGCGCCGGCCGGCGGCCAGCTGTCCTGGCCGAGCGGCTCGCCGCTACGGCCGGCGGTGGCGAGGACACCGGTGGCGTGCCTGGTCCAGGCGTGCTCGGCGGTCCGGACGGCACCGTCCTCGGGCTCCGGACGGGAGTGCAGGGTGAAGCTGCGGCTGCCGGTGGCGTCCGCCTCACCGACGGCGAGCTGGAGCTGGACGGCACCGCGCTCGGGCAGCACCAGCGGGGCTTCCAGGGTCAGTTCGGCAAGCCGGTGGCAGCCGACGTGGTCGCCGGCCCGGATGGCGAGTTCGACGAAGGCGGTGCCGGGCAGCAGGACCGTGCCCATGACGGCGTGGTCGGCGAGCCAGGGGTGGGTCTGCAGCGAGAGCAGTCCGGTGAACAGCACGCCGTCGGCATCGGCGAGCGCGACGGCCGCGCCGAGCAGCGGGTGGTCGGCGGCTCCGAGACCGGCGGAGGTGATGTCGCCGAGCCAGCCGGCCGGCGGCTCGGGCCAGTGGCGGCGGCGCTGGAACGCGTAGGTGGGCAGCGCGACCCGGCTGCCGCCCCAGTCGGCCGACACTGCCTGCCAGTCGGGCGCGGCGCCGTGGACGTGCACCCGGGCGAGCGCGGTCAGCAGCGACTGCCGCTCGGGGCGGCCGGCCCGCAGCGCGGGCACCAGGGCGACGCCGTCCCGGTCCTCGGCGAGGCAGTGCTGGGCCATCGCGGTGAGGACGCCGTCGGGGCCGAGTTCCAGGTAGGTGGTGACGCCGCTGTCGTCGAGCCTGCGGACCGCGTCGAGGAAGCGGACCGCCTCGCGAACGTGGCGGACCCAGTAGTCGGGCGAGCCGAGTTCCTCGGCGGACAGCGAGGCACCGGTGACGGTGGAGACGATCGGCAGGCGCGCGGGCCGGTACTCCAGGCCCTCGGCGACCTTGCGGAAGGCGTCCAGCATGCCGTCCATCAGCGGCGAGTGGAAGGCGTGGCTGACGGTGAGCCGCTTGGTCTTCCGGCCGAGCTCCTCGAAGTGGCCGGCAACCGCAAGGACTTCGCCCTCGGCGCCGGAGACCACCAGGGCGGTGGGCCCGTTGACGGCGGCGATGCCCACCTCGGCGGTGAGCAGCGGCAGCACCTCGTCCTCGGCGGCCTCGATCGCCACCATCGCGCCGCCGGCGGGCAGTTGCTGCATCAGGCGGCCGCGCGCGGCGACCAGCGCGGCGGCGTCGGCGAGCGACCACACGCCCGCGACATGGGCGGCGGCGAGCTCGCCGATCGAGTGGCCGGCCAGGAAGTCGGGGGTCAGGCCCCAGGACTCGACCAGGCGGAACAGTGCCACCTCGACGGCGAACAGCGCGGGCTGGGTGTAGCCGGTCTGGTCGAGCTCCTCGCCGCCGAAGACCACCTCGCGCAGCGGGCGCTCCAGGTGCGCGTCGAACGCGGCGCACACCTCGTCGAACGCGGCGGCGAACGCCGGGAACTCGCGGTACAGCTCCTGGCCCATCCCGGCGCGCTGGCTGCCCTGGCCGGTGAACAGGAAGGCGGTGCGGCCGTCGGCGGCGGCGACGCCCTGGACCAGGTTGGGGGCGTCCTCGCCGGCGGCGAGGGCGTCCAGTCCGGCCAGCAGCTCGGCGCGGTCGGTGGCCAGGACGGCGGCCCGGTGGTCGAGGGCGGCCCGGGTGGTGGCCAGCGAGTGGGCCAGATCGGCCTGGGCGAGGTCGGGGACGGTGTCCAGGTGGGCGCGCAGCCGGGCGGCCTGGGCGCGCAGGGCCTCAGCGGTCCGGGCGGAGACCAGGTGCGGCAGCAGCCCGGCGGCGGGCTGCCGTTCCTCGGACTCGACGGCCTGCTCGGGAGCCTGCTCGATGATGGTGTGGGCGTTGGTGCCGCTGACGCCGAAGGAGGAGATGCCGGCGCGGCGCGGCTCACCGGTCTCCGGCCACGGCCGGGCCTGCTCCAGCAGCGCGACGCCGCCGGAGGACCAGTCCACGTGCGGCGAGCGCTCGTCCACGTGCAGGGTCTTCGGCAGGGTGCCGTGCCGCATCGCCATGACCATCTTGATCACGCCCGCGACACCGGCGGCGGCCTGGGTGTGGCCGAGGTTGGACTTCACCGAGCCCAACCACAGCGGCTGGTCCTGGGGGCGCTCGAGACCGTAGGTGGCGAGCAGGGCCTGCGCCTCGATCGGGTCGCCGAGGACCGTGCCGGTGCCGTGCGCCTCGACCACGTCGACCTGGGCCGGGGTCAGCCCGGCGGAGGCCAGCGCCTGGCGGATGACGCGCTGCTGGGAGGGACCGTTGGGGGCGGTGAGGCCGTTGGACGCGCCGTCCTGGTTGACGGCCGAGCCCCGGATCACGGCCAGGACCGGGTGCCCGTTGCGCTGGGCGTCGGAGAGCCGCTCCAGCAGCAGCATGCCGACGCCCTCGCCCCAGCCGGTGCCGTCGGCCGCGGCGGCGAAGGACTTGCAGCGGCCGTCGGCGGCGAGCCCGCGCTGGCGGCTGAACTGGATGAACGCGCGCGGGCTGGACATCACCGTGACACCGCCGGCCAGCGCCAGCGAGCACTCCCGCTGGCGCAGGGCCTGCACGGCGAGGTGCAGCGCGACCAGCGAGGAGGAGCAGGCGGTGTCGACGGTGACCGCCGGGCCCTCCAGGCCGAAGGTGTAGGACACCCGGCCGGAGAGCACGGCCGCCGAGTTGCCGGTGAGGGTGTAGCCCTCCACGCCCTCGGGGACGTCGTACAGCAGATCGCCGTAGTCCTGGCCGTTGGTGCCGGCGAAGACGCCGGTCCGGCTGCCCTTGAGCGAGGTCGGGTCGATCCCGGCCCGCTCCAGCACCTCCCAGGATGCCTCCAGCAGCAGGCGCTGCTGCGGGTCCATGCCGAGCGTCTCGCGCGGCGAGATGCCGAAGAACGCGGCATCGAACTCCGGTGCGCCGTAGAGGAATCCGCCCTGACGGGTGTAGCTGGTGCCCTGCTTCTCCGGGTCCTCGTCGAAGAGCGACTCGACGTCCCAGCCGCGGTCGGTCGGGAAGTCGCCGATCGCGTCGCGGCCCTCGGCCACCAGCTGCCACAGCTCCTCGGGGGAATTCACTCCGCCCGCGAAACGGCAGCTCATCGACACCAGGGCGATCGGCTCGGAGTCCCCCGACTCCGCCTCGCGCAGCCGCTGACGGGTCTGGTGCAGATCCGCCGTGACGCGCTTCAGATAGTCGAGGAGCTTTTCCTGATCCACTGTTGGAACCTCACCAAAAGATGTCGATGACTGCGAGTTGTTGCGGGCGGAGCCGGGGAACCCGGTCAGGAGAGGCCCAACTCCTGGTCGATGAAGGCGAACACCTCGTCTGCCGAGGCGGACTGCAGCTTGCCGGCGACCTCGGCCTCGACCGCCGCCTCGCGCGGGGCGCCGCTCCACCGGGCCAGCAGGGCCTGGAGCCGGGCGGCCACGTCCGCGCGGGTGTCCTCGTCCTCGGCGACCGTTGACAGCGCCGCCTCCAGCCGGTCGAGGTCGGCGAACGAGGCCGCGCCCTGCTGGTCGCCCGCGGGCAGCAGGTCCGCCCGCAGGCGGGCGGCCAGCGCGGCCGGGGTCGGGAAGTCGAACACCAGCGTCGCCGGGAGGCGCAGTCCGGTCGCGGCACCCAGGCGGTTGCGCAGCTCCAGGGCGGTCAGCGAGTCGAGACCGAGCTCCTTGAAGGCCCGGCCGGCGCCCACCTCGTCCATCGTCGGGTGTCCCAGTGCCGCCGCCGCGTGCGCCCGCACCAGGTCCACCAGCGTCTGCTCGCGCTCCAGTTCGGCCATGCCGGCCAGCCGCTGACGCAGGTCGGAGCCGTCGGACGCGGCTGGGGCTGCGGCTTCGGTGCTCGCCGCCGCACGGCGGACGGCGGGCAGCTCGTCCAGCAGCGCGGAGGCGCGGACGGCGGTGAAGCCGGGTGCGAAGCGCTCCCAGACGATGTCGGCCACCGCGATCACGGTGTCGCCGAGGTCGAGGGCCTGCTGGAGGGCGGCGATCGCCGACTCGGGGGCCATGCCGGGCAGTCCGGCGCGGTCCAGCCGGTCGCCGATCACGCCGTCGGCGGCCATACCGCTCTCACCCCAGCGGCCCCACGCCACCGAGGTGGCGGGCAGGCCCTCGGCCCGGCGGTGCTCGGCGAAGGCGTCCAGGAAGGCGTTGGCCGCCGCGTAGTTGCCCTGTCCGGGGTCGCCCAGCGTGCCGGCGATTCCGGAGAACAGCACGAACGCGTCCAGCTTCTGGTGCCTCGTCAGTTCGTGCAGGTTGAGCGCGGCGTCCACCTTGGGACGGCAGACGGTCGCGATCCGGTCGGACGTCAGCTGGTCGAGCACCCCGTCGTCCAGGACACCGGCGGTGTGGAAGACCGCCGACACCTCGACGGAGGCCAGCAGCTCCGCGAGCGCCTCGCGGTCGGCCGCGTCACAGGAGGCGATGGTGACGGCGGTACCGAGCGCGGTCAGCTCCTCGCGCAGTTCGTCCGCGCCTTCGGCGTCCGGGCCGCGGCGACTGGTGAGCAGCAGGTGCTCGGCGCCGCTGCGGGCGAGCCAGCGGGCCACATGGGCGCCCAGGGCACCGGTACCGCCGGTGACCAGGACGGTGCCGCTCGGGCGCCAGCTCTCCGCCGGGGCGAGGCCGGAGGGCGCGTGCACCAGCCGGCGGGCGAAGACCCCGGACGGGCGCACCGCGAGCTGGTCCTCGATCCCGGCACCGGCCAGCACGGCGACCAGTCGGTCCAAGCCGCGCTCGTCCACCTGCTCGGGGAGGTCCACCAGTCCGCCCCAGCGCTGCGGCTGCTCCTGCGCGGCCACCCGGCCCAGGCCCCAGACCAGCGACTGGGCGAGCCCGGTCGGCCGCTCGCCGCGGCTCACCGCCACGGCACCGCGCGTGGCGCACCACAGCCTGGCCTCGAACGCGGCCTCACCGAGTGCCTGCAGCAGCGCGACGGTACCCGTGAGCCCGGACGGCAGGCCCGGGTGGTCCGGGTGCGGCTCTTCCTCCAGGGCGAGCAGGGACAGCACTCCGGCCGGCGCGACCACGTCGTCCAGCTGCTTGCGGACCAGCTCGTCGAGACCGGAGCGGTCCAGGTCACCGGCCGGGACGACGAGCTTGCGCACCTCCGCACCGCGCTGCCCGAGCGTGCGGGTCAGCTGGGCCACCCAGTCCTCCTCGGCCAGCCGTTCGGGCAGTACGACGGCCCAGGTGCCGGAGAGTACGGGGGCGGGGAGGTCGGCCATTGGCTGCCAGGTGATCCGGTAGCGCCAGCCGTCCACGGTGGACTGCTCACGGCGCTGCCGCCGCCACGAGGACAGCGCGGGCAGTACGGCACTCAGCGGCGCGTCGTCGGCCAGCGCCAGCGAGTCCGCGAGGGACGCCAGGTCCTCGCTCTCCACGGCGGCCCAGAACTCCGCCTCCGCCGGGTCCAGGACGGCAGCGCGCTCGGCCGCCAGGTCCTCGGCGTGAGCCGCCTCGGGCCAGTAGCGGCGGCGCTGGAAGGCATAGGTGGGCAGGTCCACGAGCGGCGTGCCGGTACCGGCGAAGACGGCCGCCTGCCAGTCCACCGCGACCCCGCGCACCCATGCCTCGGCGAACGAGGCCAGCAGTCGACGGGCACCGCCCTCGTTGCGGCGCAGGGTGCCGAACGCGGCGGCCTCACGGCCGCTCTGCTCGATGCCCTCCTGAACCGCCATGACCAGCACGGGGTGCGGGCTGACCTCGACGAAGGTGCCGTAGCCGTCCGCCAGCAGGGCCTCCACGGCCTCCTGAAGACGGACGGTGGTACGGAGGTTGGTGTACCAGTACTCCGCATCCATGCCGGAGCCGTCGATCAGCTCGCCGGTCACCGTGGACAGCAGCGGCACCCGACCCGCCCGCGGAGTCACCTCACGCAGCACGTCAAG
>NZ_JBSFJU010000108.1:0-17350 GCF_053598215.1 Kitasatospora sp. NPDC001175 | reverse complement strand
GCACGACGGCGCAGCTCAGGCGGGTAGGAAGTGGGACGTGCCATGACTCGAATCCTTACACGAAATCGAGTCCCCACCGAACCCGGGGCGGTTCATACTGACCGTACCCCTGTAGGAGGGGAGATTCGGCATGCCCGCTTCCGTGCCCGTCTGGCCGACCGTGGTCCCGGGTAACTACGTCACCTCGGCTCTGGCCAACACGCTCTCCGTCAATGGTGGCTTCTTGTCCAGCCCGCCGGACTTCGTCGGTACTCAGCAGACTGCCCAGTCCATAGCCGCGACGACTTGGGTGGCGCTGACGATGGACACGACCCAGTTGGACACGTACGGCGGCCACAGCAACACCACCAACTCCAGCCGCTACACCTGCCAGTCGGGCGCCGCGGGCTGGTACACGGTCTGCGGCGTCGCAGCGTTCGTCGTGAACAACACCGGGGCCAGGGCTTCCCGCTTGCAGGTCAACGGCAACCCCATCGCCGGCGCCTGTTCATTCGCCATGACGCCAGGTTTCAATGCCCCGGGCGTGGCTACCCCGACGCGGGACATCTACCTCAATGCGGGCGACTACGTCGAGGTCGCCGCCTGGCAGAACTCCGGCGGCGCCATCAACACGACGATCAACTCGGATCTGACCAGTGCGCTGTGGGTGAGGTGGTCCCATGCCTGAGGCTCCGGGTTGCGCGGCCTGCCAGGCCCCGGCCGAGGTCCAGTGGCGCCGCAAGTCCGTCGCGGACCCGACCCACCTGGACGCGGTGTACGCCTGTGCCTTACACGCCATTGGCCTGGACGCCGCCGCGCACATCCACCAGACCACCTGTACCGCCCCGGATCCGGCCCACGTTCCGGCCTGCAACTGCACCCCCACAGTGCAGCCGCAGGACCCGGGCGTCAGTCCGACCGTGACCTTGACCACCGGCTGGGTCGTGTCTGGACCAACTCCCTAACCTTCGACCGGCCTGGAGGCAGCGTGGTCAACATCCCCCCACCCACCATCGCCACCGAGGTCCCCGGCAACTACCTCACCGCCGCGGTCTGGAACTCGAACATCTACAACGGTCTGACGTACAACCTGAACCGGCCGCACTTTGTCGCCCGGCAGGCCACCGCCCAGTCCTTTACCTCCGGCTCCAATACCGTCGTCACCTGGGACAACATCGACGCCGACTCCTACGGCGGCTACAACGGGTCAGTCGACGCCACCAAGTACACGATCCAGGCGGCCGGCTGGTACCTCATCTCCTACACGATCTGCTGGGCCAACAACACGACGGGCAACCGGGCCGTGTACGTGCAGAAAAACGGCTCCAGCCTGACCGGCTCCTGGTCCTCGGCGGCGGCCTCCAGCAGCTACCCGACGTGCAACGCGGTCTTCAGGGCCCTGTGCGCGGTCGGAGACACCCTTCAGGTCGTCGCGCAGCAGAACTCCGGCGGATCCCTCTCCACCGCCAACCCAGGCGTCGGCGGCCCCTGGTGGTCGCTCATCTGGGACCACGCCTGAGGAGGCTGCCGTGACCAACCTCCACCCCGCCGTGACCCTCCCCCCGGTGGCGAACTGCGGCCTGTGCGGCGCAACCCCGGCCGTGCAGTGGCGCCGACGCCTCACTGCCGGGGAACTCGCCGCCTACGTCGCTGCCGCGCAGGCCGCCCGGGACCGGCAGACTGCCGCGGCCGACCCTGCTAACCCGCCGGCGTTTGGCCCGCTGCCCACCAGCGACGACGTGGTCCGGGCGGTATACGCCTGCGCGCAGCACCCGATCAGCGCCGCCAGCGCGGCCCTCGTCCACGGCTCCACCTGCACCGCCCCGGCCGCAGCCGCCCTGCCGAACTGCGACTGCACGCCCGAGCCCGCGCCGCCGCCGGATCCGATGCCGTCTCCCGGCCTGCCGCCCAGCTGGCAGTAGCCCCTTGTTCTCCCCGCCGCCCCTGGCCTGTTGCCAGGGGCTTTTCCGTCTCTGGAGACCCTCATGACTGCTCGTCTCGGCCGTCTCGTCGAGCACGACCCCCGCTCGCTCGCCTACGCCCACGGCGTCCTTCCCAAAACAGCGCTCCAGTCGGTGAACTGGACTCGTCGCATCGCCATTCTTGATCAAGGTCAGCTCGGCTCGTGTACCGGTAACGCCGGGACCGGCGTCCTCGGTACGGACTCGGCCGGCCGGACTGCCACGACCGCCGTCACGATCAGCCCCGCCGGGGCGGCGGCGTCGCACGGCCTGTTCACCGCCGGTCAGCACTCCCTGGACGAGGTGTTCGCGGTCGCCCTGTACTCGCTTGCGACGATCCTGGACGGGATCCCGGGCCAGTACCCGCCCACCGACACCGGCTCATCCGGCCTCGGCGTGGCCAAGGCCCTGCAGGCGCTCGGCCTGGCCGCCAGCTACACCCATGCGTTCAGCCTTGCGGCACTCACCTCCGCGCTGCAGACCAGCCCGGTCATCATCGGAATCCCGTGGCTGAACAGCATGTTCAACCCCGCCGGTGACGGCAGGATCCCCGTCGATCAGTCCTCCGGTGTCGCGGGCGGTCACGAGATCGAGATCGCCGCATACGACGCCTCCACCGGCGAGTATTGGCTCACGAACAGCTGGGGCACCAGCTGGGGCCAGCAAGGTCGTGGCTACCTCGCCGCCGCGGACCTGCAGTGGCTGCTCTCCCAGCAGGGCGACGTCACCATCCCCGCCTGGACCACCACCCCGACCCCGACGCCCACTCCGGCGCCCGGCCCGGCCGCGGTCGACATGGCCATGGCGCAGGCCGCCCACACCTGGCTCACCGCCAAGGGGCTGTAGCCATGGCCCTACCCGACCTCGCAACCCTCGACCAGTACAAGACCGGCGGGTTCCCGGCCGGCTACCTCGCCGCCGTCAGAACCTTCTACAGCCCGGTCGACGACGTCCACGGGGCGCTCCGCACCCTGATCGCCTCCGCGCAGCGCAGCCTCGCCATCGCCATGTACGGGTTCGACGATCCGGAGCTGGCGGACATCATCAAGGCGAAGCTCGCCGACCCGGGCATCGTCGTGCAGCTCACCCTCGACTCCTCCCAGGCCGGCGGGGTCCACGAGCGGGAGATCCTCGCCCGGGAGGCGTATCCGGCGTCGTCGGTGGCGGTCGGCCGCTCGGAACGCGGCGCGATCATGCACCTCAAAGAGGTGGTGATCGACGGCATCGACGTCATCACCGGCTCCACGAACTGGTCCGCGTCCGGCGAAGGGCTGCAGGACAACGCGCTCATCGTGATCCGCGACCCGCTGGTCGCCGCCGAGGCGCGGGCCCGTATCGATGCGATCCACGCCCACATGATTGCCGCGGCGGCGAAGGCCGGCCGCTGATGGCCGCATGGCTGTGGAAGGCGTGGCTGCAGGTCTGGCCCAACCTCGCCGCGAACGTCATCTGGGTGCCGGTCGTCGGCATCCACCACCTGCTCGTCCGCCGCCACCTCCGGCATCTCCACAACACCATCCGCCGGGACCAATACCCGGCGGCCACCGAATCCCAGGAGCACTGAACATGGGTATCTACGGCCAGGACTGGGCCAGCTACCAGTCCTCCAACCCCGACACGAGCGGCCTCAGCTTCGTGTTCATCAAGGTCACCGAGGGCCTGAGCTACACCAACCCCGAGTGGACCGACCAGCGGGATCACGCCCGCGCCAACGGCCTGGTCGTCGGCTACTACCACTACCCGCACATGGCCAACTCGGTTGAGGCGGAGGCCGACCGCTTCCTGGCGACCGCCCAGCCGCAGCCCGGCGACATCCTCGTCCTGGACTGGGAGGGCTACGACAGCGCCAACAGTGGCGTGTCGCACGCCGATCAGCTCGCCTACAAGGAAGCGTGGCTCCGGTACGTCAAGCAGAAGGCGCCAGCCAACCCGGTCGGCATGTACTGCAACTTCGACTACTGGGAGAACGTCGACACCACCGGCTACGTCGCCGACTTCCTCTGGATAGCCACCGCCGGACGTTCCGCTGGCGACCCCGGGATCCGAGCCAACTGGCTCTTCCACCAGTACTCGGACAACCCCGTCGACCAGGACTACTGCCACCTCGACAGCACCGACGCGCTCAGCTCCTGGGCCCTGTCGTTCGCGCCGTCCGGCCCAGCCTGGCCCGGCGAGTACCTCCGCCTGCAGACCCCCGAGATTCACGACTCCAACGTGCGCGCCTGGCAGCAGCGCATGTCCGACCGCGGCTGGCACATCACCGTCGACGGCTGGTACGGCCCCGCCTCCGCCTCGATCTGCCGCCAGTTCCAGGCCGAGAAGGGCCTGACGCAGGACGGGATCGTGGGCCCCGCCACCTGGGCCTGCGCCTTCCGCACGGACAACGTCACCTGAGCCGAGAGGAGTTCAGCATGCCCATCGCACCCATCGAGGCCAAGGTGAAGGCGAGCTCGACCGCGGCGTTCCTCGCCGGTATCGCCGTCGCCGTCCTCAATGCCGTCCAGGCCGACAACTCCCTCCTCGGACCGCTGCCCAGCTGGCTCCAGGCACCACTGATCGCGCTGATCCCGACCGCGCTCACGTTCCTCGCCGGCTACCAGGCCCCGCACACCGCCCGCCCCGCCGTCCTGCCGGAGAACTGACCTGCGCCGCCGCAGTATCAGATCGCGGCGCCGCCCTTCCCTGCCCAGCACCACCCCACCCACCACCGGAGGCGCTCGTGCCTGACGAGCAGCAACTCACGCTCGGCGAGCTCGGGCGCCGCATTGACGCGGGGCTGGCGGACATCAAAGAGGACATTCGTGCACTCGCGCAGCGGGTCGAGGGCAAGGTCGACTCCGAGGTTCTGGCTCTACAACAAGCCGCGCAGGATGAACGACACCGTGTGCTCGCAGACCAGGTCGCTGCTCTGAAGGCGGCCCGGGTGGACGACGTGCGGCGCCTTCAGGAGACCCGCCGTTGGATGGTCGGGGCGGTCATCGTCCCGCTCCTTGCCATACTCGTGCCCTTGCTCATCACGAGCGGAAAGCTCTGACTCGCCCCCGCTCGGCTCCGGCCGGGCGGGGGCGCTTTCGCGTTCAGCGATGGCCGCTCAGCCCGCAGGCGGATCAGACCTCCGACCGGTAGAAGACCTTCCCCTGGTGCGGGGTCACGCCAAGCGCCTTATACAGCTCCAGTGCGGGCGGGTTGTCGCGATCCGCCGTCCATTCCACCCTCGAACAGCCAAGCTCCCTCGCGTGCTCGTGGACGGCGGCCATGAGCATGCGGGCGGTGCCGCGGCGCCGGTACGGGGCCCGGACGTAGAGCTCCTTCAAGTAGAGCGAGATGTCGGCACCCGTGGCTGGCCAGAGGCGGCTGACGGCGGCAAGTCCGGCTACCTGCTCTCCATCCCTTGCGAGGATGACCGTCGCCGCCGGCACCGGCCCGAACAGTGCGGCCGTTACATCGCCGAGAGGCGGCGGCGTGTTCGTGCCGCCGTAGTACTCCTCGACTTCACCGAGAATCGCCGCGATCGTCTCGGCTTCCGCCGTGGTCGCAGTCATGATCTCCAGCGCCATTGGCATGCCTCTCATCCGGCCGAGGGCAGGGCAAGAAGCTCTTGCAGCACCCGCACCTCCGGCAGTCGTCGGTCGGTCTCAGGCACGGTAGCCGCAACGTCCCGAGCACGGTAGAGAACGATCGGGCTGCGGAACTCGGTAGGCAGCGCTGCCACGGTTCCAGCGGCCAGATGTGCGCCGTCGCTGATGTGGCCATCCCATGTCAGGCACTCCGCCCGGTCAAGCGCGACCAACGCCCGATCGAGGCGGTTCTCCTCCGGGTACAGCTCAATGGCCCTTTGCTGCTGATCCCACGCCCGTGTGGTGTCGTGGAGCAGGGTCCAGGCACTGCCAGAGTGGAAGGCAAGCTGGGCAGCGTCGTAGCCGAACGCTGACGCCTGCTGGTCGACAGGGTCAAGGCGTGCAAGCGCGACCTCAGCACGTCGGAGAGCATCAGCCGTCTCGTCCCTGCGACCGGCTCGGGCATGCACCCGGGCCTCCAAAGGCGCCGTCAGCGCGTCAGCAACACACGGGAGACCGCCAGCCAGTTGCTGAGCGCGGATAGCCAGGTCGAGAGCACCGGCGAAATCACCGCCGTAATAGAGCTGGTAGGACTCCTGCGCGTAGATCCACGCCAAAACCGGACGGTCCTCGGCCTGAGCGGCGGCGGCACGCCCAGTACGCCACCAGTCGCGAGCGCCGGGATCGTCCAACTTCAG
The DNA here is from genome assembly GCF_053598215.1 of Kitasatospora sp. NPDC001175. Taxonomy (NCBI): domain Bacteria; kingdom Bacillati; phylum Actinomycetota; class Actinomycetes; order Kitasatosporales; family Streptomycetaceae; genus Kitasatospora; species Kitasatospora sp. NPDC001175. The sequence continues at coordinate 11,155 of NZ_JBSFJU010000108.1, read as the reverse complement.
CAAGGTAAGCGCGAGGAGCCCGGACAGTGAGGCGCATGCGGAGAGCAGGCGGCGCCGTATCGCCGGCGGATGCCGGTACCCAAGGAGAGCGCGCAGGTCGGTGAAGTCGGCGAGGAGGTCGTCCAGGATCTCCGCCTCGGGCCGGTAGCGCGTTGCCCTGCCGTGGCGAGCAATGGTGACCTCCCATTCCTCCAGGCTCGTCGGAGTCATCGGCCCGGCGGCTAACTGCTCGGCGAAACCAGCCTGGAACTGGGCGGCCCGGACGGTCGCCGGAGTCCCCGGCGGGTTGCCGGCGAGGTCACGCAGGTAACCTCCGGCGCCGAGCGCCGAATCGAGCGCCGCGGCGATCGTCATGGTCGGCTGTCGGCGGCCGGTCTCCAGGTCGCCGATCACGGTCTTGCCGCAGGCTGCCAGGAGCGCGAGGTCTCGGATCGAGCGGCTGCCACGCAACCGTTTCAGTGCCTGCGCAAAGGTCTCGCTCACCTGCTATCTCCCTTGCGTCCGCGTGTCCGCGCAGGTGCGGACACCTGCGGACATGCGCTGTCTTCCTGCGGCGTGCGCCACTTCCGAGGATAGGGGCGTGAAGGCGCGAGCTTGGCTTGATTGCCGGGAGGAGAAAGAAATCTGATGATTACTCAGGACGATGGCGGTGAGGGCGTGATCGGGCATGCCCAGGAGTCCATCGCTCACGACGGCCTGTCGTGCCGGACGTGTGGGGCCCGCGATGTGCAGTTGCACTTCGACTGCGTGGCCCCGCCGGAGCGCGTCAGCGACCTGGTGGTGCGCGACCGGGGCCGCTGCATCGCCTGCGTGGTGCAAGGCCAATGAGAGCCGCGAAGACCTCTGAGGAGTACAAGGCGGAGGCACGCCAGCGGGTGACCCCGCCGGAGGGCTGGCGTCCGCTGGACGACTACGACCTGGTCGAAGCCGACAAGCTTCTCGCTCCGAGGGGCGTCCCGAGTGGCTTCCCGTTCTGTGAGTGCGGATCCCCCGACTGCCCCGACAAGGGTGCCTACCAGCTGAGCAATGTCTACCGCCCCTGAGAGAACAGCATCATGCCCCGTAAGCTCTTCCGATTCCTCGACTGGACCCTGACGCCGGACCGTGAGCCTGACGCACAGCCGATCCAGCACATGTACCGGTGCCTCGCCGAGGACGAGGACGGCAAGCCGTGCGGCGCCGAAGGGCCCGTGCACGAGGACTTCAAGGACGCGCAGAAGTGGCCGTTCGAGCACATCAAGGAGGAGCAGGCGCACCGTAGTTACGCGCACGTCGCGGTGGTGCCCTGGCTCATGGTGCCCAGGGAAGAACCGTCATGACGCCAGCCGACGATCTGCAGGCCGAGTACCGCGAAGTCCCCGACCCGACCGCCTCGCCGGACGAGATGACCTACGGCTACTGCATCCACTGCGGCGCCTACGGGCGCGGCCGCTACAGGTGGCCGATCAACGACCGCGAGGAGGCCATCGACCGGCACGTCGGCTGTACGACGACACCCACTTCCCCATCAGATCAGGAAGGATGACATGGTCAACGGACAGGATGCCTGGCGCGAGGCCCTGGAGGCTTCCGAGGAGTTCAGAGCCCAACTGGTCGCGCTTGGGATCACGTTGCCGTCTCTCGGCATCGACATCCGCGGTGTCATGGCCGGCATCCCGCTTATCCACCTCGGGAGCGCCGACGCTGCGACGGTGCGGAGGCTTACGCGGGCCCTCCAGCGTTGAGCGTCCACTTGTGGGCCAGCTCGAACAGGCTCTTCGCGTTGTAGGCGTCCTTCAGCTCCGCGATGGCTTCGGCCATCGCCCGCTTGGACATCCCGAGCCTCCGGGCGATCACCACCTGGCTGTCGCCAGCCGCCAGTCCCTTCATGATGATCTCCTGGCGCTCGGTCAGTGTCCCCGTTGGCTGGCGTCCCCACGGATCCGCCCGTGCCCAGTCCCGTTCGAACGATTTGGCAAGGTGTTCCGCCACTCCGGGGTCGTTCACCATGTAGGCGACTGCCTCCCGGCTGGTGATCAGGATCTCGTTGCCCGGGATTACCGCGATTCGCCTGTCTATGATGATCATCCGCTGGAAGGGCTCCGCAAGCGTCCTGATCTCGGCGCCGGCCGCGGTCATCGTCGACACCCAGGCCGACATCGCCTCCCCGGACCGCGCTTCCTCGTGGTACAGGGTGTGCATCCTCACGCCGCGGCGCAACGTCGCGATGTCCCGATCGAAAGTCCCGTCCAAGGTCTCCTGGCTACGAGGTCCCCCGGGCTGGCAGACCAGCAGTTCGGTAGTGCACCCTCCGAGGACCTGGCCCAGACGGTCGTTGATAGCCGCAGACCCCAACAAGTACTCGATGATGCCTGTCGCCCCAACAGGCCTGTTGTCGTAGACCCGCTGGAGAGGTCGCAGGGCATCTCCTACCGCCGCCGCGTTCTCCACCGCGCGCGCAGCCTCGCTGTAGAGACTCGCGGCCCACTGTGCCCCAACGTAGGCCGGGTCGACGACGACGAAGCCGAGTGTCGGGTCCTCGCGTACCAGGTTAAGGAAGCGCAGCTGGGCGGTGGCATCGCAGTCCGCGTCGCCAGGCTGCTCGCCAGCCAGGATCCGGCCGTAGAGGTCGATGGCGCCCTCGGTAATGACTGGCTTTCGGGGCCCTATGTATGGCGTCACGGCCGAACTTTAGTGCGCCTGCGCAAAAGTTCGCCAGAGTTGGGTTGTGAACCCACGGTCAGCGGGGGATCGTTGAAAGTGCAAGTTGATGCGCCACCAACAAGCTGTGACCTGGCGATCCATGGGGGGATCATGAACGGGAAACCGCCATACGACCGGTTGACATGCGCGTTGCTCGCACACTGTGCTTGGACCGCAGGCAGGCCCGATCCGGAATCGGGCGCACCTTCCCCGGCCTGCCAAGCGTCAGAGGAGCAGCATGAAGAAGACCGGCACCGCCATAGTGCTGGCCCTAGCCGCGGCGATTGTCGCCGTCGGCGCGGGCCAGGCATCGGCAGACTCGGCTCCCCAGGCCGACGCCACGATCGCCGCCCAGACTGCGCCTCAGGCGCCCGTGTCGGCTGGCACGCTCATTGCCATGGACACCAACTGGGGCGGCTGACCCATCCCGCTGGGGGGCGCCGAAAGCCGTACGGCGTCCCCCAGCCAAAGGATCGCTCTTGAACAGGCGCCAGATCGTAACGTTAGCAATCAAGTCGATGCCGATGTTGTAGTGCCCGTTCTCGGCTCTCGACACCGCCTTGCTGTCGATCTCGATCATCTCCGCGAGTTGCGCCTGTGTCAGGTCTCGCTCGACGCGGAGGTCGCGCAGGCGCATGCCAACCTCCCGGCGGTGTTGCCGGATCCACTCAGGAAGATCGTTTTCTGCCACCCTCCACGACTAGGCGCTGCAGCTGCCCACGTCCTCACCACGTGGTGGTAAACCTCCCGGCCGCATCCGCTACGGCCTGCCGAACCGCAACAGGTCCCGAAATGAAAGAAGGGCCAGCAGCGCTGGCCCACCCCAAAGCAGCCGCCCCGAGGCTTCCACCGACCCGTGCCTCAGGGGCGGCAAACTCTCCCTTCGGAACCGTAGTAGTGGAAGAAGGGCAGGACCGCCAGGATGCGTTCACCCGGTTCCGTGCGGCGCATCGACTCGGTCTGGAACAGGTTGCTGGAGACGCTGCGGTGGCTGAGCATCACGCCCTTGGGCAGTCCGGTGGTGCCGCTGGAGTACGGCAGCACGGCGATGTCGGTGGCCGGGTCGATCCGCGGCTGCGGTTCGGGAGCGGTGGAGGCGAGCAGGTCGGTGAGTGAGCGGTGGCCTTCGGCCCGGTCGCAGACGAAGATCTCCTGGATCGGCTGCCCCTCCTGGGCGAGGACGCCGGCGGCTTCGGCGGCGGCCGCGAGGAAGGGTGAGACGGTGACGATCCAGCGGGCCCGGCTGTCGCGCAGCTGGCCGGTGAGCTCCTTGACGGTGGCCAGCGAACTGACGGTGGTGACGGTCGCCCCGGCCCTGGTGGCCGCGTACAGCGCGACGGGGTAGGCGATGGTGTTGGGACTGTACAGCGCGACCACATCGCCCTTGCGGACACCGGCCTCGGCCAGTCCGGCCGCCACCCGCCGACTCCCGGTGTCGAGTTGGGCGTAGCTGACGGACTCTCCGGTGACGCCGTCGACGAGTGCGGGGATCTCGGCGTGCCGCTCCGCGGTGGCCAGTACCGCGTCGTGGATCGGCAGTTCGAGAGGGGCGATGTCGGGACGGTCGCTGCGAAACGCCATACGTGCCTCCGGTTCGGCGGGATCGGTACGAGTACTCGCTACCCCAGGGTGGCCAACGGCAGCCGCCGGGAACAGAGCGCGTACCCGGCGGGGCCGACCGGTCAGTACGACTTGGGCAGGCCCAGGGTGTGCTGGGCCACGAAGTTGAGCACCATCTCCCGGCTGACCGGCGCCACCCGGGCGACCCTGGTGGCCGCGATCAGGGCGGCCAGGCCGTACTCCTGGGTGAGCCCGTTGCCGCCGAGGGTCTGCACGGCCTGGTCGACCGCGCGACAGGCGGCCTCACCCGCCGCGTACTTGGCCATGTTGGCGGCCTCGCCCGCCGCCACGTCGTCACCGCTGTCGTAGAGGTCGGCGGCCTTCTGCATCATCAGCCGGGCGAGTTCCACCTCGATGGCGCACTGGGCGAGCGGATGGGCGATCCCCTGATGCGCGCCGATCGGGGTGTCCCAGACGGTGCGGGTGCGCGCGTACTCCACGGCGGAGCCGAGCGCCTGGCGGGCGAGGCCGAGGGTGAAGGCGGCGGTCATGATGCGTTCGGGGTTGAGGCCGGCGAACAGCTGCATCAGCCCGGCGTTCTCGTCCCCGACCAGTGCCTCGGCGGGCAGCCGGACGTCGTCCAGGAAGACCTGGAACTGCTTCTCTGCGGTGACGAGTTCCATAGGGATGGGCCGGTACTCGAAGCCCGGGGTGTCGCGGGGCACGATGAACAGGGCGGGCTTCAGCTTGCCGGTGGTGGCGTCCTCGGTACGGCCGACGAACAGGACGGCGTCGGAGTGGTCGATGCCGGAGATGAAGACCTTCCGACCGGAGAGCAGCCAGTCGGCGCCGTCGCGGCGGGCGATGGTGCCGATCCGGTGGGAGTTGGAGCCGGCGTCCGGCTCGGTGATGCCGAAGGCCATCCGGCGGCTTCCGTCAGCGAGTCCGGGGAGCCACTGCTGTTTCTGCTGATCGGTGCCGAACCGGGCGATCACCGTGCCGCAGATGGCCGGTGAGACCACCAGCATCAGCAACGGCGTTCCGGCGGCGCCCAGTTCCTCCAGGACGATGGCCAGTTCGCTGATGCCGGCGCCGCCACCGCCGTACTCGGCCGGTATGTTGACTCCGAGGTAGCCCAACTTGCCAGCCTCCGACCAGAGTTCGTGAGTGGGCTGCCCGGCCCGGGCCTTGGCCTGGAAGTACCCGGCGCCGTAGCGGCGGCCGAGCTCAAAGACGGCGCGGCGCAGGGCCTGGCGCTCGGGGGATTCGGTGAACACGGACATGGGTGTGGTCCTCTTCCGTGAGCGGTCTTCGCATGGACGATTCAGCCCGGGGAACCGGCCGTGGCGTCGTGCACCCAGCGAGTGCCTGACGCCTAGTCAGGGCTGGACGACGGCCAGCAGGGTTCCCAGTTCGACCTGTTGGCCCGGGGTGACGCGGAGTTCGGTGAGCAGCCCGTCGGCCGGCGCGCAGACCCGGTGTTCCATCTTCATCGCCTCCAGCCAGAGCAGCGGCCGGCCGGCCTCGACCTGCTCACCGACGGTGACGGCGATCCGGACCACGGTGCCCGGCATGGGGGCGAGCAGTGCGCCGGGGTCGGTGTGGACGGCGGGCTCGGGGTGGCGCGGGAGTGCGGTGAGGGTGAGCGCGCCGAGTGGTGAGTCGAGGTGGACGGTGTCCTCGTGGACGGCGATCTCGAAGGTGCGGGTCAGGCCGCCGGTGCGGAGGGTGACGTGTTCGGGGGTCGCGGCGAGCAGTTGGGCATCGGGGTGATCCTCGGCCTGCAGGCCGGTGCGGGTGTGGCGGTAGCGGACCTCGTACTCGGTGCCGTCCGGCCCGCGGTAGCGCTTGAGCTGGGGTTGCGAGGGCAGGTTGCGCCAGCCGGACGGGAAGGCGCCGGGGCGGGCGGCGGCGTCCGCGAGGGCGGCGGCGAGCGCGGCCAGCGGGGTGTGCTTCTGCGGACCGGGGGCGAGCTCGGCGGCGTGTTCCGCGAGGAACCCGGTGTGCAGCCGGCCGTCCAGGAAGGCCGGGTGGCGCAGCGCGGCGACCAGCAGCTCGCGGTTGGTGGTCAGCCCGTGGATGCGGGCGCGGCTGAGCGCGTCGGCCAGTCGGCGGGCGGCGGTGGCCCGGGTCGGGGCCCAGGCGATCACCTTGGCGAGCATGGCGTCGTAGTGGACGCCGATGACCGCGGGCCCGGCGGTCGCCGAGTCCAGGCGCAGCCCCGTGTCCCCGGTCCCGGTGGTGAACTCGGCCGGTGCGTCCGGGAGCTGGAGCAGGTGCAGGGTGCCGGTCTGCGGCTGCCAGTCGCGCTCGGGATCCTCGGCGTAGAGCCGCGCCTCGATCGCGTGGCCCCGGATCGCGGGCGGCTCGGCGGGCAGTGCCTCGCCTTCGGCGATGCGCAGTTGCAGCGCGACCAGGTCGAGGCCGGTGACGCACTCGGTGACGGGGTGCTCGACTTGGAGGCGGGTGTTCATCTCCAGGAAGAAGATCCGGCCGTCGGGCGCCAGCAGGAACTCGGCCGTCCCGGCGCCGGTGTAGCCGATGGCTCGGGCGGCATCGACGGCGGCGGTGTGGAGTTCGGCCCGGACCCGCTGCGACAGGCCCGGTGCCGGGGCCTCCTCGATCACCTTCTGGTGGCGGCGCTGCAGTGAGCAGTCCCGTTCGCCCAGGGCCCAGACCGTGCCGAAGTGGTCGGCCAGCAGCTGGACTTCGACATGGCGCCCGGTCGGCAGGTACGGCTCGCAGAAGACCTCGGCCACACCGAAGGCCTTCGCCGCCTCGGCTCGGGCCGAGGCCAGCGCGTCCGGCAGGTCGGCGAGCCGCCGGACGATCCGCATACCGCGTCCGCCACCACCGGCCGCCGCCTTGACCAGCAGCGGCAGATCGTCCTCGGTGGGTTCGGCGGCGACGGTCAGCACGGGGACCCCGGCCGCCGCCATCAGCCGTTTGGCCTCGGTCTTGGAGCCCATCGCGGCGATCGCCTCGGGTGAGGGGCCGATCCAAGTCAGCCCGGCGGCCTGGACGGCGCGCGCGAACTCGGCGTTCTCGGACAGGAACCCGTACCCGGGGTGGACGGCGTCCGCCCCGGCGGCCAGCGCCGCCTCGATGACCAGGTCGGCGCGCAGATAGGTGTCGGCGGGTGCGGCTCCGGGCAGCCGTACGGCGGTGTCGGCCTCGCGGACGTGCGGAGCGTCCGCATCCGGGTCGGAGTGGACGGCGACGGTGGCGATGCCGAGTTCACGGCAGGTCCTCAGGATCCGGCGGGCGATCTCGCCCCGGTTGGCCACCAGCAGGGAGTTGATCATGAGTCAGCCCTCACATCCGGAAGACGCCGTAGCCACGCGTGCCCTCGACGGGGCCGCTGTGGATCGCGGAGAGACAGAGCCCGAGCACGGTTCGGGTGTCGCGCGGGTCGATCACGCCGTCGTCGTAGAGCCGTCCGGACAGGAAGACCGGCAGTGACTCGGCCTCGATCTGCTGCTCCACCATGGCCCGGATCGCGGCGTCGGCGTCCTCGTCGTACGGCTGCCCCTTGGCCGCCGCCGACTGCCGGGCGACGATCGAGAGCACGCCGGCGAGTTGCTGCGGTCCCATCACCGCCGACTTGGCGCTCGGCCAGGCGAACAGGAAGCGCGGGTCGTAGGCCCGTCCGCACATTCCGTAGTGCCCTGCCCCGTACGAGGCGCCCATCAGCACCGACAGGTGCGGGACCTTGCTGTTGGAGACCGCGTTGATCATCATCGCGCCGTGCTTGATGATGCCGCCCTGCTCGTACGCCTGGCCGACCATGTAGCCGGTGGTGTTGTGCAGGAAGAGCAACGGGATGTCGCGCTGGTTGGCCAGCTGGATGAACTGGGCGGCCTTCTGGGACTCGGCGCTGAACAGCACGCCCTGCGCATTGGCCAGGATGCCTACGGGGTAGCCGTGCAGGGTGGCCCAGCCGGTGGCCAGGCTCGGGCCGTAGAGCGGCTTGAACTCGTCGAAGTCGGAGCCGTCGGCGATCCGGGCGATCACCTCGCGCGGGTCGAAGGGGACCTTGAGGTCACCAGGGACGATGCCGAGCAGCTCCTCCTCGTCGTACCTGGGTGGCGGCGCGTCCAGTCGCGGGCCGGGTCCGGCCTTGCGCCAGTGCAGGCGGCGGACGATCCGGCGGGCGGTCCGCAGCGCGTCGGGCTCGTCCAGCGCGAAGTGGTCGGCCAGCCCGGAGGTGCGGGCGTGCATCTCGGCGCCGCCCAGCGACTCGTCGTCGGCCTCCTCACCGGTGGCCATCTTCACCAGCGGCGGGCCGCCGAGGAAGACCTTGGCCCGCTCCTTGACCATCACCGTGTGGTCCGACATGCCGGGCACGTACGCGCCTCCGGCGGTTGAGTTGCCGAACACCACCGCCACGGTGGGGATTCCGGCCGCCGAGAGCCGGGTCAGGTCGCGGAAGAGCGCACCACCCGGGATGAAGATCTCCTTCTGGCTGGGCAGGTCGGCACCGCCGGACTCGACCAGGTTCACCAGCGGCAGCCGGTTGTGCAGGGCGATCTCGTTGGCGCGCAGGGCCTTTCGCAGCGTCCACGGGTTGCTGGCGCCGCCGCGCACGGTCGGGTCGTTGGCGGTGATGACGCACTCGGTGCCCTCGATGACGCCGATACCGGTGACCAGCGCCGCGCCGACCGGGTGGTCGCTGCCCCAGGCGGCGAGCGGGGAGAGTTCCAGGAAGGGCGAGTCCGGGTCGATCAGCAGCTCGATCCGCTCGCGCGGCAGCAACTTTCCCCGGCTGCGGTGCCGTGCCACGTACTTGGGCCCGCCGCCGGCCAGCGCCTTGGCGTGCTCGGTGTCGAGCTCGGCCAGTTTGGCGAGCATCGCGTCCCGGTTGGCCGTGTACTCGGGCCCGGCCGGATCCAGCCGGGTGGTCAGGACGGTCACAGCAGTTCCTCCGGAAGGTCGAGGTGGCGGGCGCGCAGCCACTCCCCCAGCGCCTTCGCCTGCGGGTCGAACCGGGACTGCGCCGCGACGCCCTCACCGAGCAGGCCCTCGATGGTGAAGTTGACCGCGCGCAGGTTGGGCAGCAGGTGCCGGGTGACGGTCAACGCCGCCGTCTCGGGCAGCAGCCGACGCAGCAGGTCGACGGTCAGGGTGTGCGCGAGCCAGCGCCAGCCCGGCTCACTGCGGGCCCAGACACCGAGGTTGGCGTCCCCGCCCTTGTCACCGCTGCGGGCGCCGACCAGCAGCCCGAGCGGCGCCCGGCGGGTCGGGCCCGGCATGGGCGGCGGTGGCAGCGACGGCTGTTCGAGGGGCCGGAGTTCCCGGGTCGCGGTCGGCGGCGGCACCGGAACGCTGCGCCCTTCCGGCAGCACGGCCAAATGGGCGACCGCCCCGGCGTCCAGGTGGACGGCCTCGAACACCCCGTACGGAGTCCCGGGGCCAGGTGGGGCGGTGAGGTGGAATCCGGGGTAGCTGGCCAGGCCCAGTTCCACCGCCGCGCTGCTCAGAGCGCGCCCGACCGGACGCTGGTCACCGTCCCGCACGGTGAGCCGCAGCAGGGCGGAGGCGGTCTCCTCGGTACCGGCGTCGGCATGGTCTGTCCGGACCAAGGTCCAGCGCAGCTCGGCCGGGCGCGGATCCAGCGCCTGCTCCAGCTGCTCCCGCAGCAGGGCCGCCTTGGCCTCGATGTCCAACCCGGTGAGGACGAAGACCACCTCGCCCAGCCAGCCGCCCAGCCGGTTCAGCCCGACCTTCACGGTGGGCGGCGGCTCCTCGCCGCGCACACCGCTGATCCTGACCCGGTCGGGTCCGTCCTGGCTCAGCCGTACGGTGTCCAGCCGTGCGGTGACGTCCGGTCCCGCGTAGCGCGCCCCGCCGGTCTCGTACAGCAGCTGGGCTGTGACGGTCTCCACGGTGACGGCGCCGCCGGTGTCGAGGTGCTTGGTGATGACGCTGCTGCCGTCCGCCTCGATCTCGGCGATCGGGAACCCGGGGCGACGCACGTCGTGCTCCTGGAAGAACGCGTAGTTGCCACCGGTGGCCTGGGCTCCGCACTCCAGGACGTGGCCGGCCACGACCGCCCCGGCGAGGGCGTCCAGCTCCTGCGGGCCCCAGCCGAAGTGCGCGACGGCTGGTCCGGCCACCAGCGCGGCATCGGTGACCCGGCCGGTCACCACCAGGTCCGCACCGCCGCGCAGGCACTCGGCGATCCCGTACGCGCCGAGGTAGGCATTGGCGGCCAGCAGGCCGTCCGGCAGCCCCAACTCGGCGGCCCTGGGCAGCAGATCGTCGCCGACGACCTGTCCCACCCGCAGCGGAATTCCCTGTTTCTGGGCCAACTCGCGCAGCGCGTCCGCCAGTCGGCCCGGGTTGAGACCGCCCGCGTTGACCACGATCCGCACCCCCGTCTGGTGCGCCAGCCCGAGACACTCCTCCATCTGCCGCAGAAACGTCCTGGCATAACCGAGTTGCGGATCCCGCAGCCGGTCCCGGGCGAGGATCAGCATGGTCAGTTCGGCCAGGTAGTCCCCGGTGAGCACGTCCAGCCCACCGCCGGTGAGCATCTCCCTGAAGGCGGAGAACCTGTCTCCGTAGAAGCCTGACGCATTGCCGATCCGCAACACCGCAAGTCTCCCCTGCCGCCGCGTGTCTCGCACCGTCGCACCAACGGGCAGCAGCCTGGCAGCGGGCGGGCGATAAAGCAAGCATGCATGCTTGTTTTGTTGCCGGGCAACTCGCTTGGCCCGAAGCTGACTTGTGTGACTGGAACCGGTAGCTGGCGATTGGAACCGATAGTTGGCGGCCCCTCGACGTCGCCACGGTGAGTGACTTGAGCCGGGACACGATAGGTGGAACCTGGCCAGGCGTGTTGGAACTACCGGAGACGGGTCGCAGTCCGGACAAGGCCGGCGACGGCTCTGGACCGACTGTGCGGCGGCCA
>NZ_JBSFJU010000107.1:0-17367 GCF_053598215.1 Kitasatospora sp. NPDC001175 | reverse complement strand
GCGCGGCTTCTTCCCCATGCTCTCCATGATGGACATCATCCTTACCGGGACCGAAGCCCCTGATCAGGGGTGTCCGTCAAAGCGAATCAAGCCCATTAGTTCCCCAGATCCCTCAACGCCTGTCACTTGGATCCTTGCCAAGCCGCAAGACTCCACAAGAAAGGCCCCAGGTCAGCGCCAGTCGAGCCCGGACTCGGTCAGTTGATCTGATCCGTCGCCGTCGGGCTGGCCTGCTGTTCGGACCCGGGGGAGGGCCCCTGGGCGAAGAGGTCAGTTCTCGGTTGGCGGGGCGGCGGTGAGGAGCTCGCGCTTCACGTGCTCGTAGTCGGCCAAGGCCTGCGGGTCACCGTGGGCGTAGTCGGTCCAGAAGCCGGGGCGCTGCCAGCGGGCGTCGGCGAGACGGGTGCGGCCGTCGGCGATGACTAGGGTCCAGCCGGGCGGTATCCGGGTGTCCACTGTCTCGAAGGAGACGGGGTCCCAGAGCAGTCCGGGGTCGGGGGTGCCAGGGCCGAGCACGCGGATCTGGCAATCGATGTCGTCGGTGACCATCTCCAGAACCGGGTAGACATCGCCCACCCGGATCCCGTCGAACTCCGTGACGGGGACGTCGCCGTCGGGGTGGATGATCTCCAGACATCTGACTCTCATGGGTGAGAAGTATCGCCCTGGCCGATTCCCGGTTGCTGTCCGGGGCGCCGCGAGAGATCCGGCGAGGCGGCCGTTTCCGGTCGCGGGAGATGGCAACTCCCGGTGCACCGGACGCTGCGCCCGCGCCCCGGACCCGGGACGCGTACCTCGTCGGCACGTGCCGTCATCGCACGGTCAGGCCGTCGCGCGGGCCGCCTCCCGTACGCCGACGGTGGCCTCGAACCGGTTGTCGACAGTTCTCCAGCACGGGTGGAAGCACGGTTCGGCGCCAACCGAGGCGAACGCCTCCTTGGTCTCCTCACACGGGTTGTCCATCCAGGCGGCCTCGGCGGCGGCGTCGCCGGAGTCCATCACGATCAGGATTTCGGGATCGCCCGGCCGCCAGTGCTCGGCTTGTGTCAACCGCTCGACGACGTCGCGCAGTTGGGCGGCGGTGACGGCGGTCGCGTCGTCTGCGAGGCCCAGGCGCACGGCGTCCGGCAGCGCGCACCAGGAGGTGCGGCCGGACTCCAGCGCGGCGACGAAGGAGTACGGCCGGCCAGGCACGAGCTGGTCCGTCTTGCGGTCGACACGTCCGTAGACATGGCAGAACAGCCGCTCGTCGCTGGTCGGAGCGTTGGGGGCGGAGCCAGTTGCTCACGTCCACGGCCAACACGATCCGCCCGTTGGCTGCCTTCTCAGCGGCAGGCCGGCCAGAGCGCGGCGCAAGCGCGTTGGTTCGAACCAGCCCCGGTCCAGGGCGGCGTACAGGGCACCATGCCCGCGTCGGTGCTCAACCGCCAGCGACAGCTCGACCAGGGTCTTCACCGGCGCTGAAGGGTGTCTTTACTGCCGTAGGGTGGCTGATCAGGGGTTTTGCGCGCCTTCGTGTCCCGGACATGATCCCAGCTGGTGGGTCTACGACTGCTGTACTTGATCTTCTGTCGACTGATGGGCTGGCTCGTCATGCCGGGCCGCTCCTCCGCCGCGAACAAGGCCGAGATCCTCGCCCTACGCCACGAGGTCGCTGTCCTCCGCCGCCAGGTCGGGCGGCCACGGATGTCGTGGGCAGACCGCGCCGTACTCTTCACTCTCGCGCGCCATCTGCCGCCCGCCTTGCGCCGACACCGGCTGGTCACTCCGGGCACGCTGCTGGCCTGGCACCGGCGCCTGGTCCGCTGGAAGTGGCGCCAGCCACCGGCCAGGCACGGCCGACCACCACTCTCCGAGGAGATCGTCGCGCTCATTCAGCGCCTGACCACCGAGAATTCGACCTGGGGGTACGTCAGGATCCAGGGTGAGCTGCGGCGACTCGGTCACCGGGTCGCCGCTGCCACCATCCGCCGGATCCGGCGCCGCTCCGGCTTGCCGCCCGCACCGCAGCGCGCCTCCCGGAAGACCTGGTACACCTTCCTCCGCAGGCAGGCCCACACGTTCCTGGCCTGCGACTTCATGCACGTCGACACCGTGCTCCTCAAACGTCTGTACGCCTTCTTCGTCATGGAGATCAAGACCCGGCGCGCCCACGTCCTCGGCGTCACCGCCCATCCGAGCGGCGAGTGGGTGGCCCAGCTCGCCCGGAACCTGCCAATGGACCAGGGAGACAGAGCCGGGGGCTTCCGGTTCCTCATCCGGGACCGCGATTCCAAGTTCACGGCCGCCTTCGACGCTGTCTTCGCTGGCAACAACACCGAGGTCATCCCGACGCCGCCACAGAGCCCGCGCTCGAACGCCTTCGCGGAGCGGTGGATACGCACAGTGCGCGCCGAATGCACCGACCGACTGCTCATCACCGGCGAACGGCATCTGCGCGCCGTCCTCGCCGAGTACACCGAGCACTACAACGCCGGCCGCGCCCACCGCAGCCTGGAGCTGTGGGCCCCAGACGACGAACCCAACGTCATCCCGCTGCCCACCGCAGCCATTCGGCGCCGTCGAGTACTCGGCGGACTCCTCAACGAGTACGACGGCGCCCCGGGCCAGTCACCTCGCAGCCCGTAGGAAACCCCCAGTTCAGCGGCCTGATAGGAGTTTTGACACCCTTCAAGCCGGTCGCAGACTCCCGCTCCGCTCCCTTCATCCCGCCGCCGAGTGATCACCGCTGAGAAGACCTCAATGGCTGCGCTGATCAAGTACTTGCAACGGCCGCATCATTTCATTGTCCTCATGGTCCGTAATGTGACAGTGCCAGACGTACCGTCCCGCAATGCCAAAGCGGACCTTGACTCGGGTGATATAACCTGGCAATGCGATCACGGTGTCCTTATATCCGCCTTCCCCTGGTTGTGGTGGTGACAATGCGCCGCCCGTGATTGCTTGGCGGTCGAGGACCTGGAATCCGATCTGATGGATGTGGATAGGATGTGCGTCACTGGTGAAGTTGTACAGCTCCCAGATTTCGGCGTCGCCTTTCATTGGCGTCTCGGTGACCGGGTCTGACCACAGGAGCGGGGTAGATGAGCCACTTGGTGTAACTGTGCCAAGTGTGTCCATCGTGGGCGCGTCGGTGAAGTGCGCGGAGTCCTCCTCATTGAGTGATAGCTTTCGGACCGTCCGGCTTTCGGGAAGCGCCGGGATCGGAGGAAGCGCGATCTGTGACGGCGGGACACTGGTGTCGGTGGAGCCAAGGGAAATGACAGTGAATTTCATGACCTGCCCTGTGGTCGTGATATTCGCTGGCATAAAGTCGGTGACCGGTGCGCCGCCGCCGTACGCCTCGTCCGGGCCTTCGTTGATCAAGTAGAGCTCGGTGTCAACTGGGGTGCCGGTGAAGTCGACCACCACGTCAGCGCGCTCTGCGGGGGCCAGTAGGAGTTGATCCAACTGGACCGGGGTCGGCAGGAACCCCTGGTCGTTTCCGACCTGCCAGAAGGGCAATGCGGGGCTGACGGGGCGGGGGGCTGTGGCATTAGCCACGATCTTCAAGATGAGAGTACGGGCGTTGCTTGCGTTGAGGATGCGCAGGCGGTACCGCCGTGGTTCCACGTTGAGTACCGGCCAGGTGTTCCCGTTGACGACCATCGTGGTGCCGAAGAACTCCGGGTTCCAGATGGGCGGAACATCGGTATAGGGGATCCACGGACCGTCCGATGGGGTGTCTCCGAAGTATCCGCGGCTGCCGGGAAAGAACAGCGACCCGTCCGCATTGAAGGACTTGTCCTGAACTGCTAGGGGGATTTCGTACGGGTGGCCGTGGGCATCGTCCCACCCCGATGCCGGCCCAGGGAGTACTCCTGGGAGGAGATCAGCAGGTCCGCCTCGCAGCAGGTAGAAACCGGCAAGGCCCGCGTAGACATTCACCCGAGTCATGCCCAGAGTGTGATCGTGGTACCAGAGAGTTGTGGGACGCTGATCATTGCTGTAGGTGAACGTTGCCGACCCGGTGCGCCAGCGGACGCCGTAACGGTCACGGAACTGCTCGGCGAACCGATCGTAATAGGTGCCTACGCGAGCATAGTCACGAGGAATATCACGAGATGCTGGCAGGTACCATGCCTCGGGGTATCCGTCACTCTCTTCTCGACTATTCCCACCGTGCAGATGGGTCACGATGGGCACCGGTCCTGTGTATGGCCCGGGAGTGGCTGAGAAGGTGGGCCGCGAATCACGCCCGGCTCTTCCGCCAGGAGGGTTGGCCCAATGCAACGTGGGGTCCACGGCGCATAGATGGGGCAGATAGAAGCCGCGCGAGGTGACGAGGTCGTTTACCCATGTCACGGAGATCGGCCGATCCACACGGGCTTCAATGGTCAGGCCCGGCGTATGAAAGGATTGCTGGTGGCCAACAGCTCCGTAACCCCAGACCGCGGTGGCCGGCATCCCGATTGGCAGCATTTGCTGTCGGAACTGACGGATTGCGATATGGTAGGAATCTCGGCCCTTGGCGGGCATTCTATCGAGAAGAAATAGCGGCGTTCTGTACTTGGGTACAGACGACGGATCGAGTGTGCCTCCTGATGTCCGTGAAGGATGCGGGTGGTGTCGACCGCGTCGAAGAGTACCCGACCCGGATGAAGAAGCGACTGCGTAGGCATGCCCGCCCGCAAGTGCGCTGGCGAAACCTACGGCACCGACCGCCGCAACCGTGGTTCTGAGCAGGTTGCGTCGATTCGGCAGAGAACTCTCGGGGACGTCGGCCGCCTGCGAAATATCCAGAGGATCGGTATCCTTGATCACGCTCGAATGATATGTGCACGACATGGAGCGTGGCGTTATTTCTGCGAGTCGACACGTCCCACCCCATAAAGTTCGATCAGTAGACTATCTCTACAGTAGTAGATCTTCCTTTCGGTGGCCGAAGCTGATCTCCCCGCATTGCCCGTGAACCTCTAAACCCGAAAACGGTTGTCCAGCCAGGCAGGCGGCAGTCCCCGGCGGAGCCGGGGGAGGTCCCGTGCGGCTGTGTCGGTTATGGGCCGGCTGGTGCAGGGCCGAGGGTCACATCGTGGCCGAGGGCACGAAGCTCGCAGGTGGGCCGGGCTCGCGGCGTGCTCGGTGCCCAGCACGCGGATCGTGCCGGAGGCGCGGCCGACAGCGGGCCGAGGACCTGCTCGCCGCCGAGATCACCGTGATCCACCTCGCGTCCAGGGACGCCTACGGCCTCCCGCGCGTGCATGCGCAACTGTGCCGCCAAGGGCATGCCGTCAACCGGAAGAAGGTGGAGCGGATCATGCGCGAGCGCGGGATCGCGGGCGTCACCCGCCGCCGGCGCCGCGGTCTGACCCGCCAGGCCCGCAGGCTGGTGTTCGCCCCGGATCTGATCGGGCGCGACTTCACCGCGCCCCGCCCCGAGACGCGGTTGGTCGGCGACATGACCTGCCTGCCGACCGAGGAGGGCTGGCTCTACCTGGCCACCTGCATCGACCTGGCCACCCGCGAGGTGGTCGGCTACGCGATGGCCGACCACCACCGCGCCGAGCCGCCGGTGGCCGCGCTTCGGATGGCGGCCGGCCGAGGCGGCCTGGAGCGCGGCTGCATCTTTCACTCGGACCGCTGCGGCGATTACACGACGAATGAATTCCGCACCGAGCTACGCAAGTTGAAGATGAGGCAGTCGATGGGAAGAGTAGGCTCCTGTTACGATAACGCCGCCGCCGAGAGCTTCTTCGCCGTCCTGAAGGAGGAGATCGGCACCCGGATCTGGCCGGACCGTTTCGGCCCAGACAGCACCGAGACTGCTCCCTCCGGGTGGCGGCGGGGTTCGCCGGAACGGCGGGACGGGCAGAGCCTTCGGCATGACGACACCCCAGGCCAGGCGCCGCCGTCCGGACGCTCCCGCCGTCTCCGCTCCCGCTGCCCCGGTCCGCACCGTGAGGCCGGCCCGGCCGGGCAGCGGGTGCTGCCGCACGTGGACGAGCGAGCACATCTCCCCGGGCGGGATGGTCGTCCGGAGGACCTGGCACGAGCCCGCGTGCAGGACCTGGGGCCGACCGTGACCGCCCCGCCAAGGGCGGCCCTGACTCACTGTTCGCGCCCGGCGCCACGGTGGTCCGCCGTGTCCACGCGGGCAAGGTTTGGTCCGCGCAGCCGCACCGGGAGATCTCCGACACCGGCACGGTGCTCGAGCTCGGCTACTGGCCGGGCATCCGCTCCCTTGCCCCGACCACCCGGGCCGCGGCGCTGCGCACCGGCGACGACGCCATCCGCAAGAGCGGACCGCAGAACCTCGCGGCCGGCACCCGGGATCTCGGCCCCTGGGCCTGGCAGCACACCGTCGTCCGGTCCCGCTTCGAGACGGGCGAGTGGTTCTCTCTGCACTACTTCCAGGAGCCCCGGGCGGGGGAGCCGCTGCGCCTGTACGTGAACTTCGAGAAGCCGGCGGTCCGGACGCGGATCGGGATCGACACCCTCGACCTGCTCGTCGACCTGGTGGTGGAGCCCGACCTGTCCGGCTACGCCTTCAAGGACGAAGACGAATAAGACCACGGCCGCCGCCTCGGCTTCATCACCAACCACGACCACCGCCTGGTCGAGCAGGCCCGCGAGCGCGCTCTCGGCCTCCTCCAGACCCGCTCCGGCCCCTTCGCCGACCCGTGGCCCATCTGGTCACCGGACCCGGCGTGGCCGGAGCCCGAGGTGCCCGACGGCGTCGACCACGTAGCCGCCGGGACTGCGGGGTGACGACAGCGGCAGTGGCACGGGTGAGGGTGTGTGCTGGCCGAGGGCCGGGTCACCCTCATCGTCGGCCTACTGGCCGCGGCGGTCCTGCTCAGCCTGGTCCTCAACAGCACCCTCGGCTGGTGGTGGGCCGACCCGGCCGCCGGCTACGTGCTGCGGCGGCGATCCGTCCGAGCAGGCCGGTCTTGCCGCGGACCTTGGCGAACTCGGCGACGAAGGCGTCGGTGACCTTCTTCTCCGCGCGGGCGTTGATCCGGTGCACGGTGGAGTTCAGCAGCTCCACCAGGGCGTCGGTGATCTCGCGCCGGCGCTGGAACAGCAGCGCGGCCAGCAGGACCTGACGCACCGCAGCGTCGAAGCGCCGCAGAAGGCTCGGTGAGGCGGCCGACGCCCTCGCCCGCCAGGCGCTGACGACCTGCACGCCGATCCCGGTGAACGCCTTCGCCGGGACGCCCACGGCACGAACCTGCTTGAGCTTGGATATCTCCTCCAGCAACGAGTTGAGGCTGTCGTTGCAGGGATGGGCCTTGATCTGCGACGGCACCGCCTCGATGTCGTCCTCGTCCTGGTCGCTGTCACCGCCCTCGCCAGCAGGCTCCTCGGGCGCGACGTACTCGCCCTGGGCGCCGGGCAGGTCGGTGAAGACCAGCGCGTCCAGCCGCTGCGGCAAGCCGCCGGCGGCCTGCAGCTTCAGGGCGACCTCGGTGACCGCCCGCTCCTCGGTCTGGTGCAGGGCCGAGCGGACGATCGAGGTGAGACGGTCCGTCGTCGGGGGCTCGATCCGCTCGGCCCGCAGGTGCCGGTGCAGCTCGCCGCGGATTTGCTCCCCGCGGCGCTCGTCGTGCCAGATCAGGTCCACCAGGTGCGAGGTGGCCTTGGTGGCGTCGGTCCGGCTGCACTCGCGCCAACCGGTCAGCTCCCGGATCTTGCTGCGGTGCCGCTTGGCCGTACGCGAGGTGAAGTCGTGGGACGCGAGCTCCACGGCAGGCACGCCGACCTGCTTGGCGACGTGCTCGACGGCGTCGGGCGGCAGTTCCAGGCGGTTCTTGGGGAACCGGCCGCGCCAGAGCAGGAATTTGAGCTGGACGCCGAAGCCGATCCGGGTCGCCCCGGTCTTGTTCCGCAGCCACGTCACCTCGTCTCCGATCAGCGTGAAGTGCTCAACGACCTGGTCCAGCCCAAGATCCCGGCCCACCGGTGTTCCCCTCCCACGAAGACCGCTGGTCGGCGGGGACGATAGTGACCGCCAAACTCACTGGTGGCGGATACTGTCGAACCGCTCCGCCGGGTCCGATCGATCTGGTACAGCCGCGCGCGCCGAAGGGCGGCCACCGGCTTGGCGGGCTGTCACCGAGCGGCTGGCGCACCGGCGGTGTGGTGCACGTCCGTGAGGGTGGAGGTCAGGCGGGCGGAGCCGACGGTGGCCGCGAGCGCGGCGTGGTGGTCGGGTCGCTTCCATACTCGCTGGTGAGGCAGTGGTGCGATCGAACGCGGGTCGAAGGCCACTCCCGGTGGCTGATCCTGACGCCGCCTCAGCGGCTGTGGTGGGGGGCCTGGTGGACTCAGTGGAGGCAAAGGCAGAACGGATGGCCGGCCGGGTCCGCGTAGACCCTCCAGTTGGCCTTCGGGTGGAGCTGGTCCGTCCGCTCCAGCACGGTCGCGCCAAGGGCCAGCGCCCGCTCTTCCTCCCCGTCGAGGTCGTCCACATCGAAGTCAAGGTGGAGCTGCTGCGGGTGCTGCTGGCCGGGCCATTCGGGCGGACGGTAGCCGTCCACCCGTTGGCAGGCCAGCGGCGTTCCCTCGAACCCGTGCACCTCGACCCAGTCGGGATCCTCCAGGTCCGCGACCACCCGGCCGCCGAGCAGATTCGCGTAGAACGCCGCGAGCCGTACCGGATCGGCGCAGTCCAGCGCGACCGCCTGCAGCTTTCGAATCATTTCCGACACCCCTCGTTCCTCGGCCGCTTCCGCGACTCCCCCGTACAGGAGGGGTCGTACCCGCCTCCGTGGCGGGTACGCGCGGCAGTGCGCCGGCGGTGCCGTGCATGACCAGCCCAGTCCGGGCTGTGGGGGCGGGAGCGGGGACGGGCCGGTCGTACTGGGCGAGCCTGGCGAAGCTCCCGCAAGCCGCTTGATCACACGATCGCGGACTCCGTCAACGCGGGCCCTCTTACTGCGAGTGTTTACGGCAGCGTGGTGGCGTCGACTGCCTGGATCTGTTTCGAGTCGTGGTCCGAGACGAGAAGGGTGGTTCCGTCGGGGCTGAGGGCGAACTCGCGGGGGAAGTCTCCGGTGGGGACGCGTCCGAGGCTGGCCGCCGGGTTTTTGGCGAGGGCGGCCCGGGTGTCCACCACGGTCAGTCCGGTGGCGGCGCCCGGGGTGTGGAACCGGTTGGAGTCGGCGGTGATGATGCGGCTGCCGTCTCGGGTGAGGATCATGCCGACCGGGGCGGTGCCGACCTGGACGGAGGTCAGCAGGGCGTGCTGGGGGTCGGTGGTGAGTCTGGTGGCGTCGAAGGCGAGCAGGGCGTTGCTTCCCCGCGCGGTGACCCACACGGTCCGCCCGTCCGGTGACGGGGCGACCCGCACCGGGTTGCATCCGGCGGGGACGCTGCCCAGCAGGGCCTTGTCCGGAGTGGATTCCAAGGTGGTGAGGTCGATGACGCTGAGCTCGCCGTGTCCTTTGCCCGCTGCCTGCTTCTGGCCCGGGGTGACCTCGCTGGTCGCGTACAGCAAGCGCCCGTCGGGGGAGAGGGCGGTGCCGACCACGGCGTTGCCCAGGGGGAGGCTGCCGATGACGGTGCTTGGGCCGAACCCGTCGTGGAGTGCCGTGCGCAGGTCGAAGACCTCGATGTCGCCGCGGTGGCCGGTCTGCGCGTCGCCGTACTCCTGGCTGACGAAGGCATAGCGGTCATCGGGTGAGACGGTCACCTCGATCGCGCTGGTCCCGGCCGTGCCGGTGAGCGTTCCCAGTACGGCCCCCGGTGATCCGTTCGCCGCCTTGTCCGCGTCCACCACGATCGCTCCGCTACCGGCGGCGATCAGCAGTTCACGCCCGTCGTGGGTGAGGGCGACTCCGGTGGCGCCTTCCTTCCCCAGGCTCGCGGCCGGAAGCGGGACCGTCCGCACGAGCCGGGGCGGGGTGTCCTCGGTGGAAAGCACCCCCAGTTCCGACTGCAGCACGACGAAGGCGACGTGGCCCGTCCGGGCGTAGACCAGCCCGAAGGGCCGCGCCGGCACGGTCACACTCGTGGTTCGGACACTGTTGAGCTGGGACTGTGTCGGCGCGGGGCCGGTCTGGCACGTGGGCCCGGACGGGGATGCGGCTGTCGCCGGGGCTGTGGCGGAGGACGGCGGTGAGCCGGCGCGGCCACCCGGGGCGCTGCCGTTCCCCTGGCACGCCGACGCGATCAGGCCCACAGCCAGCGCCAGCGCCAGCGAGGAGATTCGCTTGCCCGAAAAGCCCATCAACGCGCCCCTTCTCCATCTGTCGAAACGATGGCGACGGTAGCGGGCAACCTTGTGGATTTTATGTGAGTGGGCCACAGGCCGTCACACGGTTGCAGATCAGTCCGGCCGAGTTCGAACGCCGCCACGTCGCCGAGGCACCCCGTAGCGTGCTCTACGCAGCCGCATAACTCGCAAGCCCACCGCTGTCCGTCATACCGGGGCAACTCAATCCTTCTCCTTGGCCCGCCATGGGATGAGTGCTCGTCGCAGCCGCGACGGGGTTTACGGAGAGCCCAGTGCCGCACCGGGTTCGGGAGGCGGCCCGGAGAAACCCGCTGACGGTGACGTCAGGCAGGAAATCGTACGTGCGACCGGATCCGCACTCGTCCGCGCCGGGCCGATACCTTGATGACCGGGGCGGACACCTTGATGACGCTCGCCCTGGACCGCCCGCTGCGCCCTACAGCCGCCAGGCCCTGCACCGTGGCCGCCGGGGGCGGTGAGGGTGTGCCACACCGCCCCGCCGGGCCCGTCCTGCTCCAGGTCGTCCAGCCGGGCCGCACCGGCCCGAACAGTCGTCAGCATCTGTTCCACCATCGGGTGCAGGCCGGCGAGCGCCTGCAGGTCGCGGATCCGGTGCTGCGCGGCCTGCTCACCGGTGTCGGCCAGGACGAACAGCAGCCGGGGGAAGACCACATAGTGCTGCTGCCGCACCGGCAGGCCGCTCTGCGCGCCGGCGGTGCGCCGCAGGTGGGGCGGGATCGGGTGGTGGTCGTGGAAGCGGTCGTGGCCGATCAGCGTGGAGGCGAGCTTCTCGCTGGCCATGGTGCCGCGGTCGGCCTCGACGAACGCCCGGAACAGCCCGACGGCGTCGAAGGTGAGGCCGCCGACGGGACCGATCTGGCTGCGGGCCATGCGGACCGCAGCCGGGACCATGGCCTGTACGTCGCAGAGCGTGGTGGTCTCCAGGTCCAGCGGTTCGCCGCTGCGCTGCCGGGTTCAGGCAGTGGGCTGCGCCAGCGGCTCGGCTTCCGCGTCCCGCGCCCCGGCGGCGGCGCTGTCGGCCATGACCGCGCCCGCCGCGTCCGCCGCGTCCCGTCGTGGTGCGAGCAGGATCGCCAACGTCGCGACGCCGATCACCGAAGCGCCCACCCAGAGCGCCGGAGCGAGGCCGTCGACGTAGTGCTGGGCGCTGCTGTAGCTCCCGTGGGCTGTGAAGACCGCGGTCAGGACGGCGACGCCGAGTGCACCGCCCACCTCGCGCAGCGCGCTGTTGGTCCCCGAGGCGACGCCCTGCTCCTGCGGGCGGACCGAGCCCATCAGGAGGGTGGCGACCGGGGCGAAGAAGAGCGCCATACCGACCCCGGAGAGCACCAGCGCGGGAGCCTGGGCGGCGTAGCTGACATGGGTGCTGACGACCGCGGCGAACCAGCCGAGACCGGCTGCCTGCAGGGCGAGCCCGGCGGCGATCACGTTGCGGCCGCCGATCCGGCCGGCCAGCAGACCGGCCAACGGGGCGACCAGCATCGGCATGCCGGTCCACGGCAGCATCCGCACGCCCGCCTCCATCGGGCTGAAGCCTTGGACCGCCTGCAGGAACTGACTGAGCAGGAAGATCGACCCGAACATGCCCAGGGACATCAGCACCGTGGCCGCGTTGACCGCCGAGAAGGCCCGGCTGCGGAACAGGCGCAGCGGCAGCAGCGGCGCCGGGCTGCGCCGCTCCCAGGCGAGGAAGGCGAGCAGCAGGACCGTTCCCCCGATCAGCCCGGCCAGCACCGGCCCGCTGGTCCAGCCGTCGTCGTTGCCGCGGATGACGGCGTAGACGATGCCGAAGAAGCCGGTGCTGGCCAGGGCGGTGCCGGGGATGTCGAGTCGGCCGTTCGGGCCGACGCTCTCGGTGAGCCGCAGCCGGGCGAGCGGCAGCAGAATCAGGCCGAACGGGACGTTCAGGGCGAATATCCACTGCCAGGACAGGTGTTCGACCACCGTCCCGCCGATCAGCGGCCCCATGGCTACGGCCATGCCGTTGACCGCCCCCCACGCGCCGAAGGCCATCCCGCGATTGGCCGCGGGGACCGCTGCGGTGAGCAGGGTCAGGCTGACCGGCGTGAGCAGGGCCGCGCCGACGCCCTGCACGGCTCGGGCGGCGACCAGTGCGTCGATGTTCGGCGCCAGGGCGGCGGCGAGCGAGGCGAGCGTGAAGACGCCGAGCCCGATCGTGAAGATCCGGCGGCGGCCGAGGCGGTCGCCGAGCGCCGCGCCGAGCAGCAGCAGGACGGCGTAGCTGAGGGTGTAGGCGTTGACGGTCCACTCGAGGTCGCTGATCCCACCGCCGAGGTGCTGTCTGATGGCGGTGAGTGCGGTGGTGACGACCAGGTTGTCCAGCGCGGCCATGAATCCGGCGGTGCTGGTGATGACGAAGGCCCAGATCGCCGGGCTACCCCTGCGCATGACGGAACTCCTCATGAGGTACGTGTGGTGCGGGAACTAGTTAGTTATTGCTCAATAACTTTGCGCGGCATGAAGAACCGGCCGCCGCGCCCGGTGGGGCAGCCGGCCTATGCGCCGCCGCCCTTGACCCCGATCCCCTCCCAGAGGCGGTGGTCGGGCGGGAAGCCCATGGCGAGGAGCGTGTTGATCAGCATGCCGCGGGCGAAGAAGTCCGTGGCCTCCTGCGCGCTCATCCCACCGGCCGCCCGCACGGAGTCCCACAGGTCGACCCACAACGCCCGGACGGCCTCCCCCACCTCCGCGTCCCCCTGCGCTTGCGCGACGGCGGTGGATGCGTACATCTGCATCTGCAGGAGCAGCAGGCTGCGGTCGGCCACCAGGTCGACATAGGCGTCACCCATGGCCGCGACGCGCTCCGCCGGATCGTCCAGGCCTTCGACCGCCTTGAGGAACGTCGCCTTGACCTCCTCCATGCAGCGGCGCACGGCCGCCTCGAACAGCGCCCGCTTGCTCGGAAAGAGCCGGAACAGGTAGGGCTGGGACACACCGACCCGGGCGGCGATTGCCTGGGTTGAGGTGCCGTTGTAGCCGCGGTCGGCGAACTCGATCACCGCCGCGCGAATGACACTCTCGCGCCGTTCGTCCGCTGACATACGCATACTCGTCCTTGCCATGGCGCCAAGTTATTGGTCAATCACTAATTTCGTCAACCCCTGGCCCCACGACGACCTCGGCGTGTGACCGACCGCTCTTCCTGAACTGGCGGGAGGAGCGGCGTCAAGGGGGGAAGCTGTCTGGACCACCGTGCCCGCACCGGGTCCCCGCACGCCGCGATCCGGTGGCGCTTCGGCAGCCACCAGTGGCAGAGCCTCACCGACGCGCTCGCCACACGGCCGCCCGCCCCGGGAACCGAGCGGGTGCCAGACAGGGGCCGACGGCCCCGCTGGATGAGGTCCTCTATCCGGGCGGCGCCGGCCGGGACGGTGGCGAGCAGTTCGGCGGTGGCCGGGCTCTCCTCGGCGGCCAGCCGCAGGTCCGCCACCGCCCCCGCCGACGAGACCCACACCTCAGGCAAGCCACGTGCCCGAAGCCGCCGGATCCGTCCGGCGGGACGGAAGTCGGAAGGCCGCCACCCCAGCGGGTGACGGCCTCCAGTGTCTTCTCGGGGCCCCGGCAGCGTACCGCTGGGCAAGGACGTCGGCCCCCGCCCAGCCGGGTCTACCAGGCGACGCCGAGGGCTTCCAACTGCCCGATCTGCTCGGGGCTGAGCTTGTCGCGGTGGGCCTTCTGGTTGTTGAGCCAGGTACCCAGCGACGTCCCGTGGGAGCGGGGTAACTTGGCAGGGCCCTCCCGCTCGACGAACGCGGCCAGCGCTGCCAGGCCGGCGCCGAACCGGTCTGCCGGGACACCTTGGGCTTTGCTGCGGCCGCCGCCCGAGCAGTGGCCAGGACCTGGTCCTCGGCGATGTCGAGCGCCGCGAGCAGGTCCTGCTGCTCCTGGTCGAGTTCGGCCCATCCGGCCCGCTGCGCCCGGACCCATCGGAGCGCCTCGCCCTCGAACGCCGTCTCCAGCGGCAGGGTGGCCCAGTCGACGCGGCCGTCCGACTCCAGCCACCACACCCTTGCCACCGAGTAGGTGCGCTGCCAGGTGATCGGCCAGCGCGGCGCCCACCACGGGTCGATCTCCTGCAGCGCGGCCCGCCGCTGCGGGTCGAGGGCGCCCGGTTCGCCCGCTGGCACCTCGGCGGCGGCCCGAAGCCCGGCGAGCCAGGCCCCGATGGCGTACCCGCCGATGGCCGCCCGCGCGGGTGCCGCCAGCGAGCCGCCGTGCTCCCTCGCCCACACCCGCGCGCAGTCGAGGCCGGCCTCGAACCTGGCGTCCGAGACGGACCGGGATGTTCACCACTTCGGGAGGCAGTTCCGAGGGCCGCTGTGTTCGAATTGTTCACGAGCATCGGCAGCACCGGTTGCCGGCGCTCAGTGACGGTAGGCGGCTGTCGCGATCTCGATGAAGGATCGGATCAACGGGTTGGTGTCACCTTCGTTCCACACCGCCACCACTCGGCTCGGCGTCATGTCGGTCAGCGGTACCACGGCCAACTCCGCGGGCAGGTCGTGTCCGAGCGGGGCCAGGCCGACCGTGCCGTTCCACAGCACGGCGTGCAGGCATTCCTGAACGGCGCGCACCACTGGGCCCTCGCGCGGCGTGCCACCGTTCCAGTAGGACTGCCAGATGGGGTCGGTGCCCTGCGGGAACTGGAACCAGCGGCGGTCGCTCAGCTCGGCGAGCCGCAGCCGGTCGCGGCGGGCCAGCGGATCGTCGGCGCGCAGGACCACGCCGACCGGATCGGTTCGCAGCGCACGCACCGTCAGGGCGGTCTCGTCGAACGGCGCCCGGGTCAGGGCGACGTCGACCAGTCCGGCGCGCAGCCCGCACGTCGGGTCGGTCAGATCGGTGTCGCGGATGCGGATGTCGATGCCGGGGTGGGTTCGGCGGTAGGCGGCGGCCAGCCTGGACAGTCCCGGGTCGGTGCCGTCGCCCAGGATGCCGACGGTGATGGTTGCGGCGCCGGCTGCCGCGCTCACGCGGACACGGACGCGGTCGGCATGGTCGAGCAGGGCCCGCGCCTCGTCGAGTAGCACCGCGCCCACCGGAGTGAGCGTGACGCCGGTGGGTGAGCGGGCGAAGAGCAGGGCCCCGACATCGGCCTCCAACTGCTTGATCGCCCGGCTCAGCGGCGGCTGACTCATGTGCAGTCGGGTGGCTGCCCGGCCGAAGTGGAGTTCCTCGGCGACGGCCACGAAATAGCGCAAGGTCCGTATCTCCACGCTGCAACGATATCCACGGGGTATCGGCTCTGCGGGATTGGTCTTGGACACTGGTAGGCCCCCGGCGGTGCACTTGTGAGCATGACCGAAGAAGCAGAGGCCAACGCGCCGAAGGCCGACCCCGCCGTATCGGTGGTGGGTCCCGGCGACGGCGAGACGATCGTTCTGGGCACCACGCACATGCGCGTCCTGGAGGACGGCAGCCACACCGGGCACCGCCTCGCGATCGCCGAGTCCGTCCTCGCCCCGCACACCCAGGGACCGCCGCAGCACCGCCACTCCCAGCACGACGAGGGCTTCTACGTCCTCTCCGGCACCGTGCGGTTCACCGTCGGGGACGAGGACCACGACGCCACCACGGGCACGCTCGTGATGGTTCCGCCCGGTACCCCGCACACCTTCGCCAACCTGTCCGACCAACCCGCCGTCATGCTCAGCACATTCACCCCCGACCTGTACGTGCAGTACTTCCGAGACCTCCAGGAGGTGCTCGCCGGCGGCCAGCCGTCGACACCACAGGCCAACATCGACGCGATGAGCCGCTACGCGACCGAGCCCGCCACCGACCTCGCCTGAAGCCGACGGCGCGCCACGGCCCGGCCCGGCCCGGCCACCCGCCTTTCGACCGGCAGGGCGGTGGCGCTGCCGCCTTTGGGCGTCCGGGTCCCTCGAACAACGGACCGGGCCTTTACCAGGGCTCTTCCGGCAATCGACGCAATCGACGGGTCCCCGTGAACCGGTGGCCCATGAACGGAAACCATGAACATCGCCTATTGGATCATCGCGGGACTGCTCGCGCTCTTCTACTTCTACGCAGGCACGCTGAAGGTGATCCGCAGCCGCGATCAACTCCGCCCGATGATGGCCTGGGTCGACCGCATACCCTTGCGCGCCCTCAGGGCGCTGGGGGCGGTCGAAATACTCGGCGCGACCGGCCTGATCCTGCCGCCGCTGACCGGCATCGCTCCCTCGCTGGCGCCGGCCGCGGCCATCGGCTTCGTACTCCTGCAGACCGGCGCGATCGCCGTCCACCTGATGGGCGAAGACCGCCGGATCGCACTCAACGCCGGACTCACCGCTACCGCGGCCGTGACCATCTGGTTGGCCATCAGGCTGTGATCGAGCACAGTCCTCGACCGGCGGATGCGACGACAGGGCCGCCGTCCCACAGCCGCTGTCATTTCTCAGACTCCGGCTCAACTTCGTGGTGCAGGGCCCGTGGAGGCTGGCGCCCGACCGCAGGCGATCCGCCGACCTGCCCAATCACCCACTCGTCGAACCCTTACCCGAGGAGCCATCATGCACACCCCCGCCACGATCATCGGCGCCGGACTCGGCGGCCTCACGCTGGCCCGTGTCCTGCACGTTAACGGAATCGCGGCCACTGTCTACGAGGCCGAGTCCTCCCCGACGGAGCGCACACAGGGCGGGCTGCTCGACATCCACGACTACAACGGGCAACTCTTAGCAGGACTGGTGTTGGTCTTCGCGTAGGGCGGTGGCGATACCGGCGAGGGGCGCCAGCCCGCTGTTGGCGAGTTGTCCGAGCCAGTCCGGCAGCGGTGTGGGATCGCGGGTGTCGAGCATCGCGGCAAACTCGCGGACCAGGTCGTGGGTGCGCCGGAGTGCTGGGCAGTGTTCGAGCAGCCGGCGCAGACGCTCAGCGGTTTGCGGGCCGTGCCGGTCGGGGGCGGTGATGATCCAGCGTGCGGCTTCGCGTGGGGAAGGCGGTCGTTCGCGGGGCTCGTCCAGGGGCAGGCCACGCCTGAGGGGTGCGAGGGCCATCTTCACGCGCTGGTTGAGCTTCCCCCGGCGTGCGGGAGGTGCTGATCAGCTGGTCAGAAGGGGTTGGCGGGGTTTCAGGTTCACTTGTTCGGCCGTCGCGTGGTTGGC
>NZ_JBSFJU010000106.1:0-17386 GCF_053598215.1 Kitasatospora sp. NPDC001175 | reverse complement strand
GGCGTCGAGCGCGGACGGGTCGGGGAAGTCCCGCTGCTCGCCGGTCAGATAGCGGGCCCCGAAGGCGTGCCGGGAGCGAGCGTCCGCCGGCCTAAATCTCCATCACGTACCACTGTCTGCGCGTCTTGCCGTACAGGTACAGGTGCCGTCCTCGTCCGACGGGGCGCGCGTACTGCTTGAGGGGTGTGCCGTTGGGGAAGGTGAGGCACGCCTCTTCGATCAGCAGGACCTCGCTTTCCGTCATGTGGCAGCAGTGGAGCCGGTCTTGCTGTCGGTTGCCGCCGAGCGTGACGATCTCATCCCCGTGCACGGCCATGCCCCGGGGGGCGACCACGGGCGTTTTCCGCAGCCGGATGCGCCCGTCGGTCCGGGCCTCGAGCAGCGGGAAGGTCGGGTAGTTGTAGTAGCTGGCCCAGGCGACGCCGTCGTCGACGTTGAAGGCGTAGACGTCGTCTATGGGGCGGACGCCCTTGGGAGGTGAGTAGCCCCACTGCTGGTTTCCGCCGCTGTCCCAGCGCACCACGCCGTTGGCGCTGATCGGGTCGCCGCTGAAGACGCCTTCGTCGAAGTAGGCGCTCCATACGTGGTGCCGACGGTCCGCCATCATGAACTCGATGCCGCGCCCCATCCGCCGGGCGAGTTTCTGGAGCCGGCGGACTTCCGCGGTATGGACGGCACCCGCTTCGTCAAGGTGTCCTCCCAGCCGTGCTGGACGATCGTCGAGATGACCGGCCGCAGGCCCTCAGACGGCAAAATCGTCGGCTCCCCGGTACTCCTGCTCGCTGATGGCAGGGCCGGCCGCTACTGGCCCGGCCCGAAACTGAAGGACCTGCGGCCCGGTGAGCGTGTGGGCGGTCAGCTGGAGCCGCTTACGCCCGACTCCCTCATCCTCCGCGCGGATGACGACTTCCTGCGGAAGGTGGAACACCACCTGGGCCACGCCGTCGTGCACTACGAGCGCGGCTAACCGTCCTGCACGAGCCTTATCCAGGGTGAATCGCCGTTGTGGCAGGTCAGAGCTTGATCGCCGTGTCAGGCAAGTCAGGCAAGTTGCTCGACGTTGGGTAGCGCGGCGGGCCGCCGACAGGGATCAGGCCGTCGAGGACGTCGACGACGAACTGGGACGCGGGGCATGGCTTCGAACTCGTCTCGTGAGTCGTCGTTCAGCACCGTGTGCGTTTCAGGTGACGGATGCTCAGCGATGGCTGGGCCTGCCGGTCAGTCGATGCCTTCGATGATGCGGAAGTCGCGCTCGACGCCGTCGGGGAGGGCCACCAGCGCCTTCTGGTATGCCTCGCTCTCGTATGCCGCGACGGCCTGTTCAAAGCTGTCGAACTCGATCAGAACGACGCGTTGCGTGATTCCGGCCTCGTGGGCGACGACTCGACCGCCACGGGACAGGAGGCGCCCGCCCCCAGCCCGGACAGCCGGACCGGCCAGCTTCTCGTAGGCAGTCAGCCTCTCAGGGTCGGAAATGGCGGGGTAGACACTGACCCAGTAGCCCTTAGCCATGGAAACCTCCTGTGTTCGGCCGGACACGTCCGACTTCGAATTGACACTCAGATCGATCGATCCCGGCATGCGCAGGTTAGGGCTTGATGTGCGGTCGAGGGAAAGACCGGTACGGGATAGACTCAGAACGGATCGTTATCAATCGGCAGGGAGGGCACGTGGCGCCGGATACGGTGAGCCTGCGGTACTTCCTGGTGCTGGCGCAGGAGTTGAACTTCACCCGCGCGGCCGCACGGATCGGTATCGCACAGCCCGCACTCAGCGCCCGGATGCGCCGATTGGAGGCGGAACTCGGTACGGCCCTGCTGGTCCGCAACACGCGTAGCGTCGTATTGACCACAGCCGGTGCGGCTTTGGCGGAGTCCGCGCCGCCCGCGCTGGCGGCGCTGGACCGGGCATGGGACACCGCCCGGAGCGCGGCGGCCGGTGAACTGGGCACGCTGCGCATCGGATACAGCCTCAGCGCCGGGGCCGAGACGGCACCGGCCCTGGTGGACAGGCTGATTCGCGGCAACAGCGGACTCGAGGTCGGCGCGGTCCCGATGGCGACACCGGAGATCTCCCCCGCGGTCGCCGACGGCCGCATCGATGCCGGGATCACCCGAGGTGAACAGCCGGGCCGTGGCGTGCGCCGGTTCCTGCTGCGGCGTGCGCGCATCGGGGTCCAGCTGGCGCAGCACCATCCGCTGGCCGAACACCCGGAGATCGAGATCGCCGACGCGGCCGCGTATCCGCTGCGACTCCCGGACCGTGCGGCCAACCCCGTGATCCACGATCAGCTGTCCGCACTGTTCCGAGACACCCGACCACACCCCCGATTCCACACGCCCGCAGTCTCTTTCGACATGTCTCAGCGCGACCTGCGCGACGGGGTCACCCTCGCCCCGGCCGGAGAAGCCGCGGCCACGGCACAACCGGCCGGTCTCACCTGGCGACCGCTGCGGGGCGCGCCCAGCCTGACGTTCCACCTGGTCCTCCCACGCGAGCAGTCGCCACTACACCGCCGCATCCGTGCCGTCGCCAAAACCCTTGCGCACGAGCTGCACTGGCTGCCGGACTGACGCGCAAGAGGTCAAGCGGGACGGACGTCTGCGGTGGCGAGGCCGAAGACCCTGCGCCCGGCGGACTTCGCGGTGATGACGACGACGGCGGTCTTGCTGAATGTCCGACACGACCTCGCTACGCCGGCGGATCAGCATCCGAAAGCCTGAGCACGAACGCGCCTTCGAGGTACCTGCCGAGCGGCTGTACCAAGCACTCCAACGGACCCGAGCCGACTGGGCTGCCGACTGCGCGCGATGGCACCGAGACCACGAACTTGCCTAACAGACCCTTGGATATCAGTCAGAAGGCATCCGCAATCCGCTTGCGGTATATGACTTTTCGCTGTTCAGGCATGGTGTGCGGGGTTGGGCGGCAGGGTTTCGGCGTCGGGTTGTCGAGGTCGGAACGGAGTATGTGATGCCGCCGTCGCCGTTGGGATTGCTGGAGGAGCGTCGGGAGGCCGCTCGGGCGCGGGTGGAGGATCTGGAGGCCGAGTTGGAGCGCCTCGAGGGTGAGCTGGAGGCGGCGAGGGCGGTGTTGGAGCGTCGGGTGGTGGCGGTGGAGGAGCTGGCCGAGGCGCTTGCCCCGGCCGGGGATGTCGCGGGGCCGAAGGGGGCGGTGGTGCGGGTGCCGCCGAAGGGGGCGGTGGTGCCGGCGTGGCGGGAGGGTCTGGATCCGGTGGACGCGCTGGCGCCGGACTACCGTCGGTTGGTGGAGGCGGTAGGGTCCGGCGGGCGGGGCGTTGTCGGCCTGACCATGCGGGAGGTGGCGGTCGCGGTCGGCCGGGAGCCGGTCGCCGCGGTGACGGAGAACCTGCGGCAGAAGGCGAGGCGGCTGGTGGAGCGGGGCTGGCTGGAGGTCGACGGGTCCGGGAGCCGGTTCATGCCGCGGCGGCGGGCCCGGGCCGCGGGGTGCCATTCCGGGCCTGGCGGCGGCGGTGGCGGGCGAGGCGCCGACTCATGACCATGGTCATGGACCACAGGATCACGGCCTGGGCGCTGTCG
Source organism: Kitasatospora sp. NPDC001175 (assembly GCF_053598215.1). Taxonomy (NCBI): domain Bacteria; kingdom Bacillati; phylum Actinomycetota; class Actinomycetes; order Kitasatosporales; family Streptomycetaceae; genus Kitasatospora; species Kitasatospora sp. NPDC001175. The sequence continues at coordinate 13,826 of NZ_JBSFJU010000106.1, read as the reverse complement.
GCGCGGGTCTCGTAGTCGCGGGCGAGGCGGCGTGTGCGCATGAGCCAGCCGAACGTCCTCTCCGCCAGCCAGCGGCGCGGGACGACGCGGAAGCCGGACAGGTCGTCGGTGCGCTTGACGATCTCCACGATCAGGGCGAGCTTGGTCTTCGCCCAGGCGACGAGGTCGCCGGTGTAGCCGCTGTCGGCCCAGATCCTGTGCAGGTGGCGGAACTTGGCCTTCAGTGCGGGGAGCATGTCGGCGGCGGTGGCCCGGTCGCCGGCGTCGGCGGGCGTGACCAGGATCATCAGGAGCAGGCCGAGGGTGTCGACGACCAGGTGTCGCTTGCGGCCGTTGATCTTCTTCGCGCCGTCGTAGCCGCGCGTCGCACTGTGCACGCTGGCCGCGGCCTTGACCGACTGGGAGTCGACGACCGCCGCGGTCGGCTCGGGGTCGCGGCCCTCCGTGGTGCGGACGGCGGCGCGCATCCGGTCGTGGAACTCGGTCAGCAGGCCGGTGTCGCGCCAGCGGGTGAAGAAGGCGTGGACCCGCTTGTACGGCGGGAAGTCGGCGGGCAGCGCGGCCCATTTGACGCCGTTGTCGACGAGGTAGCGGATTGCGTCGAGTGTCTGGCGGTGGCAGTAGCCCTCCGGCCGCCCGCCCCGGCGCTCATCCACGCCGGCGCCGGCAGCAGGTCCCGCACGGCCGCCCACTCGGCGTCGATCATGTCGCTGTTGTAGCGTCGAACGCGCTCGCCGTGGTCGCCCGCGTTGCCGTACCGGTGTGCGAGGCAGTCACACGTTTGGGGAGCGGAGTTGCCGCCGCCCACGGCGGCGGCGTACAAAAGCGGCAACAGGGCCTCCTCGCAGCTTTTCGGTCTCGACAACCTCCAAGCTGTACAGGGGCCCTGTCTTCATGCCGCGACAACACCGAGATCACCCGAATCGGTCACTCGCGAATACTCGTGCTATTCCCAAGCCCCGTGACGGGTTTGCGGATCGCTTCTCAACGGCTTCCTCGTCGACCGCCACGCAGACCCGAGAGGATCCTTTGGGCCTCGTCGCGGACCCCGGCGTCGTCATCCGCGGTGAGCTCATTCAGCTGTTGGATCAGCCGGTCCGCGCCTTCGGTCGTCATCCACTCGGGGTTGCACTCCAGAGCGTCCCCAAGCTGATCTATGGTCCAGAACTCGGCAGCCTGGCTGCTGGCCAGGAGCACGCTGCGGAGGCCAGCGGTGTCCTTGCGTGCGAGCAGTGCCTCGGCCGTCTCCTGGGTGACCGCGGAGTCTCGGAGATCCAAGAGGAGCCGGTGGAGGACGTCCGCCACTTCGTCGATCTTGTCCGACGCTGCGAGTCGCCGACCGACCGCTGCGCGAACGGACCAGTCCGGCGAGTCGGCAGCTTGAATGGCCGCGCTCAGTTCTTGATCGTCGGGAGACACCATGCCCCCAGCCTGCCAGGGGTGTCGTTGATCTCCATTCGATTTCCTAGCGGCGCTGCTGCTTGGCTTTGGTCTGGGCGAGTCGGTAGGACTCGGTGCCGGTCTCGAGGATGGTGCCGTTGAAGGTGAGACGGTCCACGATGGCCGCACAGAGCCGGGGGTCGGTGAAGGTCTTCACCTCCGAACGATTCGTTCGAGGCGATGGCCACGCTGGCCTTCTCCTCCCTTTCCGTCAGAACCTGGAACAGCATCTCGGCGCCGCGGCGGTCCAGTTCGTCGGCCCCGCGCTCGCGGGGATGGTCCCGCGTGGGGTCACGTGAGGATGCTGGCCACCGTACGGAGTAGCCTCGCCCCGAGGAGAGGAGTTCCGTCGTGACTCAGCCGGTGCCCAATGGGGTCGAGCTCATCCCGCGCCCGGAGAAGTCCCCGGCCGCGCTGAAGGCCGCGCTGGCGGTTGTTGCCGTGGACCGGCTTCCGGAGATGATCGATGGGCAGACCCGGGCGATGGCGGAGGCCATCGAGGCCGGCAGTGTCCAGCCGCTCCGCTCGTTTGTGGACCACTGGGCCGCCGTCGTCGAGATCGAGCGGGTGCCGGAGACCGCGCAGGCCTTCCACCGGGCGAACTACCTCGCCAACCACGCCGACACCGCTGCCGAGTGCCGGCAGCATGCCATCCAGGTCGCCGAGCTCTATCGCGCCGCTTATGCGGCGGTGACCGGGTGAACTGGACCTGGGAGTACCTTCCCGACCAGGGACAGGTCGTCGGCGGCTGCCCTGCCGACTTCCTCGCTGCCGTCGAACACCGGGCGGCCGAACTCGTCCGCGTTGCGGAAGCGCTCTACCTCGACGGCACCTCCTACCAGGGCAGCGGCGAGCCGATGCGCTACCTCGACGTCGCCGGTGGCCTGCTCGCCTACTACGTGGTTCCGCGCCTGGAGCTTGTCGTCGTCTGCCAGGTCACGCCACCGCCGGCACTCTGATCCCCGACATCGCAGGGCCGGGCTGAGGGGGGTTTGTGCTGTTCCCCCGGTGCCCGGCACGGCGCGATGGCACGATGAAGTGACCATGGTCAGGGTCGAGTTGGGTTGTCGTTGCCGGGGGACAAGCGGCGTATCCAGACGGCGGTGTTGGGCAGCGCGGAGTCGGAGGAGCCACTGCTCCTGCCGTTGGAAGCGATCGAGCTGGACGCCTTCCGCCAGCACTACGCCGAGCACACCTTCTGGTGCGGGCTACTGCTCGACGGCTGCGGCGCCCAGCTCACCACCAAGCTCTAAACCGACCGGGTGTGCCACTTCGCGCACTTCCCCGACCCGACCAGCCTGCACGTATGCGGCCTCCGGGCCCGGGACGTTGCCAGCGCCGACCACCTGTACGCGAAGTCCGCGGCCGCAGCCTGGCTGAAGGCGCGCGGCCAGCAGGCCAGCATCAGCTACGGCACACCGCTGGGCTCTGTCGTGGACATCCAGTGGGTGCGCCAGGCCCGCGGGCTGCGCCTGCACCTGGACGGCGAGGTGGCCCCGGCGTGGGCCGACGAGGCGGTGGAGTCGGTCCTGGGCGTGTCCGTGCCGGTCGACGATGAGACGCTGGTACGTGCACCGGGTGGGGTTCGACAGCGTCGGAACCGCTCGGCGGGTGAGGATCGGCACGCAGGCTTTCGCTCGGGAGACCGAGTGGTTCGGCCTCGACGACTGCCACATGACCCTGGAGGGCTTCCGGACGCCTGCCGTTGAGCAGATCATCCACGCGCGGCACACCCGATCCGGGGTGTGGAGGCCACCGAGGCCGGAACCCAAGCAGGCGCAGCCGCCGCGACCGCAACCGGTGCGGGGCTCGGAAGCCGCCATTGAGTCAGGTTCAAGGTTCGCCGTGGAGTCGGCGTGCAACGAGATCGAAGCCGCTGGCCGCCGCTGCCCGGTGAAGGCGAAGGGCGCCCAGCCCAAGGTCCGCCACCGCGGCGCGACGCGCGAGGAGTACGTGTTGGAGACCGTGTATAGGACGCCGGCACCGCCCGGCTGCTGCCCCGGCTTCTCAAGGGCCGAACCCGCGGGCCGGTGTTCGTCACCCACCGCCGCCCGGACACGGGCCTGGCCCGCTTGTCGTACGGGCAGGCTCGCGCGCTGCTCGACGAGCACACCGCCCTGCGCGGCCCGGGGACAGGCTGGGACCTGCACGAGTACCGCCACTCTGGACTAACGCACCTCGGCAAGCAGGGCGCCTCGCTGCTGATGCTGATGGCGAAGTCCCGGCACAAGAAGCCGGAGAACCTCCGCCGCTACTTCGAGCCTTCCCCGGAGGCGATCTCAGAGCTGACCAGCCTGCTCGCCCCCGGCGACGCCCGCCCTTGACCGCCTGCGCCCGGCAGAGCTGGCCGAGCTGGTCGATGCGCCACATCTTCTGGTCGGGCAGGTCGGCTAGCTGCGGCGCGTACGTGTATCCGGCGGGGGTGAGCAGGCCGAAGACGATATCGCTGTAGCTCGCGGTGGTGGAGGCCTACGGAGGGAGAGCGGGAGCATGCCGATAGCCACGTCTGCCCCCGAGTTACCGTCCGTCGATCCGGCCGTGATGATCGAAAACGCGGCGTCGTTCAGCGCGGAATCACCCAGCCCGGCCTCCAGGTCCCGGCGGCGTCGTGGCCGGCCGCTGTCGCGGCGAGGTGGCCGCGGAGGGCGGCCAGCGCCGGGTGGGGGTTGTCACGGTGCCAGAGGAGCGAGTGCGGGTAGACGGGCGTCGGGTCGGTCACCGGGATGCGGCGCAGGCCGTGGCCGGCGGGCCAGATGAGGCGGGTGTGCTCGCCCATGAAGGTGGCCAGGGCCGGGGTGTCGGCGATGGTGTCGAGGAGCGCGTCGGAGCCGAAGTTGGGGCCGGTCGCCTCGATGGTGAGGCCGAACTCGGCGACGAGGTCGTCGTAGTAGGCGCCCCACTCGGTACCGGGGACGATGCCGGGCATCCAGATCCGGTGCCCGACGAGCTGGGCGACGGTCACCGACCGGGCGCCCGCCAGCGCGTGGGCGGGCCCGGTGAGGAGCTGGAGCGGCTCGTCGAGCACCCGGACGGACTCGATGTCCTCGGGAAGGGGCCGGCCGGGCGCGGCGACGGCGCGGAAGGACGCGTCGATCTCACCGGACCGGATGGCGGCGACGGCCGTCTCGATCTCGAACAGCATCAGCACGTCGAGGTCGATGTCGGGGTGCGCGTGGTGGAAGCCGCGCAGCAGGCCCGACTGCGCGCCGCGCGAGGAGAGCACGTCGACGCGCAGCGGACGGCGGCCGGTGCGCACGGAGGCGACGGCGCGTTCGGCGATGCGCAGCAGCTCGCGGGCGTGGGGCAGGAACGCCTGCCCGTCGATGGTGAGCTCGGTGCCACGCGGGGTGCGGGTGAACAGCCGCACGCCGAGGTCGCGCTCCAGCGCGGCGATGCGCTTGGAGACGGCCTGTTGGGTGACCGACAGGTCGATGGCGGCCTTCTGGAACTGGCGCGCTTCCGCGGCGGCGACGAAGGTACGTACGGCTTCGAGATCCACGCCGACCCACCTTAGTGAACAACGGATCGTTGTGGAGAGCAGGCATGGTAGTTGTTTGACCTGCTGTTGTGTCGCCCGCTTAGCTCTCACCGGTCAACGTCAGTTTGTTCGAGTGGGACATCAAGGGGCGCGCTGAGCATGGTGGGCAGGAGGCCGTTGGGCCGGCAGTTCGGCTGGCTGTGGGCGGCGTACGCGGTGAGCGCGTACGGGACCGGGCTGGGGTTCGGGGCATTACCACTGATCGCCGTGGTGGTGTTGCACGCCAGCCCCGCCGAGGTGTCCGCGCTGTCCGCGGTGGGGCCCGCGGTGGGGGCGCTGATCGCGGTGCCACTCGCGCCGTGGGTGGAGTTCCGGCGCAAGCGCCCGGTCATGATCGCGATGGACCTGACCCGGTTCGCGGCCATGGCGACGATCCCGATCGCCTATGCCCTCGGCTGGCTCGGTTTCATCCAGCTGCTCGTGATCTCGGCTGTGGTCACCGCGGCCAAGATCGCGTTCAACGCGGCCAGCGGCGCCTACCTCAAGGCCCTCGTCCGACCAGACGACCTGCTGGTGGCCAACACGCGGTTCGAGTCCACGAACTGGAGCTCCATCGCGGTCGGGCCACCGCTGGGCGGGGCGGCGATCAGCCTGTTCGGGCCGGTCACCACCGTGGTGGCCGACGCGCTCAGCTACCTGCTCTCCGCGCTGGGCATCACCGCGATCCGCGGCAGAGAAGAAGCGCCGCAACCATCCGACAAAAGCCCGGTTCGGGCGGGCGTATTGCTCGACGGCTGGCGACACATCATGGGCGATCCCGGTCTGCGGGCGCTCTACCTCAACAACATGCTTGTCTCCGGTCTGATCATGGCCACCGAGCCGCTGCTGGCCATGCTCCTCCTGCGCCAGCTCGGGTTCCCGCCCTGGCAGTACGGCCTCGCCTTCGCCGCCCCTTGTCTCGGCGGACTCATCGGCTCCCGGCTGGCCCGCTGTGTCGTGGCCCGCTACGGCCGGCACCGGGTCTTCCGGACCGTCGGCACCCTGCGCGCCGTCTGGCTGATCGGCCTGGCCTTCGTCCGCCCCGGCATCGTCGGCCTTGTCACCGTGATGACCGTCGAGCTGGCGATCATCATCAACATGAGCCTGTACACCCCGGTGCTCGCCACCTACCGGCTCGAACGCACGCCCAAGCACCTCGTCGCCCGCACCCTGTCGGCCTGGTCGATCGGCCAGCAGGCGTCCATCGCCGTCCTCACCGCGCTCGGCGGGCTGCTCGCCGACGTCACCAGCCCACGCACCACTCTCACGGTCGCGGGACTGCTCATCCTGGCCAGCCCGTTCCTGCTCCCCCGACGCGACCAGACGTCGCAGCACACGCCGGAACCGGCCCGCAGCCACGCATGACCCACCGCAAACCACCGCTCAAGCCCGCAGGGCGCAGCCGGTCCGCCGGTACGCGTGGCACATCATCAGCAAGGAGAACATCCGTATGAGCACTGCCCCCGCACTCGACCCCGCGCACACCGCTCTTCTCGTCATGGACTGCCAGCCCGCGATCCTGGCCGCGCTTCCCGAAGACGGGGACCGCGAGGCCCTGCTCGGTCGCATGGAAGGGGCCATCGCCGACGTTCGCGCAACGGGCGGCACCATCGCCTACGTACGCGTCGGCCTCACCGAGGCCGACTGGGACGCGACCCCCGCCGTCAACAAGTCCTTCGCCCCGCTGGCTCGACACCGTGTCATGCACCACGAGGACCCTGCCACTGCCATCCACGAGCGCCTGGCTCCCCAGGACGGCGACATCATCGTGCGCAAGATCCGCTACGGCGGCATGTCCACCACCGATCTCGACCAGCAGCTGCGCGAACGCGGCATCACCACTCTGGTCGTCTCCGGCATCAGTACCAGCGGTGCCGTCCTGTCCACCGTCATCGACGCGGCCGACCGCGACTACCAGCTCTACGTCCTGTCCGACGGCGTCGCCGACCCAGACACCGAAGTCCACGACATCCTGCTCAGTCGGGTCCTCCCCTCACGGGCCCACATCGTCGACAGCGCCGAGCTGCACGCCCTGCTCCGGGTCGAGTGATGGGCTCGGTTGGTGTGCGGGCGGTCGGGTGTCGGTGGCTGTCCGGTCGAAGCCGAACGTCTCCATCCCCCGCGGGGGGGAGTCGAGTTGGACCTTGCACATGATTCGGCGGGCTGGACCGCGAGACAGCATGGGGCCATGGTCACGTTTGGGACACCGACAATTGCTGCCGTCTCCGAGAGTCGGCCCCCTGCCCGTTGGGTGGTCCGCGTCGCGCACATTGCGGCACTCACTGCTGTGCCGTCCGGGATCTGGCGCACCGGACGACCACGATGTGCGGGCAGAACACCGGCGCGATGCTGGTCGAGCACTGGCAGCCGGCTGGCCCTGGCGGCCACTGGTACCCACCGGGCTGGGCATGGCGGATCCGCCCCACCTGCGACATCGCCGCCCGCGCAGGCTGATCCCCGGGTCAGCACCTCATCGTCCGTGCCCGCCAGGATCCCAGCCGCCACCTGCATCGGGCGCAACATGGAGTGGACGAGGCGCGCGATGCCGACTGCGATCGCCAAGCTGTCGATCAGCTTCTCGCTGGTTTCTGTGCCTGTGACTGCGTCCGCCGTATCGGCCGACCACAGACCGATGGTGTGCTGCTGTAGACGAGTCCGGTGCCACTGAGGTCGAGCATGTCGTCGTGACCACGTTGACGCTCTGCAGTGTGGACATCGAGCAGGAAGGGTTGGCCGGGTACGGGTACTCGTGGTCCCCGCTGAGGCCGACGGCCTGCGACACGTGCCGGTCTCTTGCTGTCGATGTCGATGCGCGATGGCCGGTCGGTCGGCGCGGCCGGTCCTGAAGGCGTCGGTCGCCTTCGCGCCACTGGCCGGCGGCGAGAGGAGCGCCGGGGGCACATCTCGGCAACGGCCCCGGGGCCAGCGAACGGCCTGGGTGCCGCATCCTGGTCGGTCAGCCAGTGATGGAGAAGAAGATCGTGTCCTGGGTGTACCAGTCGATGTTCTTCGTGGCGTACTCCCATTCGTTGTGCTCGAACTCAAGCTTGTCGATCAGTTCTCGGACGTCGTAACGGAAGCTCTCGTCCATGCGGTCCAGCACGGCACGGTAGGCGTCGGCAGCGGGCTTGGCCTTGGCCAGGGGGAACATGCCGATGTGCGGGCCGTCCACGGGGTAGGGGATGTGGAAAGGGATCTCCTCCGGCGGCCCGAAGAACAGATGGTCGTGCAGCAGCAGATCGGCACTCACGCCCAGGCGGCGCAGTTCGTCGTCAACCAGGCCGAAGAAGGTGGAAGGCTTGGAATAGACACCGAGATCGGCGGGATCCGACGCGTTGCAGTCGATGATGTGCTGGAGAGCGCGATAGTAGGCGCCGGCCGCGTACTCGGCGTCCGAACTCGCGTGACCGGCCAGAAGGTGGTCGAGCGCGTCAGGGATGGACAAGCCCCAGTCGATGCCCTGGCGGTCGAGTTCGAGCTGGCTCCTCTGTGCCCTCTCGCGCATCATGCCGAGGACGCGTTGCTGGTCGGACGTAAGGCTTCCGGCGGCTCCGAGGAACCCCAGGACGTCGGCTTTGTCGGCAGTGTTGTACGAGATGATCCGGCTCATGATCGCTAGCATGCCAGCCGCCACCGACACCGGGCAGGCGGGGTGCATGGCCCGCTTGAGTGCCTGCTGGTTCCGGTGCCGCCCCACCGGCGTCCAAGGGCGCGGCCCCCAGTGTGAGCCGCCGTTCGGCTGCGTCAGCTCCGGCGGTAGAGGCCGCCCCGGGCACTGTCGGAGGCGTGCCCGTGGTGGTCCTGGTAGCCGGGTGGCCCGGTGCTGGGAAGACCGAGGTCGCCGATCTCATGCAGGCAGCGCTGGCCCGGCGCGGGGGTGCGGTACGGATCTGCGGCGACCTCTACAAAGCCGCCCACCCCTGGTATACGCGGCTGCTGGCCGAGGACTCCCGCACCGGCCGGGCATCGAGACCGCCGGCCGGGAAACGCGCAGGGCCCGGAGGACTGATCCTCCGGGCCCTGCGACCACTGAGTAGCGGGGACAGGATTTGAACCTGCGACCTCTGGGTTATGAGCCCAGCGAGCTACCGAGCTGCTCCACCCCGCGTCGGTGACACCGACCCTACGGCACAGTTCTTCGTAGGGGAAACCGAATGTCGTCGATCGCAGGCCGGCGGAGGCCGAACTCACATCCCTCGGCGAGGAGTTCGACGAGTTCGCCTCCGCCGGAATCGGTCAGTCGGCGAGTTGGCGCTTGAGGAGGAAGTTCCAGCGGTCACCGGTGTACGCGTTCACCGGGCCCACCACCTCCCAGCCCTCCTTGCCGAGCTTCTCCAGATCGCCGACGTTCCTGCCCCCGGGCTGGGCGACGGCCCAGCTGTACTCCCAGTGCGGGACGGTCTGGATCTTGGCGGCCAGCGCCTCGGGGCAGGGGCGGTGTCGGCTCTTGAAGAAGGGGCACCGCTCGGGGGCCTGTCGAACCGTGCCCTCCAGCGGAAGTACGGCGTCGGCTTCCTGACGGTGAAGAAGGCGCTGGAGTCCGCGGGGCCTGAGCCGCAGGTTGGCGACGTGTGCGTCTGCTGGACCGACCGCCGGATCCTGGAGGACTGCCCCCCACTGTCCGGCCACTGTTCGAGCCGTGCCCCTGGGGCGGCCGTCAGAGGCTGGCCTCGGCGAGGATGCGGTCCATCCGGGCCCGCGACAGCATGGGGTTGGCCGCGGCGTCCTCGGCGGCCTCGGGCTCTGGGTCCGTCAGCAGCCGATCCAGCAGGTCCGCGGTGACGTTGGGGTGCCGGGCCGGGTGCGTTTGCGGCCGGGGGTGAGGACCAGGGCGACGGGCGGGTAGCCCTCGTGGCCGGTGGGCGGGTACGCGGTCCTCCAGTGCCGGTAGGCGTGGACGGCGGCCCCGTTGTGGCGGGCCGCGTTCGCCCGGGCCTACCTGTGTCTGAACCCAGAGCCGCCCGACAGGACCGGAGCGACGTAGGAAGAGAAATGAACGCTCTACCCTGCGCTCTCGAGAGGCAGTAGACCCGGCAAGAGAGTCATGGGTGTCGCGATACGCGCCGGGGACCCTTTCCTCGCACGTGATCCAGTTCACAGGGAGAAGGTGCATAGTGGGCCGGGCGCCAGTGCCTTTCAACAGGTACAGGCGTTCGGAGGTTGGAGAGGCGGTGCTGGGTGAGGCAGTCGCGAGCGGATGGTTTCGATGAGTTCGTCGCGGCTCGCTGGTCGGCGCTGTTCCACCTCGCGCGCCTGCTCACTGGCGGAGACCGGCACCGGGCCGAGGACCTGCTTCAGGACGGGCTCCTCAAGCTGTGGTCCGCCTGGCCGAAGGTCGCCGGGCAAGCCCCCGAGGCGTACGTGCGTCAGGTTCTGGTGCGTGCGGCGGCCCGCTCGGCCCGTCGGCGCTGGTGGGGCGAACGTCCCACCGAGGAACTGCCCGAGACGGCCGGCTGTCAGGATCTGGCCGCCGTCGTGGAGGAACGCACCCGGCTGGAGGCCGCACTCGCCCTCCTGTCGGCCCGGCAGCGGGCCGCGGTCGTCCTGCGCTACTACCAGGATCTGCCGGAGCGCCAGGTCGCCGAGGTGATGGGCTGCCCAGTGGGCACCGCCCGCTCCCTGACGTCGCGCGGGGTGGCGAAACTGCGGCAGGCCCTGACCGAAGTCAGCGAGCCGGTGGGGTGAGGGAGAAACACATGGATCATTTCGAACAGGAGCTGGCACGCATGATGCGCGACACCCAGGAACACACCCCCTTCGAACCCCGGCACCGCGAGCGCCTGCAGGCTGGCGTGCGGGCGCGCCGCCGCACCCGGGCAGCCCTCATGACAGGCGGCTCCCTCCTGCTCCTCACCGGAGTCGGTGTGGGCCTTCCCGCCGCCTTCGCCCATGACCATCACACCACCACCCCGACCTCCACCACCACGTCCACCCCCGCGCCCGTTCCGACGGCGACTCCGACGGTGATCCCGACCGCGATTCCGACGGTGACCCCGACGGCTCCCGGCACCCCCATTGCGACGGTGATCCCGACCGCGATTCCGACGGTGACCCCGACGGTTCCCGGCACCCCCATTCCGACGGCGACTCCGACCGCGATTCCGACGGCGACCCCGACGGCTCCCGGCACCCCCATTCCGACGGCGACTCCGACCGCGATTCCGACGGTGACCCCGACGGCTCCCGGCACCCCCATTCCGACGGCGACTCCGACCGCGATTCCGACGGCGACCCCGACGGCGAGCCAGTCCCGATAGGAGAAGGCCGGACCAGCTGCGGCCCGAAAGACTGAAATGACGGGCCGCAGCTGGATTCCGGATATCTCGTCCGGCATCGTTTCGTGCCCCGATGCGCCGATCAGCTGGTCGTGACCTGGACCGGCTCGACGAGCACACGGAAGAAGGCCGATTCGGCTGGGCGCTGCATCCTGCCGCAGGGACTGGACTGTCTTCACTGCCCTGCCTGCACCCGCCACCGCCATGCGACGGCTCCCGACCGTTGCGGTCGGGCCTTCTTGTTATTGCTGCCAGGCGGGGGCGGTGGCGAGGGTGGTGAGCTGGTCGAGGGTCAGGGCCGGGGTGCCAGGTTGGGCGTCGTAGCCGGTGGTGCCGTTGTTTTCGGAGATGCTGACTCGGGTGCCGTCGGGGAGGAGGGCATCGGCGAGCCAGCGGACGGGTGGGGTGGGGGAGCTCTTGGTGGTGCCGTAGGTCGACGTGATGACGTCGGCGCCGTTCTGGGTGTGGGTTAGCTGCTGGCCGGTTGCGAGGTTGTTGAAGAGGCTTCGGGGGTTGTGGTCCTTCATCCAGTGGGGCGTGACCGAGATGGACAGCAGACTGGTCCGCCCGTCGACGGTGACTGTGAGGTGGGCCATGCCCGGGGTGGTCTGCGGAGCGCTGCCGTGGTCGCGCTGGATGCCGGACGGCAGGAGGCTGTCGGCGGTAGACAAGATGGCGCTGGGGAGGGGGAGTTGGGGGCTCGCGGGGGTGTTGGTGGAGGTGGTGAACACCTCGAACACCGGGTTCCAGGCCGGGCTGCTCACCACGGCGGCCAACTGGTCGGCAGACAGGGCGGGTTCGGCGCGGGTCAGCGGCGGGCCGGCGGTGCGGGAGTTCATTTCGTCGAGGCGGACGCGGCGGCCGTCGGGGCCGGTCCAGATCGCGGTCCAGGTGGAGGTGGGGCCGCCACCGGGCTCGGGCTTGAACTTCTCGATGACGAGGATCGAGCCGTCCGTTCCTACGGTTCGGGTACAGCCTTCGGTGGGACGCTCGGTCGGATCCGGGCATTGAGTGCCCTGGGTCCCCGCACTGATCGGCAGTGCGACCCAGTCGGTGCTGAGGGTGATCGCCGAGGCGCCGTGGCCGTCGTCGTACGCGACGTGGGCCATGGGGCCGCCCTGCGGGGCGCTGGAGCCCTCGCCGTATGTGTCGTCGATCCGGCCGGGAGGGAGCAGGGAGGTCAGGGTGTCGATCATGAATTGGCCGGTGATGGCTGGGTTGGTCCGTGGGCGGCTGGCCGCCGGTGCGGTCACGCCGCCCGGCTGTATGGCGACGCTGAACAGACCGGCCAGCGCCAGCGCGGCGCACGCGCCGGCGGCCGTGGCAGCGCGGCGGCGGAGGACGCGGCCCCGGCCGAGGCGTTCGCCGGCATCGGCGAGCACGTCGCCGGGCGTGTCGGGGGCGAGATCGGCGGCGTCCCGCAGCAGTTCGGAGAAGGCGTTGTCGAAAGGCATGGTGGGAGAACTCTCCTGAGAGGATCAGTGACGGACGAACTCGTCGAGTTGGTCGCCGAGGACAGCGCGGATGCGCTCCAGCGCCCGGCTGCTGCGCGAGCGGACACCGCTGGCGCTCAGTTGGAGCGCGGCGGCGGTCTCCTCGACGCTGCGGTCCTCCCAGAAGCGCAGCACCAGCACGGCGCGGTCCTGCGGGGGCAGCGCGCTCAACGCCCGTAGCAGGGTCAGCCGTAGTGAGGGGTCGGGATCGCTGACCGCGACCTCGTCAAAGGTGTCGGTCACCCGCTCACTGCTCGCCCGCCGCCGGCGGTGGGACAGGAAGGTGTTGACCAGCACGGTCTGGGCGTAACCGGCCGGATTCCCCAACCGGGCTATCTTGCGCCATCGTCCGTAGATCCTGCCCAGGGCTTCCTGTACGAGGTCCTCCGCGAGATGTGCGTCACCACCCGTCAACAGGTATGCGGTGCGCAGGAGATGACGCCCTCGCGAGGCCGCGAACTCCCGGAAGTCCGGCGGCTGCGCCGGACCGGGACTGGTCGATGGATGCTTCATGTCTATTTAACGCGACGTGTCTGTCGTCGCGTCCCAGGCCAGTTGGACGATCCGTACTCAAGGCATGGCCAGTATGTCCGAGGGTCACGGCGTCGATCTCTCGGCGATCCTCAGATGTGAGCCCCCGGACAATTCGGCGCCGGTACGGATGTGTCCGGGCTGTCCGGTTAGCTGTCGTGACCTGGGAGAATCGACCGGACAGGGCCCGGACAGTCCCTGCCGGTGTCCTGGCTGCCCATCCCCTCAGTTGATGCCGCATCAGCCACTCCCGCGAGGTGGGGGGTTTGCAGCCAAGGTGCTGGGCTCCGGTGTGGTGCTTGATCGGCGGCTGACGTCTGCGGCGCAAGCGGCCCAGTCTCCAGCGCTCGCCGTCTGCCACTGGACGGCAATCTGGATGTGGACGCCGAGCATCCGGGCGAGGCCGGCCCCGCGTCGCAGCAGCCAGGTGGCGTAGGTGTGGCGGTACTGGTGCGGCTCGAACGCGATGCCCGTGGATCGACACCCAGAGCGTGAAGACCTCCACCAATGTGGCCGTGACCAGCCAGGGAACCGACGCCGCGAAGAAGATCGTCGGTCGGAAGCGAGGGA
>NZ_JBSFJU010000105.1:0-17743 GCF_053598215.1 Kitasatospora sp. NPDC001175 | reverse complement strand
ATCTCGCCGCGGCGCATGCCGGTGCCGAGCATGACCTCGAACAGGTCGGTGAGCCGGTCGGCGTAGTGCTCCGTGTTGTGCCGCAGGAACGCCGCCGCTTGGTCCGGGGTCCAGCAGGTGCGCACGGCGGCGCGGGGCTTGGGCGGCACGGAGTGCTTGGCCGGGTTGTAGCGCAGCCGCCACGTCCGCACCGCGTGGTTCAGGGCGCCTCGCAGCATGGCCACCGCGTGGTGGACGGTGGTGCGGCCCCGGCCGGCGGCGAGCTGCGCGCTCACCCAGGCATCGATGTACTTGGGCCGCAGGTCGACGAGCAGCATGCCGCCGAACGCGGGGACCAGGTCGCGCTCGATGCACGCCCGATAGCCCGACCAGGTGTTCGGGGCCAGCGCCGGCCGCTTCGCCTCCAGCCACTCGTACAGGAACAGCCCGACGCGCAGCGTGCGGTCCTCGTACACACCCCGGTACTCGGCATCCAGCACCCGCGCCATCTCCCGGGCCGCCTCCGCCCGAGTAGAGAACCCGCCCCGCCGCCGGGTTCTGCGCTTGCCGTCCTCCGGCGCCAGGTCCACCGCGTACGTCCACCGGCCATGCGAAGTGTCGGCGGCCAACCGCGGACACCACGAACCCAACTGCTTCCCACTCCCGTCCTGGCACCCGCACCGCGAGATCGCCGAGATCCTCGACATCACCGAGTCCGCAAGCCAGCAGCACCTCCACCGGGCCCGCCGCCGCATCACCGCTGCGCGCCGCGGCGGCGGCGAAGTCGACCCGGCATCCGCCCGCAGGGCAGCACCCTTCTCAGAACGGGCCGTGGAGGCTGCCCAGTCTGTCGGTCAGGCGCAGGTTCTCGGAGTAGTCGACGGGGCAGGCGATCACGGAGACCGTGTCGTCGTCGAGGGCGCGGCGCAATGCGGGTAGCAGTTGGTCGGCGGTCTCGATGGCGTAGCCGCGTGCGCCGAAGCTCTCGGCGTAGGCGACCAGGTCGGGGTTGGTGAACCGGGTGTGGCTGTGGCGGCCGAGTTCGAGTTCCATCTTCCAGGTGATCAGGCCGTATTCCTCGTCCACCAGGACGAGGACGACCAGCGGAACGCGTTCGCGGACGGCGGTTTCCAGTTCCTGGGAGTTCATCAGGAACGAGCCGTCGCCCATCATCGCCAGGACTCGTTGGTCCGGCTGGGCGAGCTTGGCGGCGATGGCGCCGGGCAGCGCGAAACCCATGGTGGACAGGCCGTTGGAGACCAGGCAAGTGTCTGGTTCGTAGGTCGGGTAGAGGCGGGACATCCACATTTTCCCGGCCCCGGTGTCGGCGAGGACGATGTCGTGGCGGTCCAGGGCGGTGCGGACATCGTGCACCACGCGTTGCGGCACCAGGGGGAACGCGTCGTTGTCGCGTCCGTACTGGAGCTCTTCGTTGAGCAGTGTGCGGATCTTGGCGCTGTTTGCGGAGTCGTAGGTGAGTCCTTCGGGCAGTGCTGCCGTGAGTGCGTCCAGTGCTTGTGAGGGGTCTCCTTCGACGCCCACGGCGACCGGGTAGTGGGCGTCGACCTCGGCGGGGAAACGGTGCACGTGAACGATTCGCTTGTCGCCGTGCGGGTTGATCTTGGCGGGGTCGAACTCCTGGATCTCATACCCCACACAGACCAGCACGTCGGCGGTGTCGAAGCCGAAGTTGCCGTAGTCGTGGCGCATGAAGCCGACCGCACCGAGGGCGTTCGGGTGGTCGTCGGGGAAGACGCCCTTGCCGTGGAACGTGGTCGCGACCGGGAGGTTCAGCCGCTCGGCGAACCGCACCAGGGCGGCCGAGGCCCGGGCTCTGGCGGCGCCGTGGCCTGCCAGCACGACGGGGTGCCGAGCCGTGGCAAGCACCTCGGCCGCCCGCGCGATCTGGGTGGGCGAGGGCGCGTCGGCGCGCACCGCGTCGATCTGCAGGGGTGCAAGGGGCTCTGCGGGACGTTCGGCCTCGATGTCCTCCGGCACCGCCAGGAACACGGCACCGGGGCGCTCGCTCTGCGCGGTCTTGAACGCCTTTCGTGTCATCTCCGGCACCGCGTCCGGACACTCGATGTGGGCTGCCCACTGGGTGACCGGGGCGAACATCGACACCAGGTCGATGACCTGGTGCGACTCCTTGTGGATCCGGCGCAGCGACCCCTGCGCGGCCAGGGCCACCATCGGCGCGCTGTTGGTCGTGGCGTCCGCGGTGCCGAGCAGGAGATTGATCGCACCAGGTCCCAGCGTGGCCGAGCACACGCCGGCCCGGCCGGTCAGCCGCCCGTAGATCTCCGCCATGAACGAGGCGGCCTGCTCGTGGCGCACGAGGATGTACCGGATCCCGGAGCTGTTCAGCGCGTCGACGAAGCGGATGTTCTCCTCGCCGGGAATCCCGAAGACGTACTCCACCCCTTCGGCCCGCAGACACCGCACCAACAGATGCGCGACGTCCTCCACTGCTGCCGCGTCCAGCGACTGGCTCGCGACTTCGGTACCCATGAGACGAACGTAGGCAAGCCCGCCTGCCTCGGCCACTCATCAGCCGCCGACCGAGGTGGCCGGGCGGATACCGATGCCCCAAGCGTGCCGGGGCCGTTCGGCGGCGTCGGGGTGGCGGCGGCCGTGGGCTGCCCACACGATGGAGCCGGATGTGGACGTGCGCCGCCGAGCATCGTGCTGCGCAGAGGGCTCTGGGAGGATTGTGTGACCGCTTCGTCGCCCGCCACCGACGCACCGCCGGCCCGATACGACGATCTGCGCGCCCTAGTGATCAACTGCACCCTGAAGCGCTCGCCGGAGACGAGCAACACGCAGGGGCTGATCGACCGGAGCACCGCCATCCTGGACGCACAGGCAGTGCACGTCGATGTCGTACGGGCCGTGGACCACGACATCGCCACCGGGGTGTGGCCCGACATGACGGAGCACGGCTGGGAGACGGACGCCTGGCCGGACCTCTACCAGCAGGTCCTGGCGGCCGACATCCTCGTCCTGGCGGGACCCATCTGGCTCGGCGACAACAGTTCCGTGATGAAACGGGTGATCGAACGTCTCTACGCGTGCTCCAGCCTGCTCAACGACGAGGGGCAGTACGCCTATTACGGCCGTGTAGGCGGCTGCCTGATCACCGGCAACGAGGACGGCGTCAAGCACTGCGCCATGAACGTCCTCTACAGCCTCCAGCACCTGGGCTACACCATCCCGCCCCAGGCCGACGCCGGATGGATCGGCGAGGCGGGCCCCGGCCCCTCGTACCTCGATCCTGGCTCGGGCGGCCCGGAGAACGACTTCACCAACCGCAACACCACCTTCATGACCTGGAACCTGCTGCATCTGGCCCGGGTGCTGAAGGACCTCGGCGGCATCCCCGCCTACGGCAACCAGCGCACCGCCTGGGACGCAGGCTGTCGCCGCGACTACGAGAACCCCGAACACCGGTAGGGACACCAGCGGCAGGGGCAGCCGCTTCGGTTGGAAGCAGAGCCCCCGTCCCTGCGCCAGCCGCGGCAATCGCAGCCTGCGTGGGACTGCGCACGGTGCCCAGACAAGGCCCTGACGCCATCACCGCTCATGTGGCACGGAGGAGGGGAGGGGAAGCGGCGGGAGGGTACAGCTCTTTGATCAGGTCATTGTCGCGCCAGCGGCGGAAGAACCGGTACACGGCCCGCCACTTGGGGAAGTCGGCCGGCAGCCCTCCGGCTGCGCGCCCGCCCGCTTCGCGTCGGCGCGGTTGCGGGTCATCGGCGCCATCACCATCCGGTTGGCGAGCTTGAGGTCGCCCAGGGTGAACGGCTCGAACAAGTCGAGGGGCATGAGGAGCTCCAGTGTTCTGACACGAGCATCGTAGGACAGCTGTCCTAGAGAGCCGTCACGCCAGGTCGGCCGCGATGGGGATGTCAACGACTTGACGGTCTAGGACGAGCGACCTACGGTGAGCGTTCTAGGTCGGTTGTCCTACGACGCAAGGGGGGCAGCATGACTGCAGTGGCTACTCGTGAACAGATCGTGGCGGCGGCTGACCGGCTCTTCTACCACCACGGCTACGAGCACACCTCGTTCGCGGACATCGCCGGGGCCGTCGGACTGTCGCGGGGCAACTTCTACTACCACTTCAAGTCCAAGGACGCGATCTTGGACGCGGTGATAGAGGCCCGCCTGGACAACACCCGGCAAATGCTGGAGCAGTGGGAGTCCGAAGCCCCCACCCCGGCCGGCCGCGTCATGCGGTACGTCGAGATCGTGCTGACGAACCGCGCCGACATCCAGGACTACGGCTGCCCGGTGGGCACCTTGACCACGGAGCTGGCCAAGTTGGAGCACGCCATGCTCGGTCAGGCCGGCCGCCTGTTCACCCTGTTCCGCGGGTGGCTTCGCGAGCAGTTCGTGCTGCTCGGGCAAGCCGCGCAGGCCGACGAGCTGGCGATGCACGTGCTCGCCTTCAGCCAGGGCGTCGCCGTCATGGCCAACGCGTTCCGCGACGAGGCGTTCATCCGGCGGGAGGTCGACCGTATGCGCGAGTGGCTGAGCACCTACGAGAAATGAGAAAGCGCATGTTCGTGGTCCTGCTTCGGTTCTCCGACAACTCAGGCTCCGCCGGCCAGCACATGACCGGCCACCAGGAGTGGATCAAGCGCGGCCTGGACGACGGGGTCTTCCTGCTCGTCGGCAGCATCCAGCCGGGACTCGGCGGTGCAGTCCTCGCCCACAACACCTCGCGCGAGGAACTGCAGAAGAGGGTTGACGAGGACCCGTTCGTCGCCCAGGACGTCGTCACAGCGGAGATCATCGAGATCGCGCCGGGCATGGCGGACGAGCGGCTGGGCTTCCTGCTGTGACGCCGCTGTTCCTCGGCCCCGACGGCGCGCCACGCTGCTCGTGGAGCGGAGCTGCCCCAGAGTTCCTCGCCTACCACGACACCGAGTGGGGCTTTCCCGTCGGTGACGACCGGCGCCTGTTCGAGAAGCTGAGTCTGGAGGGCTTCCAGTCCGGGCTCAGCTGGCGCACGATCCTGGCCAAGCGAGAGAACTTCCGCGCCGCCTTCGCAGCCTTCGACATCCCCGCCGTCGCCCGATTCGACCAGCACGACGTCGGGCGCCTCCTGGGCGATGCGGGCATCGTCCGGCATCGCGGCAAGATCGAGGCGGTGATCAACAATGCCCGCCGGGCCGAGGAACTCATCGGGCGGGAGGGATCGCTGGCGGCGTTCGTCTGGCGCTACGAACCCGACGCACGCGACCTGGCCGAGCCGCAGACCGTGTCGACCTCCCCGGCCTCGGTCGCGCTGTCGAAGGACCTGCGCAAGCAGGGCTGGAAGTTCGTCGGGCCGACCACGGTGTTCGCGTTCATGCAGGCCATGGGGTTGATCAACGACCACGCCCGGGAATGCGCGATCAGGCCCGAGGTCCAGCGGATCCGTGAAGAATTCGACCGCCCGGGACGAGCCGGCACGATCAGTTGAACAGGAGACGCGCGTGCGCCACGCATTCGCCCTGCCGTGTGCCGCTAATGTTCCGATAAAATTACCGTCGGTGTGCCGGGAAGCCTGGTCGGCTCGGGGGGCGACTGCAGCGATCGGGCGTGCGGTGACCCCGCTCTTCG
The DNA here is from genome assembly GCF_053598215.1 of Kitasatospora sp. NPDC001175. Lineage (NCBI taxonomy): Bacteria > Bacillati > Actinomycetota > Actinomycetes > Kitasatosporales > Streptomycetaceae > Kitasatospora > Kitasatospora sp. NPDC001175. The sequence goes on along the minus strand of NZ_JBSFJU010000105.1, from coordinate 12,154 downwards.
TGATGGGGTCTTCCGCAGGTGCGTGCCGTAGGGATCGTTCTCTTCCTGGTCGTTCTGGCTACCGCCGTGGCCACCTTCGCCCGGCGCTGGCGGGTGCCCGCCCCCTCGCTGCTGGTGCTGGCCGGGCTCGGGGTGGCGCTGATACCCGGGGTGCCCGCGCTGCACGTTCCGCCGCAGGTCATCGCCCTGGTGGTGCTGCCGCCGCTGCTGTACGCCTCTGCCGAGGAGCTGTCGCTGCGCGACCTGAAGGCGGTGTGGCGTCCAGTCGTCATCCTCTCCTTCGGTCTGGTCTTCGCCTCGGCGGCGGTCGGGTTCGCGGCGGTCGCGGTGACCGGCCTGCCGCCCGCGATGGCGTTCGTGCTCGGCGCGGTGCTGGCCAGCACCGACCCCGTGGCCGTCACGGCGCTCGGCCGCAGGCTCGCGCTGCCGGGCCGGGTGCAGGTACTGGTGCAGGCGGAGAGCCTGTTCAACGACGCCACCTCGCTGGTGCTGTTCAAGGTCGCCGTCGGCATCGCGGTGGCGGCCGGGGGCTCGGTCCGCCTGTGGTCGGCGGGCGGGGAGTTCCTGCTGCTCGGCGGTGGCGGGAGCCTGATCGGTGCGGCAGTTGCCGGCCTGGTGTGGCTGATCCGGCGGCGGACCACCGATCCGGTGCTGGAGACCGTGATCGCCCTAGTCACCCCGTACGCCGCGTACGTGCTGGCCGAGTCCGCGCACACCTCCGGCATCACCTCGGTCGTCGTCGCCGGCGTGCTGCTGGGCCGCTCCGGCCACCGCCTGAGCGACGCCCACATCCGCCTGCAGGTGCAGGCCGTGTACGCGGTGGTGGTGTTCGGGCTGGAGAGCGTCGTCTTCAGCATCGTCGGCCTGGAGCTGCCCACGCTGGTGCGGGGCCTGCCGAAGGGCAGCGGCTGGTGGCCGCTGCAGGCCCTCGCGCTGGCCCTGGTGCTGATCGCCGTCCGGGTGATCTGGACGCTGCCGTTGACCCGGGCGGTCAAGCCCAGCCGCGGCCGCTTGTCGTGGCGGGTGGCCGGAGTGGTCACCTGGGCCGGCACCCGCGGGGTGATGCCGCTGGCCGCCGCGCTGTCCATCCCCCTCGCCGCTAGTGGCGGCACCGCGCTGGCCGGGCGCCCGCTGATCCTGGTGCTGACCACGGCGGTCGTGGTGTTCACCCTGGTCGTGCAGGGGCTGACCCTGGCCGCAGTGGTCAACCGCTCCGGGCTGGCCCTGGAGCCCGAGCACACCGTCCGGGAGGAGGGCGGAGCCCGCGACGCCCTCAACCGGGCCGCGCTCGACCACGTGGAGCACCTCGCCAGCCTGGAAGCCATGCCGGAGACGGCCATCGACCGGGTGCGACGCGCTCTGACTGCCCGGCTCGACCGCACCGAGGACCCGGACGGCACCACGGCCGACGCCGCCTACCGGCAGCTGCGGCACGAGGTCATCGCCGTCCAGAACGCCGAACTGCACCGCCTGTACGACGAGCACCTCATCAGCGACACCACCCGCCGCAGCCTCCAACACGACCTCGACCGCGAGGAAGCCGCCCTCGGCAACCGGTGATCGAACGGCGGCCGTACCCGGCGCGATCATGTCTGACGTGAGAGCGGTCGGAATCGGTGTGAGACTGGGCGTGGAAGGGGTGACCCCCGTGTCGGACCCACCGCTCGCGTCCGCCGGTCCCGATGCCGTCGTCGATGAGATTCGGCTGGAAGAGCTGATCATCGAGGCGCAGATGGCGCTGCCGTTCGAACTGCCCGCCCTGGCGAACCGGTGCGCCGCGGCTCTCGGCCTGGACAGCGCGCTGATCTACCTCGCCGACTTGCAGCAACGGCTGCTCATTCCACTCGGCGAGGCGTTGGAGCCGCTGCCGGTGGACCGCTCGCCGGCCGGCTGGGCGTACCGCACGGTCTCCTCGCGGGTGGTCGACGCCGGCGACGGCGTGATCGTGTGGATGCCGCTGGTCGACGCTGGGGAGCGGCTGGGCGTGCTGGCGGTGGGGACCGCCGCGCTCGACGGGGTGCGGATGCGCCGCAGCCGGATGCTGGCCCATCTGTTCGCCATGCTGATCACCTCGAAGCGCACCTACAGCGACTGGCTCGTCGCTCGCACCCGCACGGCGGTCATGGGGTTGCCCGCCGAGATGCTGCGGGCCTTCCTGCCGCCTGGCACGGTCGGCAGCAGGAGGTGCGTCTCGACCGCGGTCCTGGAACCGGCGTACGACGTCGCCGGCGACGCCTTTGACCACTCGGTGGTCAAGGACGTGCTGCACACGATGATCCTCGACTCCGTGGGTCACGATCTGACCTCCGGCCTGACCACGTTGCTCGCCATGGCGGCGGCACGGAACGCTCGCCGCGGCGGTGGCGACCTGGCCGACGTCGTCGGCTCCGTCGACCAGGCGCTCGCCCGGCGGCTGCCCGACCATTTCTCCACCGGGGTGCTGTGCCGGCTCGACGCGAGGACCGGGGTGCTGCACTGGGTCAACTGCGGTCACCCACCGCCGCTGCTGATCCGTGCCGAGCGGGTGCTCCACGGAGCGCTGGACAGCCCCCCGCAGCCCCCGCTCGGTCTGGTCGGCCACCTCGCTCCGGAAGCCCGGCAGGTCCACGAGACGACACTGGAACCGGGCGACCGCGTCCTGCTCTACACCGACGGCGTCGTGGAGGCCCGTGACACGGACGGTGCGGAGTTCGGCCTCGACCAGTTCACCGACTTCATCATCCGCTCCTCCGCCGCCGACGAGCGCCCGGCCGAGGTGCTGCGGCTGCTCATCCACGCCATCCTCGATCACCAGCGCAATCACGTGCGGGACGACGCGGCCATCCTGCTCTTCGAATGGCGCCCGCAGAACCGGTGACGCGGTACTGCGCCGAGATGGCGTTGTGCGGTGTGGCGCCGTCCTCGATGAGGCCGAGGACGAACGTGGGGGTCTCATCGGGGGATGGTCGATGGCGGCATCTTCTCGCTGCTCGGGTCTACCGTGCAGGTCGCAGGCGCCGGCGCCTACTTCTCCGTTGTCGTCGGCGGCTCTGATGGGCTGGTTGTACGCGCGACTGTCAGTGACGGTCCGCAGTCGCGGAGGCACCGCCGCGTTCCTCGACCACGCATTCAGCTGCTGGGCCGCCGGGCCGTGGTGCAGGGGCTGACAGCACCTCGGTGGCGTCACCGATGTCAGGCGCGTGCCGGCCCCCTCGGAAACGCTGTCGCGGGGGAGCCGACAGCGATTGACCCTGGAGAGAGGGAGAGTTCGACTAGGGAGGGCAGTTCGGTGTCTGCTGTCTTCAACGGGGGAGCATGGCGTTCGCCACCGCTCCTGCCCAGCTGGTCACGCAGGCTCACTTTCGTCGGCTACGCGTTGGTCACGATGGCCGTGCTGGCCGATGTCGCGACGGGGCCCGATGTCACCTTCTCCCCGGTCCTGGCCGCTGTGCCGGTGGTGGCGGGCGCGGGTACTCGCCGGGCCACGATCCCACTGGCGGCCGGGACGGTCGCCAGTGTCATCGTTGCCGGTCTGGCACTTTACGACAGCGAAGTTCCTCTGGTCGTCCACGTGACCGCTGCGGCCACGGTGATCGCGATCACCTTCTTCAGCTGCGCCAATGTCATCGTGGTGGCGACCCAGGAGCGGGAGCTGGCCAGGGTGCGCACGGTCGCTGAGGCGGCGCAGCGGGCGTTGCTGCGCCTGGTGCCCCGGCGGGTGGGGCCGCTGGTGGTCGCGGTGCGTTATGTGGCGGCGGAGGCCGAGGCGCGGATCGGTGGGGATCTGTACGAGGTGATGCGTACTCCGTACGGGGTGCGGCTGTTGCTGGGTGACGTGTGCGGCAAGGGTCTGGGCGCGGTGGAGACCGCTGCCGACGTGCTCGGGGTGTTCCGTGAGGCTGCCCGGGCCGAGCCGGATCTGGCGGAGGTCGCCAGGCGGCTGGACTCGGCGCTCGCCCGTCGGCCGGCGAGCGAGGAGTTCGTCACGGCGGTGCTGGTCGGCGTCCCCGATGCGCCGGGACCGGCGGTCGTGGTCAACTGCGGGCACCCGCCGCCGTTGCTGTGCCACGCCGGTGAGGTCAGCGAGGTGGAGCCGCCCGTCGACGCACCGCCGCTTGCCCTGCTCGACCTGGTCGGCGGGACCTATCACGCCCGGTCGCTCATCTTCGAACGCGGCGACCTCCTTTTGCTCTACACGGATGGCGTGGCCGAGGCCCGGGACACGGCCGACCAGTTCTATCCGCTCGCCCAACGCCTGGCGGCGATGCCACACGGGGAACCGGACTCCCTGCTGGACGATCTCCTCGTAGACGTGCGGGCCTACGTCGGTTGTGGCCTGACCGACGATGCGGCCCTGCTCGCCGTCCGCCGAGAGCGGTGAAGCCGTCCTGGGAAGAGGACGGAGCAACGGTAGCGGCGACCGGCGGGGTGGCGAAGATGCCCGGAGGACGGAAGGGGGTGGTGGAACAGCCCGATGTGCAGGTCGGGCCGGGCCGCGCGCAGGAGGCAAGGGACCAGCCAGACGTTGTAGTCGTGCAGTCAGACGGTCGCACCGGGAGCACGCTGCGCACGCTGCCCCATGAGCTTCCCCGCTCTCGGACTGGGTGATCCCCGGGTCCAAAATTCGCCGACTGGCCGAGCGCGCCGGCAAAGCGTGCGAGGCGGGGCGCGAAGCACGGAGGTGCTGGCCGGAGACGACACGCTCAAGACGACACGCAGCCTTGAAGATCACACTCTGTGGGCCATCGGTGGCGGCCTTTGAAGACGATCATCCGCAGGACGGTGAAGCGCACCACGGTCACCAGGGCGAAGCTCGGTGCGAGGACCAGGGTCTCCGCCGCTGGTGAGGCGGTGGGCCGGTAGTGCCGGAAGTGCAGACCGGCGCCTGAGGTGACCACGTACGCCAGGACGAACAGGCCACTTGCGGCCAGATGCGCTTGGAGGGCCCGGACCGCGGATCCGTGAAAGGGCAGCCGGCAGTTGGCTTCCGTGTTGAGGACGGTGACGACGAGAAGGGAGGCGAGGTTGGCCAGGATGGGCGGTGGCCAGTGGCGCAGAACCCAGTACGGCAGGGACTGGGCCACTGTGGAGGCGACGCCGATCACGGCGAACCAGAACACTTTCCTGGTCAGCGCGGTGCGGGCGCCGTGCGCTGAGGCGTCGCACCCCACCAGCATGAGGCCACCGTGCGGGGATCCGTCGAGTCGTGCGGAGCGCCGGTTCGGCCGTCCGGCTGGTGACGGACACCCGCATGTACGCCAGCGGCGGAAGGCCGACCCGGTCTGTGCCAGTTTGTAGCTGACGACTTGGCAGGCACTGGCGGCACGACGGGGTTCGATCCGCCGTCTGAGAGCCGGCCCGGGGACGGCGGAGGCAACCGATGGACAGTGGCGGACGGCCACCGGCCCCGGGCTCCGGCGGCCCGCAACGCCCGAGATCGGACGAGAAGCACGCGCCGCGGCGCCTCGAACGCGTTCGCGCCGCCGTGGCGGCGCGGGCCGCCGGGGCGGCCGCCCGTACCCGGGCCCTCGCGCGGCGGGTCGAGCAGATTCCTCCGCCCCCGGGGCCGTTCCGGCCCGGCTTCTGGCGCAGTCCGATCCGCGGGCCCTGGCTGACCTCCGTGTTCGGTCTGGTGCTACTGATCGGCATCCCGCTGCTCTTCGTGACCGGCGCCCTGTCCTACGCCGCCTACAACCCCGGCCTCGGCGTACTCAACGACCAGACCCCGGACAAGGGCCTGCTGGGCTTCTACCTCTTCGACTGGCCCACACATCCCTCCTGGCTGTACCGGTTGACCCAGGGGGTGCACGTGACGCTCGGCGTGGTCCTCGTCCCCGTGCTGCTGGCCAAACTGTGGTCGGTGATCCCGAAGCTGTTCGAATGGCCGCCGGCCCGCAGCGCCGCCCACGCGCTGGAACGGCTGTCGCTGCTGGCGCTGGTCGGCGGGGTCGTCTTCGAATTCGTCACCGGCATCCTCAACATCCAGCTCTACTACGTCTTCCCCGGCTCCTTCTACACCCTCCACTTCTACGGCGCCTGGGTGTTCATCGCGGCCTTCGTCGTCCACGTGTGCCTCAAGCTCGGCCGGATGACCCGCGCCCTGCGCTCCCGCGGCCCGGTCGCCGAACTGCGCACCGACCTCGCCCACACCCGGCCCGAGCCACCCGACCCCGACGGCCTGGTGCCGACCGCCCCCGCGCCGCCGACGATGACCCGCCGCGGAGCGGTGGGCATGGTGGGGGCGGGCTCCCTGCTGCTTCTCGTGGTGACCGCCGGACAGAGCATCGGCGGTTGGCTGCGCGGCACGGCCCTGCTCGCGCCGCACAACCGCGACCCGGGCAGCGGCCCGAACGGCTTCCAGATCAACAAGACGGCGGCGTCCGTCGGCATCGATCCGGCGCATGTCGGCCCGGACTGGCGGCTGGAGGTCCACGGCCCTGGCCTGGCTCTGGTCTTCACCCGTGAGCAACTGCTCGCGATGCGGCAGCGGACGGCCTCGCTGCCGATCGCCTGCGTGGAGGGATGGTCCACTCCCGACCAGCACTGGAGCGGCCTGCGGCTGGCCGACCTGGCCGCCCTGGCGGGCATGTCGGACGCCGCGAGCGTCCTGGTGGAGTCCGTCCAACCACCCGGCCCCTACAGCTCGGTGGTACTGCGGGGCAACCAGATCCACGACCCCCGATCACTGCTCGCCCTGCGCGTCAACGGCGCGGACCTCTCACTCGACCACGGCTACCCGGCCCGCATCATCGTCCCGGCCAACCCCGGCGTGAACAACACCAAGTGGGTGCACCGACTCACCTTCAGGACCTGACCATGGCACGCTTCGTCCGCTGGTACGGCTCCGGGCCCCTCCACCTCCTCGTCCTGATCTGCTCCTTCGCCCTCACCGGCTACGCCCTGGTGCGCCTGGTCGCCATCCGGCCGCTCGACGTCGCGATCTGGTTCGTCGGCGCGGTGGTCCTCCACGACCTGATCCTGCTGCCCCTGTACTCGCTCGCGGACCTCTCGGCCCAGTCCGTGCTGCGCCACCGCCCGGAACGCACTCCCGCGGTGCCGTGGATCAACTATCTGCGCGTGCCCGCCTTCCTGTCCGGTGTTCTGCTGCTCGTGTGGTTTCCCCTGATCCTCAATCTGTCGATCCCCTACCAGGGCGACACGCGGCTGCCGGAAGACGTCTACCTCGGCCGATGGCTGGCGATCACCGCCGTGCTGTTCGGCGCGGCAGCGATCGCCTTCGCCCTCAAGCTCCGCCGCGTCCGGCGGGCCGCCCGAGTAGACGAGGAACGTCCCGCACCAGGTCACGACGCACCGTGACGACCGACGAGGAAGCGCCGTCCCACGCCGGCGCAGACCCCTACGCGCACGTCCTGCGCAGCGGCCACGGACCGGTGTACCTACGGCTGACGGACGGGCGCCGGATCCGGATGCCGGTGCATCGCTGGTACGCGCAACCCACCGTGGCCGACGAATCCGTGCTCAACCGCTGCGTCGGCCCCGTTCTCGACGTCGGCTGCGGACCGGGCCGGCTCTGCAGAGCACTCCTGGGCCGCGGATTCCCCGCACTCGGCGTCGATGTGGCTCCCCGCGCGGTGGCCCATACCGTCGCTCTCGGCGGGAGAGCACTGTGCCGATCGGTGTTCGACCGGCTACCGGCCGAGGGCGGCTGGCAGACCGTCCTGCTCATCGACGGCAACATCGGTATCGGCGGCGACCCGCATGCCCTGCTGCGCCGATGTGTCCAGCTCGTCAGCCCGACGGGTGTTCTCCTCGTCGAGGTCGGTCCGTATGACGTCGAGGAGCTCTGCACCGCCTGGTTCGAAAACGTCCACGGCCACAGGGGGCCGTTGTTTCCCTGGGCGCGGCTGGGGGCGCCGGCGCTCCGCAGGATCGCCCGGGACTTGGCCCTCGGCGTCACCGACCAGTGGCGGAGCGGCCGCCGATGCTTCCTCGCCCTCGGCCGCCAGGGCCCATCCTCGGGTCATCCATGCTGAGGCCGGCTGACGGCGCGGCACAGGATACGACGGGCGGTGCCACGGGGCCGTCCCGCCCGGTCAGGGCAACCGACGGCGGCCGGGACAGGGGCCGTCAACCGGTCGATCGAGGCTGCATGTGTGTGGGTTGCCCCTCGGCATCGCGGATGGCGCGGGCGGCGTTGATCAGGCCGATGTGGCTGAAGGCTTGTGGGAAGTTGCCGAGGGCCTCCCCTGTGGTGGAGTCGGTCTCCTCGGCCAGCAGCCCGACGTCGTTGGCATGCGCGAGGGCGGTCTGGAAGACGTGCCGTGCGCGGGTGGTGTCGCCGGTGAGGGCGAGGGCATGGGCAAGCCAGAAGGTGCACAGCAGGAAGGCGCCTTCGTCTTCCGGCAGCTCGTCGCTGAGGTAGCGGCGGACCAGGCCGTCGCGGTCGGTCAGGTGGGTGGCGATGGCCAGCACGGTGGACCGGACGCGGGGGTCGTCGGGCGGCAGGAAGCCGACGATGGGCAGCATCAGCGTCGAGGCGTCGAGTTCCTCACTGCCGAATGCCTGGGTGAAGGCGCCCAGGCGGGGACTCCAGCCGCGCTCTTCGATGGCTTCGCGGATCCGGTCGCGCTCGTGCCGCCAGGGGGGTACGCGGGCTTCGGCCTGGAGGGTGGGTGCCATGGCGATGGCACGGTCCAGGGCGACCCAGCACATCAGTTTCGAGTGCAGGAAGTGTCTGCTGGGCCCGCGTCGCTCCCAGATGCCCTGATCCGGTTGGGACCACCGCTGGGCGGCTGTCTGTGCCGCCTGGACCAGGAGGGTGCGGGTGACTGGGTCCAGATGTTCGCCGGGCGGGAGGGTCTCGTGGGCGGCGTCGAGGAGTTCGCCGTAGACGTCGAGTTGACGTTGGCGCCACGCGTCGTTGCCGCTCCGAACGGGGCTGCTGTTCCGCCAGCCGGTCAGGTGGGGCAGGAGCCGCTCGCTGAGATCGCGTTCCCCTCCGATGCCGTACATGATCTGCAGGTCGACGCCGCGGTCGAGCTGGTTCACCGCGGCCTGGGCGAGGAAGTCGAAGAACTTCTCCTTCTCCTTGTGGCAGGCGGCCGTGGCCAGTGCCTGAAGGGTGAAGCTCGCGTCGCGGACCCAGGTGTACCGGTAGTCCCAGTTGCGGGTTCCGCCCACTCGCTCGGGCAGGGAGGTGGTGGCCGCCGCGACGATGGCGCCGGTCGGCGCGAAGGTCAGGGCGCGTAGCACCCGTCCGCTGTGGCCCACCTCGTCCTGCCAGGGGCCGGCATACGCGCGGTGGAGCCGCGACCACGAGCGCCAGCCGTTGATGGTGTCGCCGAGGCGGCGTCGGATGCGCCCGGCACGCCAGCGCATCGGCTCGCGCTCCCAGGCCGGCTCGACGTGCAGGGCGAATCCCAGGCGCTGCCCTGCCCGCAGCGGGATCCGGCCGTGCGCCGTGGAGCCGCTCACCCGCAAGTCCACGGGGCTCGACAGGAGCAGGATGTGGGCGCCCCCGTGCGCGGCGAGTCCGCCCCGCAGGGGTGTCAGGAGCGGGTGGACGAGTCCGAACTCCGGGCGCGGCGCGTAGGCGATCTCGATGGTCACCTGTCCTTCGGTGCAGGTGATCTGTCGCAGGAGCACTCCCGGGGAGGCGCTGCCGAGTGCGTGGCCGCGTTCGCGCCGTCCCAGGGCGAGGGCGTCGCGAAGCACCGCCGTGCCGTCGGCCGTGCGGAAGGTCGTTTCCAGGACGAGGGTGTCTTCGAGGTGGCGGCGGCTGGTGTCGGCAGGTTCGGTGGGGCGGATGGACCAGTGGCCGGCGCTCTCGTCGAGGAGGCGGGCGAAGATCGCCGGGCTGTCGAACCGGGGAAGGCACAGCCAGTCCACTGAGCCGTCGGAGGTGACCAGGGCGGCCGAACGGCAGTCGGAGAGTAGGGCGTGGTCACCGATCGGTCGTGCGCTCATTCGTCGCATCCCGTCCATCTCGGGCCGGGCGAGGCGGTCCGGCGGGGACGACGTGAGGATCGCTCGCCCGCGCCGCAGGTGGCTTCAGATAGCTGAGGAGCATTGATCCCAAAGTCTCCGTTCACAGCGGATTCGCCCGACGTCATGCCTTGGCTGTAGGAGGAGCTAGGAGCGGCCGTCCGTGCCCCTGATGGCCGCAGGCACGCCGTGGCCGGTCTCGCGGTTCACGAGCTCGGGAACAGGGGACCGCCCGCCATCAGGCCGCCGTCGACCAGGAGGATGTGCCCGGTGACGTAGCTCGTCTTGTCCGACCCCAGGAATTGGACGGCCTGGGCGATCTCCTCCGGGGTGCCCGGCCGGTGCATGGGCAGCACCGAATCGACCGCTTCACGCGCCGTGTCGTCGCCGGTGAACCGCTCGTACATGGGGGTCCGGGTGTAGCCTGGCGCGACCGCGTTGACCCGGATGCCGTGAGCGGCGCCTTCGAGTGCGGCCGCCTTGGTGATGCCGACGACGGCGTGCTTGCTCCCGACGTACAACGTCGCCCCGGGGTAGCCCATCAGGCCGAAGGTGGAGCTGACGTTGACGATGCTGCCGCCGCCCTGTTCCCTCATGACCCGGAACTCGTGCTTCAGGCACAGCAGCGTTCCCTTGACGTTGGTGTCGAAGGTGGCCTGGTAACGCTCGTCGGTCACTTCGGTGACGGGGCTGGGTGTTCCCTCGGTGCCGGCGTTGTTGAAGGCGACGTCGATCCGCCCGAACCGCGCGACGGCGCGGTCGACGAGGTCCTTCACATCGGCGTCGAAACGGACGTCGGCACGCATGAACTCGACCGGGGCGCCGAGGTCGGACAGTTCCCTGGCGAACTGCTCACCCACGTCCTCGTGGCGGCCGGAGACCACGAGGTTCGCGCCCTGACGGGCGTAAGCCAAGGCGGTGGCGCGGCCGATACCGGTGAGTGCGCCCGTGATGAGGACGACGGGATCAGACACGTCGACCATCCCTTCCTGTAACCGCACAAGTGAACGACGGGTACGCGACTGGAACCCGTACGACACCGGGTTCCTCTTCGGGCAGGGGCGTATCCCCCAGTACCCCTGCAAGGAAGGTGTCCCAGCCGGACGACCGCCGTATCGGACCCGACCGCCGCATCCACCGAACGGCGGCACGTGATGGCCCGTATGGCCCGCGGACGACGGCCTGGACAGACAACCCGAAGGCGGCCATAGACCCACCGACGGAGAGGGGGCCGAGGGCACTCGTGCCGGCGGCTCGGAAGCGGCCGATCAGCAGCCGGATACGAAGGCCTGAGGTAGCAAGCCGAACCGGCTCGCTCACGTTGCCCGCTGAGCGTCGTTACCGGCGGGATCCGCCTGCGTGGCGGTCGCCTTCCAGGGCGGCCGAGGATCGCAATGCCTTGACATGCTCGGTCATCTCGACCAGCCGGGCGAGTGGCGGTCACCCTCCGGGACGACTGAGGATCGCAACCTGGACCCGACCTGGAACCGATCCGTGCTGATCTGGGTGGCGGTCGCCCACTGGGGCGGCCGAGGATCGCAACCACCACCGCGGGCACGGCGGCGCGCACACCGCGTCGTGGCGGTCGCTTTTCAGGGCGGCCGAGGATCGCAACACCCTCGCCGAACTCGGCGCCGACGTCGCCGCCGTGTGGCGGCCGCCTTTCCAGGCGACCGAGGGCCGCAACGGGTCCAGCACAGCGTAGGCGCTGGTCTCCGGTGGCCCTCTCGACGGCCAGACCTACGCGGCCAGGCATGCGTTCGGGATGACCGTGGGGGTGCTGTCTGCGTGGAGGGCGTCTGCGTGGTCGAGGGCTTTGGCCAGGGCGAGGACGGCTTCGTCGGCGGAGTTCTTGAGGAGGTGGCCGTAGAGGTCGGCGGTGATGGCAAGGTGGGAGTGGCGCAGGGTCTTGGAGACGACGGCGAGGGGGATGCCGGCGGCGATCATGATGCTGGCGGCGGTGTGGCGCAGGTCGTGCAGGCCGATCTTGGGCAGGTCGAGTTCGGCGGTGCGTTTGCGGAGTTGGTCGAGGACCCACTGGGGGCGTAGTGGGTCGCCGTCGGGGCGGGTGAAGACGAGGCCTTTCAGGCGGCCGTCGGGGCGGGCGGCCATCTGGAGGGCGGCTTGGCGGTGGAGGGCGGCCATGGCTCTGGGGGAGAGGCTGATCCAGGCGCGGCTGGCTTCGGTTTTGGGTTCGCCGAGGTGGATCTTCCCGTTGTTCACGGCCGTC
>NZ_JBSFJU010000104.1:0-17825 GCF_053598215.1 Kitasatospora sp. NPDC001175 | reverse complement strand
GCGGACGGGACGTGGGAGATGCTCCTGCGGCGGATCCAGGCCGAGGCGGACGCGGCTCCCGCCAGTCTTGGCGGGAGCGGGGACCGACCCGGCAGCTGTAGACCGTGATGCATTCCGGCGCGCTCGGCGGGACCGGCCCGTGCCGGGTCGCAGTCCATCTCACCTACGCGACCGGCGCCGGACCCGCCCTGATCGGCCAGCAGCACTCGCGGCCACCCGCCATCGCCGATGAGACCAGCGCAGCCACCACCCGACACGGACCCCAAGATCGCGCTCTACAGCTGCCGTGCCAGTTCCCCACGGAGTCCAGCCTGAGGGTGGTAGTAGGTGACCTCCAGCCGCGCACCGGCTCCAGGTGCCGTCGGCCCGAGCGGGCCAGCTCGGCGGTATGACCTCGTGGCAGCCGAGGGCGTCGGCAACGACGGGCCTTGCCCGACGTGGGGTCAAGCCGCCCGCGTTGGAGTCCGGCACGCTGGACCGACGCATCGTCAATGGCCTTCGATCGACTGAACGAATCGCCATCTCCGTCAGATGCCTCCCAACTCGAGATCACTTGATTCATGACTTTCCCGGCGACGGCGCCACGAGCGGAGGATCGGGACTGCGAGTCCGCCGAGAACGGCCAGCCCTGCTGCCGCTGGTCCACCCACAAGGATCCATTCGGCGGGTAGATGTGAGAGCAGTGAGCTGGAGTGACCTGCCGTGCCGGCGTCGGGAAAGGTGATGTGTCCCGTCCCGGTGTGACTCACGAGCCCGCTGGCGAGGTTCACGTCGATTTTCCACGGGCCGTTGGGCAGGTCGTTGGGGAATGCCACCGTGACCGTTCCGGGCTCGCCGGGGGCGAGGGTGGTGCCGTGGCCGACCTCGAACGGGCCCGCGCGCATGCCTGCCGGCCCTTCGGAGAGGCTGACCGATCCGGTCATGTCCAAGGCGCGGCCGCCGGTGTTGCGCACGTGGATGCTCAGCGAGGGCTGTCCGTGCGGGGCGCGCGCGGGGGTCAGCTCGCCGATGGCGAAGTCGGACGATGGCTCGCCGCCGGGCCCGATGTCGAGGTACATCCGGATGCCGACCCTGTTGATCTGGGTGATGTTGGCGGACGGATTCGGGCTGGAGCTTGCCGAGGCCCAGATCACCGCGTAGCGTTCGCCGGCCGCGGCGGTGGATGGGACCTGGACGCTCACCTCGACGCGAGCGTCGCTGTGCGGCTGCAGGTCCAACTGCCGGCGGTCGAGCGAGACCCAGGACGTCAGTTCGTTGGACGCGTGCGCGGCTCCGAAGCGGAACTGTTCGTCGGTGACTGTTGCGGCGCCAGGGTAGACCTCGATGTGCTGCGGTTTCGGGGATTTGTTCACGATCCTGGCCTGCCGCTGAATGGTGGTGCCGGGCGGCAGGTGATCCACGATGTATCTCAGCGCCCGCGGGTCGGAGCGGCGATCGACGGGTGCCTCCAGCAACTGGATCCCGATGACGTCCCGATCGGGTTCCTCTGCGGCCGCGCCGGCCTGGGCAGCAGGTCCCAGGCCAGCGCAACACAGCATCGCCAATGACATCCATCCGACCAGTCGGCCGCGGTGATTACGCAACAGAATGCGTCACCGTTCCGGTGTAGGTGCCGGACTCGTTGGCCTGCGGCACATGAACGTTCAGCGAGGGGGTCCACGTGGCAGTGTTGTTACCAGTGCCACCAGCGTGGGTGAGCGCGGTCAGGGGCGTCGTGTTGTTCAGCGGCGCCGCGTTGCCGGAGGCGGGCTGACCGGGAGTGAAGACGCCGTTGCCCGAGCTTGATGTCACGGGTCCCGACCAGTAGCTCACGTCGGTGGCTGGGATCGTCAGGCCGGAGCCGCCGGCCCCTGACGTGAAGTCGGTGGAGATCACGCTTGCGGTCCAGGACGCATCGGCCAGGGCCCGCCCGTCGGCGACGAGGACGTTGCCGAGCTGGCCGCTGATGGTACCGCCCGGAGGGCCCTGGCCGATGGCCGCCGACGCGGGCGTGGTGATGTCCAAGGTGCCGCCCTGCACCTGGAACGTCGTCGTTGTGGGGCCCGATGAAGCTGCCGAGGCGGGCACCGTCGTCAGCCCCGCCGCCAGGAGAGCGGCGGTACCGATCACGAGAGATCTAATCGTGCGCAAATTATCCTACTTTCTGTCATTTCGGGGACTTTGCCTCAAATCCACCGAAAGGAGCCATTTGTCTCAGCAAGTTATCCGATTCGCTCCTTTTGGTGAGGTATTTCACCGGCCTTTCGAGAGGGGAGGTGCGAAGACCGCGCTGGCGCGCAGACGTTGGGGTGTGCGACACGCCGTCAAGCTGCGGCCGGAAGGCCACCGCGCCCAGGTCGACGGCATCCTCACCGGCACTCTGGTCTCGGCGCGCCACCCACCCACTCGATGCGCCTGTCGGTTCTCGCGCGCTCGCGGCGGTCACCGTCGTGTCGCGTCAGCGAGTCCACTCGCGGAAACATAAAGTGACATTCAGATCGCAATGAGTGGTCAGCGGCTTGTCGTCGGCGCCCTGGCCTGGCGGAGGCCGCTCCTGCGTGAAGCGGAGACATAGGTGTTCAGACACGGGAGAGGGCGGGCTGGAGCAAGCCGCGGCACGGGAGGCATGGGCGGCATGTTTCGATCGTGGCCTTCGGTGTGGCGGGCCCGCAAAACGGGGGTGGTCATGATGGTCGGGTTGGCGCTCCTGGCGATCGTCCCGCCCACGGCCTGGGCCCCCACGGTCCAGCGCGCCTACGTCGCCGGCTACGACGACAGCACGGTGCCCGTTATCGACACCGCCGCCACCGCCGCCACCGCCGCCACCGCCGACCCTGCCACCACCGACCCCGGCGGCACCGGTGTCAGCTTCACGGTCATCCCGGCCAGCCGCCCCTCCCTGACCATCACCGAGAGCCACGCGGGCACCTTCGCCCAGGGCGAGGGCGGCGTCTACATCATCACTGTGGGCAACGCCACCACGGCCGGCCCGACCAATAACGCCAAGGTCACCGTCCACGGCACCCTCCCCGCAGGTCTTTGGGCCGACGGCATCACCGGTAGGGGGTGGCACTGCACCCTGGCCGACCTCAACTGTGCCCGCAGCGACGTCCTGCCTGCCGGGAACAGTTACCCGCCCATCATCCTGAAGGTCCGCGTCTCCTGCACCGCCCATGCAGAGGTCACCAGCACCGCCACCGTCACCGGAGGCGGTGACACCACCACCCACACCGCCACCGACACCACTAGGATCAAGCATCACGGGCATCACGGCCACCACGGGCACCACGGCCACTATGATCACTGCGATCACCACGGCCACTGACAACAACAGCCCAACGGCGGGGGCGATTCGTGTGGCCTCGTTCACGTTCAGCAGAAGCGTTTGTCTGCGAGTTCCGGCAGCAGTTGACGGGTGCCGGGCTCGCGGACCTTCGCGAGAAATGACGGCAGCAGGGTGTTGTTCTCGGGCACGGCCGCCTACTACCAGCGCGGGAGGCTGCCAGAAGCCCCCGAGCTGACGGACGTGCTCGCCGAACTCCGCGCTCGGCGCTTTCGCGACTGGCCTCGGCGATCAGTCGGTCGTCCGGATCCACGCCGACGACCTCGCTGAACAGATGCGCCGAGCTCAAGGCGAGGGTGCCCGACGCCGTATGTCAGTGCTCGGACGTAATCTCGCGCGCATGACGCTGAGTTGGAAACTGGTCATCGACAGTACGAACGCACCCGCACTCGCGGAGTTCTGGGCCGCAGCGCTGGGCTATGAGGTGGAAGATCCCAGCGCGCTCGTCGAGCAGTTGCTGGCCGCCGGCCACATCGGCGAGGAGGCGGTCGCCGAGCACCGTGGCCGCAGGACCTTCCGCGGTTACGCTGCGATCCGCCACCCCGAGGATCCGTACGACGAGACCAGCGGCATCGGCCGCGGGCGGCGACTGCTCTTCCAGGACGTGCCCGAGGGCAAGGCCGGCAAGAACCGTCTACACCTCGACGTCCACGGCGAGCCGGGTGGCCTCGACGAGCTTGTGACACGGCTGGAGGAGCTGGGTGCGACCCGCGTCCGCGAAGTGGACAAGGGGCCTGCCGGACACTGGTGGATCATGCGGGACCCGGAAGGCAACGAGTTCTGCGCTGCGTAGCTCCCCTGATCGCCCGGGACTCCGCACCCCGCCACGCAGGACGACGTCCACTACGTAGCCAGCGGAGCCCGTTCGAGTGGCGGCCTGGGTGGATTTCCGGGTGCGACTCCAACGACCCACCGCCCTCGAGGCGTTTGTCCGGAGCGTAGCCCCAGGTGCCCTCCAGGCCGCCGGGCGACCGCCGCACGATCGCATCGCGTCCGAGTGCAGGGCGGGGACGGCCGCGGCGTCGTCCACGGTGCCGCCTCCGCCGTCCAGGAAGCAGGCCACCCGCCGGCGCTTGGTGGGGGCCGCTGCGGAGCGCAGACGGGACCGGCGATATCGCGGCGATACAGCGACGTTGTGGCACCTGCCTAACGTCGTCTCCGAACCGAGGGAGGAGGGATGAACAGACGTCGACTGGTCGTCGGCATCAGCGGCGCGACCGGCATTTCGTACGGGCTGCGGATCCTGGAACACGCCCGAAAGGCCGGGCTCGAGACGCACCTGGTCGTGACCCCTGCCGGGCAGCAGACCCGGGCCTACGAGACCGACCTTTCGGTGGCCGACCTCGCCGCCACGGCAGACGGGACCTGCCGCTTGGGACCGGAGGATCGGCCCGTTCGTCGATGGCGTCCCACTGAGTGGTGGAGCAGAGATCTTGGTGTAACCCCTGGTCATGAAGCAGCCATCGCGCAACTCTCCGAGTGGGCATGCTCGTTGAGTGAGAGGTGCGCGATGGCCCTGTCCCAGTTTTCAAGATCGACGACATCACGATGACTCGGGCCAACATCGCCGTCACCCGCGCGCCGTCCTGCCCCACGTCCACCCGGAGGGCATCGACTGGCCCGCCGTCCGCACGGCCCTCACCGCCCCGGCGCGCCGCCTCGCCACCGCTTCCTGTTGACTTCTGCTGCTCCGTGCCGGACTTCGACGCTCAGCCGGTGCTCGGGCGCCGCACCGTGTACCGGCTGGACCGCTCCACCCAACTCGTCCTCATGGCCGCCAGGGAGGCGCTGCACGACGCCGATCTCGATCCACAGAGCCTGGGACGGCGCTCGCGTCGGGGTCGTCATCGGCTGCGGCATCGGCGCCTCCCAGACCTGGGAGACCCAGCACCGGCGACTGCTTGATCGAGGACCCAAACGCGTCTCACCGCTCCTGATCGCCATGATCGGGCCAAGCACACCGGCAAGCGAGATCGCCCTCGCCTGCGGCGCTCTCGGCCCGAGCCTGGTGACGGCGACCGCCTGCGCCTCGGGCTCGACGGCCGTGGCCGTGGCTCGAGACCTGCTCACCAGTGGCCAGTGCGACATCGTCCTCGCCGGCGGCACCGAAGCGTGCAACACGCCCCTGATCGCGACGGGCTTCGCGCAGCTCGGTGCACTGTCGACCCGTTGCGACGACCCCTCGACCGCCTCCCGGCCCTTCGACCGGACTCGGGACGGTTTCGTGCTGGGCGAAGCCGCCGCGGTCCTCGTCCTGGAACGGGCCCGGGATGCCGCCGCCTGCGGCCGCCAGCCCCGAGCCCTGTTCGCCGGGTGCGGATCCGCCACCGACGCCCACCACCCCACCGCTCCTCATCCCGAAGGCCGCGGGGTCAAGGAGGCCATCCGTGCCGCCCTGGCCGACGCCGCGCTCACCCACCAGGACGTGGACCATGTCAACGCCCACGGCACCTCGACCCTGCGGGGCGACGCCATTGAAGCGGACGCGATCAGCACGGTGCTGCCCGGTGGCCCCTTCGTCACCTCCACCAAGGGAGCTCTGAGTCACTCCCTCGGGGCCGCCGGCGCGGTCGAAGCCGCCCTGACGGTCCTCAGCCTCCAGCACTCCCTGATCCCGCCCACCGCCAACCTCGAGAGCCCCGACCCCGCATTCGACCTGAATCTGGTCACCAAAGCCGCCGCGAACGAACGCATCAACGCGGCACTGAGCACCTCCGTCGGCTTCGGTTGGCCACAACGTCGTCCTGGCATTCCGCACCCCCTGACCGCACCTCGGGAACAGTGAGGCCGGCTCCCAGCGACGAGAAACGACCTCGCGCCAGAAGCACGAACTACCTCGTGGGCGAGTGGATGGTCGGCCGATCATCCATGCCGGAGCGATAGCAGTCCTGCCAGAGCACCGCTTCGGGTGGCACCGTCAACATCCAGTCAGCTGGTGCATATGGGCTCCCGCCAGCGCGGATGAGGTTATCGGCAGCAGCAGCCGTTGTTGGTGCTCCGGCGGCGCTGACGGCCTGGGCCGACCAGAGCCCGCGAGGCATGCCGGGCTCGTCGCCGCTGACAGCCAGTCAACTACGGCCCACCGCGCGGGAATCGTCTTGCAGATCAGGGTTTCGTGCGGCGTGTTCCTGGCGAAGTACTTCAACCATGGGCTTATCGCCGGTTGCCGGTCATCCTGCTGTCGCTGTCTTCCGTGAGCCCCGAGGCGGGCGGCCCGTCCCGGTGCTGGGTCCGAGCGTCGATGCTGAGGCGAAGCGGACCGCGCGCGTGTTGGCCGCGGTGGCGACCCATGCCAGACCTGTCGAGCGGACCGCTGTGCTGCGGCAGGCCGCTGCGGTGGCCGGGGAGTTGGTGGCGGCGCTATCGGCTCTGGCTCCGGCGGCGGCCGGTGAGGATGTTCCGGCGGAGTCGACCAGTCAGTCGTACTTCCGGGTCCGTGAGGTGGAGTTGTCGGATCAGCAGGCTGCCCTGCACGGTGTCCTGGTCATCCACCGCGGTCTGGAGGATTTGTGTGATGCTCCGCTGTCGGGTGCCGACCTGGCGCTGGAGGTGGCCGGGATGCGGCAGTCGGTGCTCGACCTTACCGGCGCAGCGCCGGGCGCTGACCCCGACCCCGTCCCGCCGGTGGCCGTCCCCGAGCCTGGTGCTGGGGCGTCGTTGGAGAGCGCGTGGAGTGCTCGGTGGCTCATCGGGCACCAGGTCCATGTCCTGTTCAACGTCTGCGCTGCGGTCGCCGTGGCCGATGCCACCCGCCATCTGCGGGACGGCGACGGCGATGCCGCGCTGCTGCGGCTCGCCGATGCGACGGTGTACGTGCGCGGCTTCCCGGCGGCCATGGACCACGCCAGTACGATCCCGGCCGACTACTACATGGCGGCGATCCGCCACACCATGGCGCCCCCGTCGACGGACGTCCCGTTGAGCGGGCGCCAGCATCGCGGATACAAGCTGTTCCGGGCAGCGATGAAGGACCTGCTCTCGGTGGTGCCCGACTCCTACGAGCACCTGGCGGCCCGCGCCCCCGAGCTGGCCGAGGCACGGGGCGCTCTGCTGGAAGCCGACATCGTGGACGCCGAACGGCACGTCACCCTCGCGTACTCCATGGTGCAGCTGCGCCGTTCCATCGCTCAGCGACCCGAAGGCCCCGACAACGCCGTCGCCGAACTACGGCTCATGCGCCACCGCCGCGCGGCCCAGTACGCCCCCCTGATCCGATTCGGGGACCACTACATCGCCGACGCCGTGGCCGGCCTGCGCCACTCGTGAGTCCGCACGTCCGCCGCCCACACCACCGGCAGGAGACCCCGATGCCCGAGACGACGCCCGACACCACCCAAAGCACTGTCGCCGCCGCCGACTGGGAACTGGATCCGGCCGATGCCGGCGCGTGCGAGCGGATCGCCCGCACCCTGTGCACCAGCGGGCACGACCAGGTCGACAGCCCCGAATGGGTGGCACGGGCCCGCGACGCCTGGGAGGACCTCCCGCTACCGCTGCGCCGCGCGGTGCGCCGGTTCCGAAGGCACTCCGGCCCACACGGCACCATGGTGATCGGCGGCCTGCCCGTCGACCAGGCGGCCCTGCCCGCGACACCGGCCGTACTCGGCTCGGTCCAGCGCCACGCCACCGTCCCGGCCGCGCTGCTCACCATGGTGGCCTGCGGGCTCGGCGAGCCCCTCGCCTACCTGGCCGAGAAATCCGGCGCCCTCGTGCAGGACGTCGTGCCCGTGCCCGGGCAGGAGACCTTCCACGGCAACGCCGGATCGGTGCCGCTGTCCTTCCACACCGAGAACGGCTTCCACCCCCACCCACCCGACTATGTGATCTTCCTGTGCCTGCGCGCCGACCACGACCGGATCGCCGGCATGCGCACCGCCGGCATCCGCCAAGCACTGCCGCTCCTCACTCCGGCCAGCCGCCAGGCCCTGTTCACTCCGGAGTTCCTCACCACACCACCACCCTCCTTCGGCCCCGACGCCGCCACGAACGAGCCCGATGCCAAGCCCCGACCGGTGCTGTCGGGAGCAGCCGAGGATCCCGACATACGCATGGCCCAACTCGTCACCACCCCGCTCACCCCTCGGGCCACCGCGGCGCTGACCGAATTCGGCCGCGCCTGCGAGGCGAGTGCCCGCACCCTGCGCCTGACACCCGGCGACCTGGTCATCATCGACAACCGCGTCACCGTCCACGGCCGTACCGCCTTCCACCCCCGCTACGACGGAGCGGATCGCTGGCTGCAACGCACCTACGTCACCACCGACCTGCGCCGCTCCCGCGACCATCGCCCCCACGACGGCCACGTACTCGCCCGCTGACGGGTGGTTAAGGGGTTTTCGCCGACCGGCGGTGCGAGCCGTGAACCCTTCCCGATAGCCCGCCGCACGGGCACCGGCGAGTCAGCCGATCACGGAGTCCACGTGAAAGTGAACCGATTGCTGCCGGACATCCTGTAGGAGAGCCCGACGGGCAGTTGGCTCTTGTCCGTGTCGATGCCGACCACGCCGGTGCCCTGGTCGTAGGCCGTGCTTGAGCGCGTTGGTCAGCGCCTCCTGGATGATCCGGTACGCCGTCACGTCGATGCCGCCGGGCAGCGGCCTCAACTCGCCGGAGATCCGTACCTCCACCGGCAGGCCGGCGAAGGCGAACCGGTCGATCAGCGGGCTGAGCCGGGCCAGACTCGGCTGCGGCGCGCCTTGTCGGTGTGTCCGCTGCGCTGTTCCAGCAGGGCTGCGGCGATGGCGTCGAGCTTGCGCTGGATGGCGTGTTCGGCGCGTCGTTCGGCGTTCTTCAGCAGTGCGAGCAGCAGCAGTGTCACGGCGGTGATCAGGTCGCCGATCAGCAGTTGCCCGCTGAGGGAGAGGCCGACGGCGTGGACAGCGACGAAGGTGGCCACCAGGAGCAGGCACAGCAGGAAGAACACGGGTGAGCTGGTGAAGTTCGAGGCGCGTTCGGCCACGCGCTCGAAGTGGCCGCGGCCGCTGTCGGCGCGTTCGGCGGGATGCCGGAAGGACATGGGTCCTGCATAGTGGCCTGAGTTGCGGGGCGGCGCTCGCCACGCCGGTGGCCAGCCCTGGTACCCCGGCCGGGCGGCGCTGTCGCTGTCGTCTATCCGCGACTTGGGTCGCTGCATCACTGATGAGGAAGCCGAACGCTGCGCCCTTGCCGCAGCACTGCCCAACCGGGCCCTGGCCGTGATCGCTTCCCATATCCCCCTGCCCGAACCGGTCGCCGCCCCGCCTTCGTCGAAACCGTCGCCCGCGCCCTGAACAGCAGCCTCACCACCGCCCGCTGGGACGTCTTTGCTGTCCTGGCCGCCCTCGCCGGCGACCGGCTCATTGACCGTCTCCTCGCTCATCTGCCCATAACTACGCGCTCCTGTGGGGCCGAGCCGACCGCGCCCCGCCGCTTGACCACGTCCGGTACCCCGCGCCCGCCCAAATGTGTTGACCTTGATGTTCGGCGGGCGTTGGATAGGCGCTCCCCGGCCGGGTGCCCCGGAGCCGGCCCGCACGCTTCAGGAATCGCGCCGCGCGATCAGCTCGGTGAAGCTCTGTTCGACGTCGACGAGCGCGGCGGGCCGGCTCGGTCCGGCCGCACGGGGGTGGTCAGGCCGAACCGATGAGGAGCGGCAGCACGCCAATTTCTGACTGGACGGCACGACCGCTCCGGCCGGGGCTGTTCTAGCCCTTGAAGGTGTCCTTGGCCGCGTCCTTCACCTTCTCGGCCGCCTGTTTGGCGTCACCCTTCACCTGGTCGCCCTTGCCCTTGGCTTCCAGCTGTTCGTCACCCGTCGCCTTGCCGGCCGTCTCCTTGACCTTGCCCTTGGCCTTGTCGGCGATGTTCTTGGCCTTGGCACCAGCACTCATGACATCCTCCTGGATCCGTAATCGTCGGCGTCACCCAGCCATCCGGTGACGTGTCATCAGCGAGCCGCGACCCGCCGGTCGAAGCCGGCACGGCCTGTCCGACACGGCCGGGCTCTTTGACGTCATCCTCGGGGGACCCGGTCGGCCTTGCCACTCGACTGTCCCGCCTGATCGCCGACCGCACCGAGGGCTCCGTTCCTCACCGATCGCCGGGCCCGGGACGCACTTCCCGATGCCGCCGGCCGCTCCCTGTCGGCGTACGGAGTTGTCTCCCCAACCCGGTACGAGCGAACGTCCTCGGCTGCTTGGCCGCCGCATGGCCGGGGTCGGCCGGTAGCCAGCCAGCCTCGGGACAGGGCGGTCAGTCCGGGGTGGGGCGTAGCCCCATCGAGCAGCGACGCCCGTAGGGCGCCCTTGACGGACTGTCGTGTCCCGCACCCTGAGAAATCGGGTGGCCCCGGCTCCCCGACCTGCGCACGAACACCTTCAGGGTGGGGACGTATCGCTGTACCTCACTGGCCACGTTCCGGGTGTACGCCGACACTCCCGGTATGTCTCCGCCCGACGGCGCTGGTGCGGTGCGCCCGGCGCGTCGCCAGTTCCCGCCGTGTCCCGTCCTGATGTCCTTTTCTCGGTTGGCGTGTGCGGCTGTCCGCCGGGGTGGGCCGCACGGGTTCCACCGTCGGCCTTCGGCAACTTGTGCTGACCCACCGGTGGCGGTGCCCGGACCCCTGGGTGCGCCACCGGGTGTCGGCGGGGCCGGGCGGGCCCAACACGGCTGAGCATGCGACGATGCCGGTCTCAGCGGCTGCATACCATGAAGGTGAACGAAGTGGGGCCGGTCCCGGGCACTGGGACCCGGGAGGGGCTGGGGGCCCCGAGAACGGTCGGAGGTGCTTCCCGTGACAGCGGTCCGGCGATACGGCATCACGCTCCCTGGGGCGCCCGGCAGCCATGGCCCGCCCACCGTGATCGTGGTCCACCTGACGTCGGACCTCACCGCAGACGGGCGGCCCGTCTACGCCGACGACTCTGGTGCCTTCCGCGTCCAGATCACCGACGAGGGTGTCGCCCAACCCCTCGCGGACACCGCCTCCGCCTCGGGCGGGTGCGGACAGGAGCAGTGCCTGCACGCCGAGGCCCTGCCTCCACCCGGCGGAGCCGACGGCGCAGGCCTACTGCGGGGGTGAGGCCGGGGCCGGGCTCCCGTTCCCGCACGCCGATGCGGTTGGCCGTTTACAAGGAGTTCTCCCGCCAGTACGTGTCGCTCGGAGCCCGGGTGCGGGACGCGGCGGCCATCGTGCGGGACGAAGAGAGGCGACAGCCGCCGGATCCCTGGCCCATGTCCGCAGGTCCGGACCGATTCGGCCTGAGCCGTTTCGGGCCGTACACGATGGCGTCGGCGTACGGCTGGCGCACGGTGAGTTCCTCGCGGTGTGCAGCCCTTCGCCGCCGGAGTGTTCGCCGCCGGCGGCGATGTGGGCAGGTGGCAGCCGTTGTGGCTGATGTCCTGGTCCTCGTGGTCGAAACGTCGCTGCTGCTTGTCGACAGTGATGACGGCGGGCAGCAGGACTGGTGAGGGAGTCGACGATCTCCCGGCGCCTGCTCGCCCGCTTCGAAGCCGCGCTCGGCGCGCTCATCTTCGGCACCGCAACCGTGGTCCAGGATCCGCCTCCTACCGGCACAGCGCCGTGCAGGTCCGGGCGCAGACACGGGTGGGCTTCCCTCGCCGCTTCCGCCTCGAGTCGCCTCCATCATCGGCCTGGTGCGGCCGGGTCCTGCCAGGCCTCTCGGGGCCCTGCTCAACTTGCACGGGCCTCCTGCGGCCACCGCCCTGACCCACGCGGAGCCGCACCGTGACCGGGGCAGGCGGTCAGGTGATTCAGTGCAGGAGAACGGCCAGGAGTTCGGCGAGACTGGGGCCGGCGTCGGCCGGGTGGCGCAGTTGTTTGGCGGCCTGGACGTGGTAATGGTTGCTGCGGCCGGTGCGTTCGTGGGTCAGGTAGCCGGCGTCTTCGAGGTCGACGATGATCCGTTGGACGGCCCGCTCGGTCAGCAGGCAGCGCGCCGCGATGTCGCGCACCCTGATCCCGGGATCGCGGGCGATCTGCACTAGCACGCGGGCGTGGTTGGTCAGGAAGGTCCACCGCCGCGCCGTCGCGGGGTACTCGTCCATGGCACCAGCTTACGACCGCCGATTCACGCAGTCGTAAGCACGAAAAACAATCCGTGCAACTGTTGACATGGATCGCTCGCGGACGAATGGTTGAAGGGCAAGCCAGGCCCCTCGTCGGCCGGGATCCTTGCCTCCGCGTGAAGAGGTCACCGTGGACAGCCTTACCCGCGACAACCTGGAAACCCTCGCCGGCTTCCTCTACGACCGCATCGGCCGCCCCCGTGAGAACGGCGACCAGACCTGTCAGGTCGAGCCGCTGCGCCGCACGGTCCGCCACGCGGTCACCGGCCTTGAGGCCTACCTGACTGCCAGCGAATCCTCCCAAGGCACCTTGGGCTACCAGCAGGACACCGCCGACGAGCTGTGGGAGAGCCTGGAGCGGATCGCTTCCCGCTGGCGCGACCAGCGAGCCCCTACCCCGGCCCCGCCCGACCGCGACACACGGTGAGGAAAGCCATGGCCACCGCCCACCGCCCCCCGCCCGAGCCGCCACCACAGCACTGCCCCTGGCAAGCCCCACACGCGAAGCACGCGGGCCGGCTCCCAGTGACACCCCACGCCGACCCGCCTCCAACACCTCGCGCTGGGCCGCCCGGAAGGCACACCATGCTCGCCCCGGATATGAAGACATCCACCACCCGCATCGGCG
Source organism: Kitasatospora sp. NPDC001175 (assembly GCF_053598215.1). NCBI lineage: Bacteria > Bacillati > Actinomycetota > Actinomycetes > Kitasatosporales > Streptomycetaceae > Kitasatospora > Kitasatospora sp. NPDC001175. Next base: position 4,809 of record NZ_JBSFJU010000104.1, on the reverse strand, counting down.
ACGCCCTGGTCTGCTCCATCGCCGGCTACGCCCACATGGACAACGAACAGCACCTGCGCCACGAACTGCGACAGGCCCTCGCCCGGCACCCCGCACTCCTCGCGATCGACCTGCACGCCGTCGACCTGTTCACCACCAGCGCCCTCCACACTCTGCTCACCGCCCGCCGGAGCGCACTCGCCGCGGGCGTGCCCCTCGTGCTTGCCGCACCCAGCCCGCAGGCACAACGGGTGCTGGAGATCACCCAGACCGACACCGTGTTCCAGGTGTTCCCGACCCTGACCGAGGCCCTGCACAAAAGCGCCCCTTCGAAACCGAGCACACCGCACCCGACCGCCCTGTGACCGAAGGTTCGCGAGGCGCGCTTCCGCTTCTGCCGCGTTCCAAGTCCCCTTGCACGACTCCTCCCCACCCTGTGGGGATGCGCTACGGCGACTACGCGCCGCCAGCGGCCCCGGTACCGGGGCTGGAGGAAGAGCCGACGACGGGACCGTCAGCGCACTCCGGCCCCGCGCGGACGCCCTGCGAAGAGCACGTTTCGAGACGCCGGCTGCCGGTAAGGCGGCAGGCCACTGAAGAACCAAGGAGGACCTGATGTCGACAGGGACCCTCATCGCGATCATCGTGCCCGTCGTAGTCGTGCTGCTCCTGATAGCCGGAGCGTTGTGGCTCGTGGCCCGCCGCCGCCGGTTGCGGGAACGGTTCGGCCCCGAGTACGAGCGCACCGTCCGCAGCTCGGGCAGCCGACTGGCCGCCGAGCAGGAACTGCGCCGCCGCGAACAGCGCCACCAGCAGCTGGAGATCAAGCCGTTGGCACCCGGCACCAGACAGCGATACGCGCAGGACTGGACGCAGGTGCAGCAGGAGTTCGTCGACCGTCCCGGCGAGGCCGTCCAGCGGGCTGACGGCCTGGTCACCGCGCTCATGCATGAGCGCGGCTACCCCACCGAGGACTACGAACAGCGGCTGCGTGACCTGTCCGTCGAGCACGCGAACACCCTGAAGCACTACCGTGCCGCGCATGCGGTCAACGCCCAGGCCGGTCGCGGTGACGCGACCACCGAAGAACTCCGCGGGGCGATGGTGCACTACCGCGCACTGTTCACGGCGCTCCTCGACGGCGGGCAGGCGGCGCGGGACGACGACGAGTCGCCACGGAGATGACAGAGATGAAGCCGCAGCGCTACGACGACACGGGACCGATGACGACCGAGGACATCGTCGCCACAGGACCACAGAACGAGGAAACCAGAGACCACCAGGACACAGCGCGGGCAGTCAGGCGCCTCTCGCTTCAGACCTACGCAGCCAGCTGGCCGTCTTCGACTCGCCGTGCCGGGCCCGCTCCTTGTTCACGGTCCGGGCCGCGATCTCGCTCTCTGTGCGGTCCCGGGCGCTGTCCTTGATGTGCTCGTACTGACGTTCACGCTTCTTGCTCGAACCGCAGGCATGCGGTTCCTCCTCGTTTCGGGGGTGTGCGCCATGGCGCACACCCCGCACGTAGGTCTCGATCCGTTCGCTCGCCTGCGCGGCTACGGCGGGCGAGCTTTGGTCGTCGCGAGGTGTGACCGCGGGGGGAACGTCAGGGGGCTGGTGAGCGGAAGCTTGCAGGGCCGGCCTCGCCGCACGGTGTTGCTGGTGCCCTCCGATCGGGCGAGGCAGGTGAGGCGGGCTCACAGGGCGAGCACGGTGGGGGGATCACTGCCTGCTGGGCGGGATGGACCCGGCCCTGACAGGACGAGAGGCGGACGCGCGATGGGGCATGGCGGAAATGTGCTCGCGGAGCTGATGGCGGATCACCGGGAGGTCGAGGAGATCTTCGGCCGCATCCAGGCGATGACCAGCCGCGGGCAGGAACTGCGTGACCTCGTCGACGAGGTCACCATCGAGCTGGTGCGGCACTCGGTCGCCGAGGAGCAGTACCTCTACCCGGCGGTGCGCGAGCACATCCAGGGCGGTGACCGGCTCGCGGACAAGGAGATCGCCGACCACGGCCGGATCGAGAAGATCCTCAAGCAGCTGGAGAAGACGAACACCGACGATGCGCAGATGAGCGCTCTGCTGCGGCAGCTCATGGACGAGGTCGCCGCCCACGTCCAGGACGAGGAACACAACCTCTTCCCGATGCTGCGCCAGGCCTGCTCCTCCGAGATGCTTGGTGATCTCGGCGAGAAGGTCCGGCGGGCCAAGGCCATGGCTCCGACCCGCCCGCACCCCGCCGCGCCCGACACCCCGATGGCCAGCAAGATCCTGGCGCCGGGTGTCGGTCTGGTCGACCGGGCCCGCGACTTCGTCACTGGCCGCGGAAAGTCCTGACCGCACCCGGCAGTCGGCGATGAGCGCAGCTGGGTCGGACCGCAGAGTGTCGGTCCGACCCAGGTGCCCGGTCGGGCAGGGCGTGACGCGGGTCATGCCATCGGCCGTGGTGGCCGCCTACACTGGTCGGCCACGAGCGGGGCAGCGCGGCTCCGCGTAGACAGCTCGCGCACCCGATCAGCCGGACCACGGGCGAGCCCGCCCCGAGGGACCGATCACCATGCCCACCGACCTGACACCTGTCATAGCCGCCTCCACCCGCTGGCTCCTGGCCGCCTACCCACCGCCAGCGGGCGCGCTCAGCCGGGCTCTGGCCGATGCCCAGGCCCGGCAGGCCACCGCGCTCGCGGCCGCTCTGTGCTACCCCACCAGCCTGGACGTGCAGCTGCTCCATCTCCTCGCCCCCAGCGGATCCCACCGGTTGGACTGGCTCACCGGATGCGAGCCGCTCCCCGACGACACCGACACCGCCTGGCGGACCTGGGTCGACGAAACCGTCGTCAGCTGGGCAGCCTGCCTCCTGGCCGACCCCGCACTGGCCGCACGCGCCAACCAGGCCCTGGCCACAACCGAGCACCACACCGAAGCCGGCGGACTGCAACGCCTCACCCACCCCAGCACCCGCGACAGCGAAGCCACCGCCCTCCTGCGCCACCCAGACCTTCTCGAACCCATCGCCGTCCTGCACCGGCCCCAGCTCGTCGAACTGCTCACGGCCGAGGGCGCCGGATTGTCGTGATGCCACCCCTGTGCGGCACGTGCCGCACACAGCGCGCGTTGGCACGGCTGTCAGAGGATCTCCCGGCCGGCCTCCGGACGGGTGAGCGACCATCCCAACACCGCGGTGCGGACTGCGGCGCGGCGCCCGGACCGTCAGACTCGAGTGGCGTTGCGGCCCCACCGGGCCGCGGCCGGAGGTTGGACCGAGGCTGAGGAGTGATGGCGGGTGGCGTTGAGCGACCAGTACGCCCCGCAGGATCCGGCCGAGCAGTACCCGAGGCCGCCGCTGCCCGAGCAGACGCAACCACACCCCGGAAGCGGCGAGCAGATGCGGCCCCAGCCGGACCACGGTGAAACCTCCTACCGAGGCTCCGGCCGCCTGACGGGCAGGGTCGCACTCATCACCGGAGCCGACTCCGGGATCGGGCGGGCCGTGGCCTTGGCATTCGCCCGTGAGGGTGCCAACGTGGCCTTCAGCTACCTGCCCGAGGAACAAGGCGATGCCGACATCACCACCGGCCTGATCGAGCAGGCCGGCCGCCGCGCGCTGCCGCTTGTCGGCGATCTGCGCGAGGAGGAGTTCTGCACCAGCCTGCCCGAGCGATGCGCCGCCGACCTGGGTGGGCTGGACATCCTGGTGAACAACGCTGCCTACCAGATGTCGCAGCCCGACGGACTCGCCGCGATCAGCACCGAGCAGTTTGACCGGGTGATTACGACCAATCTGTACGGGATGTTCTGGCTCACCCGGGCCGCGCTGCCGCATCTGCGTCCGGGCGCGTCGGTTATCAACAGCGCCTCGGTGCAGGCGTACAAGCCCAGCGCGCATCTGCTGGACTACGCGATGACGAAGGCGGCGATCGTCGCGTTCACCCAGGGCCTGGCCCAGCAGCTGGCACCCGGGGGAATCCGGGTCAACGCGGTGGCGCCCGGGCCGGTGTGGACGCCGCTGATCCCGGCCACCATGGACGAGGAGAAGGTCGCGCACTTCGGCGAGCAGTCCCCGATGGGCCGCCCGGCCCAGCCGGCCGAGATGGCCCCGGCCTACGTATTCCTCGCCTCGCAGGAGGCCTCCTACATCACCGGGGAGGTCCTCAACGCCACCGGCGGCATCCCCCTGCCATGACCGTCCGAGAAGGACACGCAGCGGCGTAGCTGTTGCGCCCACACAGCGCCTCTGCCGACGTCGTGCCGCCAGCCGCTGCGCATGGGGCTGAGACTCCGGCTGCCCAGGTGCGGCAGGCCTGGCACCGGCAGACCCTGGGAGAGGAACCGACTGCGGAGGAGAGCGAGGGCGCGTAGCCGCAGGGCAGGTGGCCGAGGAGGCAGTCGGTGAGCTGGGCGCCTTGGCGACCGGTGGATTTCCGCCCTCGCCACAGATCCGGCAGTCGCGCCGATCGGCCCGGTCGGCGCACCGCGCGGGCTCGGCGGTGGCCCTGGTAGGAGGATGGGAGATGCCCACCGACCTCGGAGGTTGCTGGTGTTCGAAGCGAATGAGATCCGGGAATGGCGCGGTCACGACGTGGTCGATGCCGATCGCCACAGGATCGGCACGCTGGAGTCCGTCTACGTGGACACCGTGACCGACGAGCCATCGTTCGCCACGGTCACGGTCGGGCTGCCCACGCGCCGCCGCCTGGTGTTCGTCCCCCTCGCCGACGCGAGGGTCGGACCGGGGTACCTGCAGGTCGCCCACCCCAGGAGCCAGGTCAAGAAGGCTCCGGCGATCGACACCGACGGCGAGCTGCCGGCCGAGGACGAGGCGGCCGTCTT
>NZ_JBSFJU010000103.1:0-18013 GCF_053598215.1 Kitasatospora sp. NPDC001175 | reverse complement strand
GCACGACGGCGCAGCTCAGGCGGGTAGGAAGTGGGACGTGCCATGACTCGAATCCTTACACGAAATCGAGTCCCCACCGAACCCGGGGCGGTTCAATCGAGCCATCGCCGGGAGCGGCTGCCCACACTGCGCCAGCCGCAAGACCTCTCCCCCGCTCAACCAGGTTCATCCCGGCCTCGCAGCAGAATGGCACCCCCGCCGCAACCACGGCCTGCTGCTCGAGAAGATCACCGCGGGCTCCCACCGGGTGGTGTGGTGGCAGTGCACGGACTGCCAGGGAGAGTTCCGTGCTCGGGTGTTCAATCGGGTCCGGGGCACGACCCGGTGCCCGCACTGCTCCCAGCGGGTGCAGTACCGCGACCTCGCCACTGAGAATCCGGGGCTTGCTGCGAAGTGGCACCCCGAACTCAACGACGCGCTGACCCCTGACCAGGTGACCGCCGGATCCAATCGGATCGTGTGGTGGGTGTGCCCTCTCGGGCACGCCCCCTGGCGGGCCATGGTGGCCATGGTCTTCCTCGGCCACCAGTCCTGTCCCGGCTGCAGCCGTCACCGGCCCGTGTCCCGCCAGGAGACCGATCTGTTCGCCGAGCTGCAGCACGTGCTGTCCGGCGGCGAGCAGCAGCACCTCCTGCGTACCGCGACCGGCCGCTGGAGACTGGACATGCTCTTCCCGGTGGACGGGGACCGCCAGGTGGTCATCGAGTTCGACGGGTCCTACTGGCATCGAGACAGCTTCGACCGCGATCTGCGCAAGGCACTGGAGATCGAGTCGCTGCGCCCGGACTGGACGGTGGTCCGGGTCCGTGAAGAGCCGCTGGAACTCACCAGGGCGGGTGACATGGCCGTGCCGTTGCTGGCCGACCCGTTCACGGCAACGAGTCTGGTACTCGATCACCTGATGACACTGCTGCCCTGGCCTGCGAGCGTCCGCGCCCGAGCACGTTCCTATACCTCGGGCGGGCAGCGCCGCGCGCAAGCGCTTGCTGATCAGCTCGCCTCGGCCCTGACCCGGCCCGCCGCCGCGATTCGGACCGCCCGCCCCCGCCGAATGCGCCGATCCCGCCGATGACAGCCCACCAGGAAACCCTGTGGTGAGTGAGTACTCCACCGTTGGCGGACCAGCCGTTCCCCCGGTCGGTCATGCTGGGAACCCGGCTCGCTGGTACGTGAAGCCGAACTGGGTGGGCAACGTCAGGCCGCGCCGCTCTTGGGTGGGCTGGCCGCGACGTCACCCAGAGCCCGCTTCTCCAACGCGGCGAGCGCCTGCTGGTCAGCCGACGCTCGGCGCCACGGTTGAACAGCTTCAGGATGCGGCGCGTAGGCGGCGGCCCCTGGGGCGCTGGGCGCGCTCGAGGGCGTGCTGGAGCTGGTCGCGGGTCATGGTGGAGCGCTGAGGGATATCGAGATCGCTGGCCCGCTTGTAGAGCTCGGCCTTCGTGAGCGCCCCCAGGTCCTCGGCTTTGGAGGAGGTACCGGTGCGCTTCTTCGCGTCAGCGGCGGGCTGCGCCCGCTTCGCGGTGATGGTCTTCTTCCCGCCGGCTGACTTCGGGGTGCGGCTCGTACGGGGTGCGGCCTTGCGGGCGCGGTGGCGTGAGGGCTTTGCCTCCCCGGCTTCCCGGTCGGCCGTGGCGCGGTCCTTGGCGGTGGCCACGCTGCGGTTGAGGACGTCCATCAGGTCGACCACGTTGGTGGGCGTCTCCTGCGGGCCCTGGGAGACGGCGATCTCCTTGCCGGCGGCCTTGGCCTCGATGAGCTCGCGGACCTGCTCGGCGAAGGTGTCGTGGTACTCGTCCGGGTTCCAGTCGACGGCGAGCATGTCGATCAGCTGCCGGGCCGCAGCGAGTTCCTTCTCACCGACCGCGGTGGTGGCGGCCGGCAGGCCGTCGACCTCTTGGCGCGGGTCGCGGACCTCGTCGGCGAAGTGCATGGTGTGGGCGACCAGCATCCCGTTCTTGGCCCGCACCGCGGTCAGGTACTCCTTGCCGCGCATCGAGAACAGGGCGATCCCGGCCTTGTTCGACGCTTCCAGGGCTTTCACCAGCAGGGCGTAGATCTTGGCGTACTCCTTGCCCTTGGGCCCGAGGTAGTAGGTGGTGTCGAAGAAGATCGGATCGACCTGGTCGAGGTCGACGAACCCGCGGATCTCGATCGTCTTGGACCGGCCGGGGGAGAGCTGCTCCAGCTCCTCGGGCTCCACGATCACGTACTCGCCCTCGACCAGCTCGTAGCCCTTCACGATCTCGCTGTACGGCACCTCCTCCCCGGTCCGCTCGTTGACCCGCCGGTTGCGTACCCGGTCCGCCGTCCCGCGCTGGATCTGATGGAAACTCACCGTGTGGGACTCGGTCGCCGAGTACAGCGCCACGGGCAGGGTGACCAGCCCGAAAGACAGCACCCCGGTCCAGATCGGCCTCGCCATCGCTCACCGGCCTCCATTCCTTCGGGCGGCCTTGGCCGCCAACTCCTCCACCTGCCGGCGGGCCGCCTCAGCGGCCCACTCGGCCTTCTTCACCGCCCGCCGGGCGTCTTCCCACTCGCCCTGTTTCCTCACATACGCCCGCTCCGCATCATCCTGCTCTTGGACGGCCTGCTCGGCCTCGGCTCGGGCCTGGCGCAACATGTCGGCGGCCCGCTCGGCCCGCCGGTTGGCTTTCTCGCGGACGGCGGCCAGACGCTCCAGCTCGCGGCCGATGCGGCGCACCGCCTGCCGTGCGAGGTCGCCGTCGTGCTTTGCCCGGGCGGCGGCCTCCCTGGCCTGGTCAAGGCGCTCGGCCCACTCCTGCTCGACACGGTCCGACTGATCGGTGGTAGCCGATATGTAGGAGGGCTCGGCCGTCCGTGCCCTGCCGTCGGTGCGCTGGGAGGGACGGTGTGTGCTGCGGGCGGGTGCCGCTGCCGTCGGCTGATCGGGAAGTGTGGGGGCGGCGAGGGCACCGGCGGTGGTCGCCGACGCTAGAGGCAGGGCCTCGGTCAAGCGGCCGGCGGCGAGAGCATCGGCGGCCACTTGGTCGCCGATCGCGGCCAGCAGGCTCTGTTCCAGTTCACCGAGCGCACCTTTGCCCGCCCTCTGGCCGGCGCGCACGGTCGCCGCTGTGCGGGCCGTGGCCACGAGCTCGTCGATCAGACGATGGCGCTGCGCGGTCAGGGCGCGCATCCGCTCGCCCTCCAGACGTTCCTGGGCCTCGCGCAGATCGTGGCCGAGATCCAGCAGGCGGTCGACGGCGGCCGGGTCCGTGCGGATGAGCAGGTTGGCCAGCCACGCGCTCTGGGTGGGGCGGCGCAGGCGGCGGATCCGGTCGGCGAGCTGGCGGTCGCCGCTGTGCCGGGCCTGGTCGGCGGCGGCGTTGCGGGCCGCGGTGAACCGGTCTGGTGCGAGAGCGTAGAGCCGGTCCGCCACCGCATCGAAGTCCTCCACTCGCTACTCCCGAACCGGCCGCCTGCGGAGACGACCTGGAGTCGGCGGCGGGGTACACGCATCGGGGCCCGAACGGTGGCCCGCCGCCGTCGCGGCATCCGGCCGCCCTTCCACGGTGCCGGATGTCCACGGCGCACGCCCTGCCAGACGGCCGATCGGGCCTTCGACGAGACGCATGCCCGACACCTGCTGGCGAAGCCCGTTCTTCTGGTCGGACCGTTGGAGCAGAGCCGTGCATCACGACGCACCGGCGGCGGCCCGGTCGGCCGCTGGGACGTTGCGGACCCTGGCGGAAGGGGGATCGGTGGCATTGATCGGCTCAGCGCGTGGCGCGGCCGGTCTCGGCAAAACCGGTTCGTAAGCTGACGGCCAGTGACGCAGCGTCAGAAAGAGAGCGCCGGATGACCACCAGGACCTGCAGACTCGCCGCCACGTTGCTCGGCGCCGCTTCGCTGGCCGCGCTGACCTGGACGGCACAGGCGGCCACAGCCCCGGCGGCCGCGCGGCTGGCCCGCACGTGCGCGCAGACGGTGCAGCAGACCCGGCTGGACCTGGCCAATGCCGGTGTCCCGACCCGCGACACCGCGTGGCAGGACGTACGCGACGACGCACAGGAGTTCGTCAACGACCACCCCTGGGGCGGCGCTGGCACCCAGAAGCTCTCGCAGGACGTCAGCGAGTTGAACGCTTTCTGCGCACCGTAACCGGCCCGGGGGGCCGGCCAGGTCGTGCCCACTTGATTTTGTTGCTTGACGGAGGGGGCGTGGGCTTCGGGGTCTGGCGTTCCGGCGGCTGCTGCCGGGCGGGCTGGGGTGGCCGACGGCCCGTGAGGGGGCGAATAGCACGTGTGTATGCCGGGCTGGCGGGAATGGTGGGGCGTCACTCGTTCGGGCGAATGGCTGGGCGGGCGGCCCACGCCCAGCTCGTAGTCTCGCGCTGGGATCGTTCGTTGCCCGCAGTACTCGCTTGGCTTAACTGCTTTGCGTGCTAAGAAGCCGTTGTCTTACCGGACGTGATCGACGTATTTCCGCTGGTGAGGCATAGTGTCGGCGGTCGGGCGGCAGGGTTTGCTCCATCGGGATCGTCTCGTCGGTGGAGGTGCCGGATGGCGTCGGTGGTGGGGCTGCTGGAGGAGCGGGAGCTGGCCGCGCGGCAGCGGGTGGAGTCGCTGCGCGAGGAGGCGGACCGAATCCAGGCCGAGCTGGCGGACGCGGAGACCGACTGGGAGCGGTGGGTGATCGCCCGGGAGAGGGTCGATCAGGTCCTGTCCGCGCCGCGCGGGCCGGATATTTCGGCGGTACCCGAGGACAAGCCCTCCGTGCGGGCCGGCCGGGCTCCGGTTCGGGCGGCGGTGGCGGGTTCGGTGGTGCCGGTGCGCCGGGACGGACTGGATGTGACCGCGCTGGCACCGGACTACCAGCGGATCGTCAACCTTCTGGCGGACCGCCGACGATCCGGATCGGACGGGGCGATCGGCTGCCAGGAGATCGCGGCCGCGCTGGGGCTGGACGTGGTCCCGGCAAAGGTCGAAGGAGTGCGGTCGAAGGCGAAGCGCCTGGTGGAGCGAGGCTGGCTGGCCGAGGACGTGCCGGGCCGGTTCAGCATCGCCGATGGGCCAGCCGGCGGCTCATGACCATCGTCATGGACCACAGGATCATCGTCTCGGCGGTGTCTGTGCGGGCCTCGTAGTCCCGGGCGAGGCGGCGTGAGCGCATCAGCCACGCGAAGGTGCGCTCCACCAGCCACCTCTTCGGCAGCACGACGAATCCGGACGTGTCGTCACTGCGCTTGACCACCGTCAGCGCGATCCGCCATGCCTTCGCGGCGAGGTCGACCAGGCGGCCGGTGTAGCCGCCATCGGCCCACACCAGAGTCAGCCGCCGGAACCGCTCGCGCAGCCGGGCGAGGAGGGTCCCGGCGGCGTCGCGGTCGGTGACGGACGCGGCGGTGACCAGCACGGTCAGCAGCAGCCCGAGGCTGTCCACCACGATGTGCCGCTTGCGCCCCGGCACTTTCTTCCCGCCGTCGTAGCCGGACGTGGCCTTCGGCACCGACGCGGCGGCCCGCACGGATTGCGAGTCGATGATCCCCGCGGTCGGCTCCGGATCCCGCCCGGCGGCCTCGCGGACCCTGCCCCGCAGCCGGTCGTGCAACTCCTTGACCAAGCCCTGGTCGCGCCAGCGCCGGTAGAACGCGTAGACCCGGTCCCACGCGGGGAAGTCCATGGGCATCGCCCGCCAGGAGATGCCGCCGGCGACCAGGTAGCGCACGGCGTCGAACATCTGCCGGTGGCAGTAGCCTTCCGGCTGCCCGCCCCGGCCTTCCAGCTACCCCGGCACCGGCAGCGACGCACGGATCACCGCCCACTCCTCGTCCGTCATGTCCGAGGGGTACCGGCGCCGCCGCTCCGGACGGTCGGCCGCGTTCCCGTACACGTGCGCGAGGCAATCACACGATCGGGCAACCGAGTTGGACTCCACCCGCACCCACACGGAAGACTGCGACACTAGGGCCTCCTGGAACCTCGAACGGCTTCGACAACCTTCGAGCTACCAAGAGGCCCTGGATCGCCGCCACCGACCCGCGCCTGCACCGCGCCTGGCGGCTGAAGGAAGCCCTGCGGGCCGTCTTCGCCTTGGCCAAGCACCGCCCCACCGCCGCCCTCAAGGCCCTGGACCAGTGGATCGGCTGGGCCCGCCGCTGCCGCATCCCCGCCTTCGTCGACCTCCAACGCACGATCACGCGCCACTACGACGCCATCCGCTCGGCGCTGGTCACCGGCCTGTCCAACGGGTTGATCGAGTCCACCAACACCAAGACCCGCCTGATCATCCGGCGCGGCTTCGGCTTCCACTCCGCCGACGCCGTCATCGCCCTCGTCATGCTGACCCTCGCAGGCCCCCGGCCCATCCTCCCCGGACGCCAACCCTCAACAGCCTGACCCACACATCAAGCAGGAGAGCCCCAAAAAGCCCGGGCCGGACCGAGCCGATCGTACGAACACAGGCCGGCCCGCGCGGGGGAATCCAGAAACCTTGCTGCGCTGAGGCAGGCGCGGCGCCTGGCCAGGCCGGCGGCGGCGCCGGCTGATCGCATGGGCCCGGTCCAGGAGTGAGCAGCGCTCCTGGACCGACTCCTCCTGGCCCGTGGGTGCCGTTCGAGGCGTGTCCACACCCGGACCGGGGAGCAGCATTCCGGGGCCGGGCAACTGGTACACCGTTGGTGTACCAGCGGTGTGCGATCGCGGTATGGCTGATGCGACGATCAAGGTTTCCCCTGATACGCGTGACCGCCTGGCCGCTCTCGCAGCGGCCCGCGGCACCACGATCGGCGCCCAGGTAGCCCTGCTGGTGGAGCAGCAGCCCACCGCGGAGCAGATCGCCGAGCGCGTCGCCGAGGGCCGCCGGCTGCTGTGAGAGCACTTCGGGATGACCCTCACCGACACCGAACTGGACCAGGGCCCGGACCTGCTGCAGCGGGTCTACGACATCGCCGCGGCCGACGCGCGCGCCAAGGTCGCCCCGAGGCGCAGCGCGTGATCATCCTGGATTCCAGCGCCCTGGCCGCGCTGGCCGACGGCCACCAGCGCCTGCACCGGATTGTGGACTCCGCCCTGTGCAGCCCCTTCCAGCACCTGCTGGTCCCGGTGCTGTGCCTGGTCGAGGCCGAAATCAAGGACGAGGGCGCCGCGCACGCGGTCCTGGCGCTGCCCTCGCTCGAGTTCGAGCCCCTGGACGCGAGCACCGCCGTGCTGGTGGCGACCATGGTCCGCGACGGCTACGGAGGCCGGGACCTGGCTCACACCATCTCCGCCAGCCTGCCCACCCCGGCGCGCCCGCTGCAGCACCTGATCCTGACGGCCCGTCCGGAGCTGTACCCGCCCGGGATCGCCACCGTCCACATCGACGACCCCCGCCTGGAGCCGTACGAGTGTGGCTGCCGGGGCGGGGGAAGCTCCCCGCGAGCGCGGGGCCGACCTGCCCCGGCCGGCGGTGTAGACCACCTTGACGGGACCATCCCCGCGACCGCGGGGATCTTCCTCGCCTCGACAGCTTGCGGCAGCCAGGCCGCTCGTCGGCCCCGCGGTCGCGGGGATGGTCCCGCGGAGGCCCGCGTGATTCTCGGCGTGGCCGCCGCCCGTGCCGGTCGTCATGGTCGCGTGCGCGAGCGGCTACCGGGAGATCGCGATTGGCAGCGGCTCGGTGCCTCCGTCGCCAGTGGGGCGCGCGGGCCGATGACGCCCGCTCTGCGTGTGCGCCTTGTGCGCCCTGTCTTACCGACAGTTGTCGGTATGTACTCGCTTCGTGACGACAACCACCGAACGTCCTGTGCCCGCCCCTGGACCTGACGGGGTGAATCCTCTGCGCGCCCGCCGGGCCGTGCGCGACTTGTACGCCCGGCCGACGATCACGGCGGCGGACCTGACCGCTCCGCTGCTCGTCCTGCCCGACGACGGCCCGGCCGGACCGGAGCTTCCCGGGGCGACCAGCCTGTACGGCGTTGCTCGTACGGTCCGTCGCTGGCGGGACCTGGGCATCCGGGGAGTGAAGATCTTCGCGTACGGGCACGACCGTGACCACCGCGCATCGGGCGCTCTGGCCGCCGGCAACCGGATGCTGGCCGGAATCGAGGCGGTCAAGGCTGTCGCCCCCGACATGGCGGTGACCACCGAGGTGTGCGGCTGCTCGTGGACCGACCACGGGCAGTGCGTCCTGCGCCGCGACGATGGCGGGATCGACCTGGACGCTACCTACGAGCTGATGGCCGCCATGGCGGTGCAGCACGCCCAGGCCGGTGCCGACGTGGTGTCGCCGACCGCGATGCTCGACGGCTCGGTACGAGCTGTACGCAGCTGGCTGGACGAGGCCAACCACCGCGATGTCGGGGTGAACCCGAACCTGGCCCTGCACACCGTGCTGTACGGGCCGTTCAAGCAGCTGATGGGTACCGACCCGCGGGCTGGGCACCGGCGCGGTCTGCAGCTGGAGCCGGGCCGGGCGGACCGCGACGCTCTCGTCCAGGCCCGCCGCTGGGTGGCGGAGGGCGCGGACTCGCTCACGCTGCAGCCGGTCATGACGGCGATGGACGTGCTGGTCCGCCTACGAGCCGACCAGCAGGTGCCGATCGTCGCGTACTCGACGTCCGGGGAGTGGGCGGCGCTCCAACAGCTAGGCCCGGAGGGCGTGGTGGAGTACCACGCGGCGCTCAAGCGGGCCGGCGCCGACGTGATCCTGTCCTTCGCGGCCGAGCAGGTCGCCCAGCACCTGGAGGGGGCCGGCCGTGGATGACACCCCCTGGCAGCGGCCCGCCGCCCTGGCACCGATCCTCGCGGATGCCGCCGAGCTCGGGTTCGCCATGTCGTGCGAGGAGCGGACCGGCTCGCTGCTGGCCACCCTCGCCGCCTCCAAACCGGGCGGGCGGATGCTGGAACTTGGCACCGGGGTCGGCGCGGGTGCGGCCTGGCTGCTGCACGGCATGACGGCCAGCTCCCGGCTCGTGACCGTCGAAGCGGACCCGAAAGTGCAGACGGTCGCCGCCCGGCACCTCGCCGCCGACGACCGGGTGACGTTCGAGACCGCTGACGCGGACGCCTGGCTGGACGCCTATGACGGCCCCCGGTTCGCGCTCGCCTACGTGGACTGCCGGCCCGGAAAGTTCCACCGCCTGCCCGACCTGCTCGACCTGCTGGAGCCCGGCGGCCTGTACGTGGTGGATGACCTGCTCCCGCAGGTTACCTGGCCCGGCGACCACCAGCCGCGGGTGAACAGCTTCCTCACCCGAATGCCCGAACAGCCCAAGATCCGTGCCACGCCGATGCGCTGGGCATCCGGACTGCTGGTCGGCGCGAGAATCTGACGGACTATCATCACCGCATGGCCGCTGCTGAGCTGATCCGCATCGTCTCCCGCTCCTCCCCCATGGCGCTCGCCCAGGTGGAGCGCGTCCGCGCCGAACTCGCCGCCCTGCACCCGGGCATCCGCACGGAGGTGGTGCCCGTCACCACCTCCGGCGACCGGTGGATGGGCGACCTCGCCCACCTCGGCGGCAAGGGCGCCTTCACCAAGGAGGTCGACGCCGCGCTGCTCGCCGGAGAGGCCGACCTGGCGGTGCACTGCCTCAAGGACGTGCCCGCCGACCGGCCGCTGCCCACCGGAACGGTGTTCGCCGCCTACCTGGAGCGCGACGACATCCGCGACGCGCTCGTCCACCCTGGCGGCCTCGCCCTGGACAAGCTCCCGGCTGGCAGCCGGATCGGCACCTCCTCGGTGCGCAGGATTGCCCAGCTCGCCGCCTCCCATCCGCACCTGAAGTGCGTGCCGATTCGCGGCAACGCCAACAGCCGCCTAGCCAAGCTCCACGTCGGCGAGGCCGACGCGCTGCTGCTGGCCGTCTCCGGCCTGGAGCGGATCGGGGAGACGGAGCGGATCAGTGAGGTTCTGTCGCTCGACGGGATGTGTCCGCCGATCGGCGCGGGCATCCTCGCTCTGCAGTGCCGCGAGGACGACAGCGCCACCATCAACGCCGTAACCGGTCTCGGTCATCACGACACCTGGCGCGAGGCCACCGCCGAGCGGATGTTCCTCCACGTTCTCCAGGGTCACTGCAACTCGCCGATCGCCGGGTACGCGAAGGCCGAGCCGGACGGCCGCCTGTCCCTGCGCGGCAGGGTCTTCTCCCCGGACGGCAAGCAAATCCTGGACGCCCACGAGTGGGCCGGCTCTTTGAGCCCTGAAGACCTCGGCACCGCCACGGCCCTCGCGCTCAAACGGCAAGGCGCGCACGAGCTGATCGCCGCGATCCCCCACTGACCGCCATCTCCAGACGGCAGCAAGCCCCCGGGCCGAGAAGGCCCGGGGCGTTCACGCCGCCTCTGCCATAGCCGATCAGCCCCAACTGGCGTCTTGGAGGGTCCAGACGCTGTTGTCAAGGGTGTTCCAGCCGGTGTCGGTGAGGTTCCACCCGGAGTCGACTGCTCCCCGCGCTCGCGGGGATGGTCCCCGCAGTTGTCCCGGTTTTCCCCGAAGCGGGCGAAGCGGAGATCCCGAGGGCGCGGCCGGGGCCTCACGCCGCTCCGGTCCGCAGCGGTGTCAGCCGGACCGGGTGCTGGTAACCCGGCGGGATCGCATCGCCGATTCGAAGACAGCCTTGTCGCCGTACGCTGATGGCCGGGCCCCTCACGGCTCGAGCGTGAGGGCCCGGCCATCTTCTCGGGTTGTGCTGATGCCTGGTCAGGGTCCGGCGATCACCCAGGTCACGAAAATTGCGGACATGCCAGGGTGGTACCTGTACACGACGTGATGCGGTCGCCGGAGTCGGAGGCCGGGTCGGTGCGGGCGGTGTAGTCGTCGACCTCGGGGTCGGCGCCGCCGGGCACCGGGATGCCGAGCCGCGGGTAGAGGGCGAGGCGCTCGACGAGCTTCTCGACCGCGTCCAGCTCGCCGGGGCGCAGCGTGGCGAGGGCGGCTTCGGCGGTGTCGGAGAGGAAGACGTGCAGCGGGGTCGGCTGTTCGGGCTGGTCTGTCACCGGTCGCCGCCGGCGGCGCGGAGCCGGGCGAAGGCGTCGGCGGCCGGGGTCCACTTCTGGCCGCCGATGGGTGCGGTGAGGGATGCCATGGCCTCGGGGCTGGTGCGTAGGACCAGGCGGTGGCGGTAGGTGGCGATGACTTCGGCGACGGCGCCGAGGTCGCCGATTGGGGAGGAGTCGAGGCGGCGGCCAGGGCCTGCTCGAAGGCCTCGCGGTCGCCGGGCAGGCCGTAGCGGGAGAGCGCGGTGCGCAGCTCGTGCAGGGTGGTCGGCCTGGGAACGGCCGTGTCCTGGTGGTCGGGCTGGGTGGTCACCTGGTCCTCCTCGGTGGTGGCGGCCGCCGTGGTGGCGGGCCGCAGGTTCGACGGTAGCGGTCGGCGGGCGCTGGTTGGGACGGTCCTGGTCACGCGGCACCGCTGAGGGTCACCGGCGGGCGGGCGGTGCGCAGCGGGACGGCGTGGCCGCGGGCGACGGCGAGAGCGGCGTGGTGGCGGGCGAGGGCTTCGCGGGCCCGGGTGGTTCGGGCCAGGGCCTCCTCGTCTTCGACGCAGGGGCGGTGGGCTTCCTCGGGTTCGCGCAGGCGGTTGTAGTGCTGGCGCAGGATCTCCTCCCGGGCGGCGACTTCTTCGTCGAGCGCTGCCTGACGGGCCTGGGCCTGGTCGCGCATCTGCTGGCGGAGCTGCTGGTAGGCCGGGCTGTCGGCGAGCGGGCGTGCGGCCGGGATGGGGGCCAGGGCCGGGCGCTGCTGGGCCGGGGCGGGGGTCGGTTCCAGGTCGGGTGCCGGGCTGGCGGTGGTGGCGCCGACCCGGATCTCGATGGCGCGGACGGTGTCGGGCCGGGCCTGGTTGAGCTTGGTGAGGAGCTGGTGCTGCTCCAGGCGCAGCTTGGTGGCCCAGGCCGGGGAGTCGCAGGTGATGCGCAGGGTGCGGGTGTCGGCGTTGAAGCCGGCCGGGAACCAGTGGGTGGCTTCCTCCGCGCCGACGAGCTGGGCCCAGTTGTTGCGCATGGTGCCCTGGGCGGTGCCGAGCGCCCAACCCTGGGCGGCGGCCATGGTGGGCACGACGGAGGCCAGGGTGGAAGGGTCGCGGGTGTCCCGGCCGGCGCGGGCGATCTGCTGGCGGGTCGGGACGGTCTTCTTCGCGGGGGCGTTGCCGTTGAGGCGTGCGGTTCGGCGGGCGGCGCGCAGCGCGGTGCGGGCCAGGTCGGCGCCGCCGGGCTCCTGGGTGGTGCTGGTCATGCGGTGAACCTCCTGACGGGGATGCGGGCGTGCTCGGCGGCGTCGGCGATCTGCTCGTCCAGGGCCCGGTTGTCGATGAAGGCGAGGACCAGGTCGGCGTCCGTGATGAGCCGGTCGGCCAGGTCCTCGTCGGTGAGCGGCGGGTGGCTGTGGTCGGGGCGGGGGTCGAGGCAGCCGCACCGACGGTCGCGGTTCACCGGTTCGGTTGGCTGGTCGTTGGCCTTGGCCCAGCGGCGGGCTAGGTCGCCGACCTCGCCGGTGGCCTCGAGGTGGCGGACGGCCAGCAGGTGGAGCGGGCCGCGGTCCTGGACCAGGTCGTGCCAGGTCTCCAGCAGCACGTCCTCGACCAGCTGCTCGTCGGCCCAGCCGGCCGGCTCGGTGACGACGACGCTGGTCGAGGCGACCACCAGGCGCAGCGCGGTGACCTGGGGAGCGCCGGTGAAGCGGTTGAGCTTGGCCAGCAGGGACGTGGTGAGCAGCCTGGTCTGGAGCAGGTAGGCCCTGGTGTCGCACAGCACCAGCAGCTCGCCGGTCTGCGGGTCGTAGACCGGCACGGTGTGGGCGGCCAGCGCGGGGGTGGCGGCTTGAGTCCACCAGGGGAAGGCCCGCCAGAGCTCGATTCGGGAGTCGTCGGTCATCGGGTCACTCCGAGCTGGACGTTGGGGTTGGCGGCGAGGTGGGCGTACTGGGCGACCAGATCGGCGCCGAAACGCTCGAAGGCCTGGTCGCCGACGGCTTCCATCTGGGCGAGCGCGACCGCGGGCAGGTAGGCGGCTTCGAGCAGGTCCTGCCTGGTCGCGGGCGCGGTGGTGGCGGCCGCGCCGAACAGGTCGGCCATGAACTCCAGCTCAGCGGCCAGCTCCCGGACGGCGACCACGGAGGTGTCGTCGACCCGCACGGCGGCTCGCTCGGCCACCGCCTGGTCGTGCTGCTCCTGCTCGACGTCCTGGCGCAGGGCGTGCGCGATCAGGGAGTGCGGCCGCTCAGGGCGCCACAGCACCCCGGCGCACCCGTACTGGCCTGCGATCTCGCCCAGCCAGGACATGACCCGGTCCTCGGACCAGCCCCGGTCGGCCAGGTCGTTGAGGACCCACCGCAGCTGGTCGTGCGAGGCTTGGCGCACCCACGGCACCCGCCGATACGCGACCCGGGCGAGCTGGTCGCTGGCAGCCATCATGGCTGCCGTGACGACCTGCCCGAGCACCGTGCGGCGCCGCTCCCCGGTCGACTGCGCAGCGCGCTTCTTCCTGGTGCTGGACGTGGTCTCACGGGCCGTGCCCGTAGTTTTTGAATCACCCACAGAGGGAGAGCCAAGGTCAGTAGTGGTACCACCCTCCATTGGGGTGCAACGCGACGTGCTGACGGACTGTCGGATACGGCTGTGACGGACGGTGCGGCGGGTGCGGCGGAGTTTCCAGGCGGCCTTCTTCCCGAGTTTCGCGATCAGGCCCCGGCCCTCCTCCGAGATGCCGGTCATCCGCCGCTCCACGCCCTCGCCTGCGGTCCGGATCCCGAGCGCTCGGTCATAAGAAAGGGGGATGAGGCGCTCGTACTCCGACGCGAGGCAGGTGACCCGCTTCTGACCGGGCATCATCGGCAGCCGGGTGCCGATCGAGCGCCAGGCCAGCAGGCCGGTCGCCCGCAGGATCTCCAGGTGGTACTGCACGGTCCGCTTGCTGCATTTCAGCTTCCGCATCAGGAACGTGATGGTCGGCCGGCACGGAGTGAGCTCCGACAGCACCTCGACCAGACGCAGCGTCGTCTCGCCGAACTTCGGGCCGTTCGTCGGGACGTAGAAGCCGGCACCGTGTACCCATTGCGAGGCCTGCCGCCAGCTGTAGACGTCCAACGCGATCCGGCCTGCCGTACCCGACACTGTCTGCTGTTCCTGCGGCTCCCACGCCACTTGGCACGAGGCCGACCTGGACGACTCTTTGGGTGGGGCGGGCTGCTGGCCGGGAGCGATGGCGGTAGCTGCGGTGGTGCCTGCGTTCATCGGGCACCACCAGATGCCCCGGATGCCGCGAGACCGGCATATGCAGTCGAACAACATGAAGTAGTGATGAAACGGGCGTAGCCCGGGGGAGTGATTTGTGTCACGTCAAACTGGCGGTGTGGCGGTGTGACTGACACGCCACCCGGATTGAGCGGGCGCGGACTGGCCAGGCAGCAGAGGGAATCAGGGTGTGCGGAGCGATCAATGGGACCGCCAGCGGCATCGGCCTGCGCGACGCCAACAGTGACGGCACGGATCGGCAGATACTGGCAGCCCGCACGACGGTGCTGCAAAATGACAGAGCTCCTTGCGGTGACGTGAGGGCACGTAAAAGGCGCCCTTCGGGGTGCTGGGCCTGGAAACCCAAGAAATTCGCCTGATCGACCGGGTGGTACCGGGAGATCTGGCCCCGCCGACCGAGGTGGTACTCGGAGAGCGGTGAAGCAGAGCCGCGAAGCCTGGTGGTGGTACACCAGCAGCGGCCAGGGCGGCGGAGACCCGGTGGTAGGAGTCGGAAGCCGCCCTCAGATGGTTACGTCATCTCACAAACCCCCTTCGGGGGCGAGGTGTATCCACACATAGACACGACGGCACCCCGCCGGAGCGACCAACGAGTGATCGCTTCCACGACGGGGTGCCGCGTGTGTGCCTGAGAGCGCGTACGGGTACGCTGCATCATGTCGACCTTCCTGGTGTTTAGGTCTGACCACGGAAAGGGCCCCTGCCAGGGGGCGCCGATCCATTCGCGCCGCTCGGACTTGCCTAAGGTCCGGGCGGCGAATTTTATTGTGGCGTGGATCAATGCCGGGGTCAGCCTACTCCGTCGCAGCGCCGCGCATGCGGTTGTCCACTGACCGTGTCGATTTGACGGAGCGAAGCCCTGACTATCCGACAAGCGGGCGGAGGAGCGGCTCACGCAGACCCCCGCAGAAGCCCAAGTGCGTCATCCACTGACAGTGCAGCGTCGTCCCTTGCAGCGTTCCAGCGTCGGAGTGTGTCGGCCACCGCGCGCAGCACCTCGTCCGGCAGGCCCGCCGCTCGCAGCGTTTCGGCGGCCTCCTCCATCTCCGGCGCCCACCTCCACGCTCGCGCGGCGGTTTTGGTGATGTAGTCGGTCTCGACCAGATAGCTGCCTGGCCGCTTGCTAGCCACGTCCAGCAGGGCCCGGTCGACGCCGTGGTGCTGCGCCAGGCCGTACGAGAGCGCGGCCAGCACACGGCTGGCCTTCTGGTAGGCCGTGTAGGAGACCTTCAGTGCGGAGGCCTGCCCGATCTCCTCGCCCAGGACCGGCGTCGACACCGCGGTGCCACTGAACAACCCGGCGACCAGGGTAGTGGCGCCGGACGGGCCAGAGAGGAACAACTTGGCGTGCTTGCCGCCGACCGGTGGCGACCCGATTACCGAGCCGTCGACCACCGCCCGCGCGCTGCGACCCACTAGGTCGGCGATCCGCTTTACCCGGGACGGGCTGATCGCGTTGCCCTCCACGTACACACCAGTGAACCGGTGTTCAGCAACCTCGCGGGCGACATCCTCGGCTGCGGCCGGCGGGCACAGGCTCAGCACAACCTCGGCCCGCTCCAGCAATTCGAACAGCTCAGCCACCAGCTCCAGCCCGGTCTGCTGGGCACGCTCAATGGTCGCCGCACTGCGCCCGGCCGGGCACCACAGCACTCTTGCCCCAGCCGACATCGCGCAGGCCGCGACGGCCGCGCCCATGCTGCCCGGGTGCAGTACACCGAGAACCGGCTGAGGCGACGTCACCGGGCGCCCCCGTGAACGTGCGCGAAGGCATCCACGGCGGTCCTGGCGATGAAGTCCGGCTCCGCCCCACCCGGCCAGGGACGGCCGTGAGAGATCCAGATGGTGCGCAGTCCGGCGTCCCGACCGCCGACGACGTCCAGGTCGGCGTTGTCCCCGATCATCCACCCGCCCTGGAAGAGGTCCCGGCCGACGCAGGCGGCCGCGGCCTCGAAGATCCGGCGGTGCGGCTTCCGGGCGCCGATCTCTTCGGAGATACACACGTCGTCGACCACGTCGGCGATGCCGGAGGCCTTCAGCTTGGCGCGCTGGATCTGCGCGCCGCCGTTGGTGACGACGACGACCTGCCAGCCGGACGCTCGTACGGCGGTCAGTGCCGTCACCACACCGGGGAACGGCTTCACCGTTGCGGCGAGCTCCGGCTCGTACCGCGCCCAAAGCTCGCCGGCCGACTCCGGCAGGCCGAGCTCCGCACACAGGCCCTCGATGACGTCCAGGTCTGCCCGGATGTGCATGGCATCGAGCATCCGCTGCTCGACCTCCGGGCCCAGGCCGTGCCCCGCGCAGTACCCGGCCACCCAGGTCGTCACCGCTGCGAGCCGGTCGATCAGTGTGTCGTCGAAGTCCACCATCACCAGCTCAGTGGCGCCGTGCGGCGTGGTGAGCGCCTGGCGGATCTGCGCGGCTGCCGCCGCAGGCGCGACCTCATCCGTGCGGATGGTCAGGTCGAACCGGAAGTCCGGGTTGGCGTCGAGGTCGGCCCGGGTCGCGTCCCACGCGGCCAGCCGCGCCGGAGTGTCCGCGTCGCCCCGGCCGGCAGACCGGGCCTCGGTCACCTCCCGCGGGCACCACAGCAGGACGGTCAGCCACTGCGCCGGGTACCCGTCGAGCACGGCCCGCACCCCGTCGACCTGGCCCAGATGCATCACCGGAACCCCGGCCATGAACGCGGCGTTTAGGCCCGGCCGGTCCGTCACGTACGTGCTCTCGTACCGCGAGTTCTCGTACACGACCGCGCCCACCGCCCGAAGCTCCGCCAGTTGCTCGGGCGTGCCCATGCGATAGCCAGCGGACCGGCCGGGCCCGACCTTCACCCGCGAGAACAAGGAGAAGGCGGTGTCGAGATCGGCAAGGGCGCGGGTGACGGTGTCCTTTCCGGCAGCCGGCGGCCCGTACAGGATCACGCCGCGCACGGCCGGTGCCCCGCTCATGCGTAGACCTCCCGGATCGCCTGGCGGGCCTGGTCGGCGAGGGAGATCGCGGCGCCGAGCCGGTTGTCGACTACCAGGTGCGGCACGGCCGGCCGCAGGTCAGTGTCGATGGTCTGGAGGTACTCGTCCCAGCGCTGCAACTTCCAGGCGTCTCGGGCAGCCGAGCGGAAAGTGATGTACTCGCGCATCGACTCCGGGTCGCACCGGACCCAGATCGGGGCAACATCGACGCCGAGTGAGGCGCAGCGGTTCGTGAGCCGCTGCATCCAGTTCGGGTTGGTCATCTCCGAGATGAACGGCGCGGACAGGACGGTGCTGATGCGGCAGTTGATGTTGGCCCAGGCCGCCTGCATCAGGCAGTCGTACTCCACGTTCCGCACCTGTTCGCGGTACAGGTCGGTGTGCCGGTCGTTCGGGTCACCGCCGAGTGCCACCAGCAGCCGTTCCACCAGCGGCCGGGTCAGCGGGTCCTTGTCCAGCAGCGGCCATCCGGTCAGCTGGGCGAGGAACCGGGCGAACTCGGTCTTCCCGGACCCGGCGTAGCCGCCGACCAGGACCACGACCGGTCGATGCGGATCGCCGCCGGTGTGCCGACGCTTCCAGGCGTCCAGGATCCGCTGCTGCACGCCCATGTGGTCGGCTTCGTCGTTGCCGGGGGCGATCCGGTGGATTGCCCGCTCGACAGCGAGCACGTGCGTCCCGTTGTGATCGTCGCTCGCTGGAGTCAGACGGAACTTCGTCTCCTCACCTGGCAGGGCGGCACGGAACCCATGAGCTTCCCCCGGCGTGCGGGAGGTGCTGATCAGCTGGTCAGAAGGGGTTGGCGGGGTTTCAGGTTCACTTGTTCGGCCGTCGCGTGGTTGGCG
>NZ_JBSFJU010000102.1:0-18393 GCF_053598215.1 Kitasatospora sp. NPDC001175 | reverse complement strand
AGATTCGACAAGCGCGGCTACGTCTACCTCGGCACCGTCACCGCAGCCGCACTCGTCATCTGGCTTCGCTCGTGATCGCCAGGACACTGCCTAGACCGCGAGCTGCCCGCATAGCGCTGCCCCCAGGCTCCCGCCGGCTACCGGTCGGCGGGCGCGTCAACCGGCACCACCCATCGCACAGGAAGGCCCCTGACCGGGGCCGGACTCGATTGGAGCGCACAGCATGTGTGAGACCAGGAACGTGACCATCCCCGCCCACGACGGGCCCATCGACCTCTCCCGCCCGCACTTCGTGGGCATTGGCGGTTCCGGCATGTCGGCGGTGGCCCAGCTGCTGCTGGCCAGTGGCAGCCGCGTCTCCGGCTCGGACACCAGCGACACCGCTGCCCTGCGGGCGTTGGAGGACGCCGGGGCCCGCGTCGCTGTCGGCCACACCGCCAGCAACCTGCCCGCGGACACCACCGTCCTCGTGTGGTCCAGCGCCGTCACGGCCTCCAACCCGGAGCTGACCGCCGCCCGCCGCACCGGCATCCCGATCGTGCACCGCGCCGACGTCCTCGCTCACCTGATCGCCACCGCCGAGCAGTCCGTCGCTGTCGCCGGAACCCACGGCAAGACCATGACCACCGGCATCCTCAGCGCCGCCCTCGCCCACATGGACCCGTCCCACGTCATCGGCGGCACCCCCGTTGGCCGTCCCAACGCCCACCACGGCAGGGGCGGTCTCTTGGTCGCCGAGGCGGACGAGAGCGACCGCACTGTGGGCCGCTACCACCCGCAGGTTGCCGTCGTCCTGAACGTCGACGACGACCACCCTGAGCAGTACGTCGACCTGGACGACGCCCTCGACACCTTCGAGCGTCTGGCCCGCAACAGCGGTGTCCTGGTCGTCTCCGCCGACGACCACGGCGCCCGCCTGCTGACCGAGCGCCTCCAGCTCGCCCCCGGCCCGCGTGTCGTGACCGTAGGCGAGAGCAGGAACGCGGACGTGCGCGTGATGCGCGTCCTGTGGGACGGGGCGGCCAGCCACGTCACCGTGCAGGACACCGACGGGTCGTGGCACCAGTTCACCCTGGCCGTCCCCGGACGGCACAACGCCATGAACGCCGCCGCCGCGTTCGCCGCCGGCCGGGCGCTCGGAGCCGAGCCCGCCGACCTGGTGGAAGGCATCAACGCCTTCCAGGGCATCCAGCGCAGGCTCACCACCACCGGCAGCCACGCTGGGGTGACGGTGCTGGACTCCTACGCCCACCACCCGAGCGAGATCACCGCCGACCTGGCCACCGCCCGCATGCTCACCGAGGGCCGGGTGATCGCCGTGTTCGAGCCGACCGGCTGGACCCGCACCGCCGCCCTCGGCGAGGAGATGGGCCGCCGGCTCGCGGCGGCGGACGAGGTCGTCATCCTCAACGTGCACTCAACGGTCGAGTCCCCGCTGACCGGAGTTGGCACCGAGCCGATCGCCGCCACGGTGGCCGAGATGGGCGGCCGAGCCCACGCCACCACGGGCGGCCAGGAGGTTGAGGACCTGGTCGCTGAGCCGGCCGGGCCCGGCGACCTCGTGGTGACGATGGGCGCCGGGACGGCCGACCGCGTCGGTAGGGCGGTCCTGCTGCGGCTGGCCGAGGCCCCGGCACCCGCACCGGCCCCGTAGTCAGCCCACGATGCCCACGGCGTCGAGCTTGGTCAGCCGCATCGCGGTGTCCTCCAGCCCGACGCTGTGGGAGCCCTTGATCAGCACCACATCTCCGGGCTTGAGGTAGGTCAGCAGCAGATCGAGGGCGGCGTCCCGGTTCGGTACCAGCGTGGACGTCACGCCGCCCTCGACAGCACCCGCGTGCACCAGGGCGGCCTCCGCCCCGCCGACCGCGATCAGGTCCGTGACACCGCTCTGAGAAACAAGGCGGCCCAGCTCCGCGTGGTGGGCCTCGGACTCCTCGCCCAGCTCCCGCATCTCGCCCAGGACCGCAACCGCCCTCCGCCCATCGGCCGCCATCGCGACCAGCGCGGCCAGGGCGACGGCCATCGAATCGGGGTTCGCGTTGAAGGCATCATTGATCACCGTCACCCCGTCCGGGCGCTCGGTGACGTCCATCCGACCCGGCGTCAGCTGCCGGGCACTGCTCAGCGCCTTGGCCACCTTCTGCACGCTCGCGCCGAGGCCGATCGCGACCGCAGCGGCGGCGCTCGCGTTGGCGACGTGGTGGGCGCCGTGCAGCCCCAGCGCCACGCGGGCCTTCTCACCCTGGTGGACGAGGGCCGGCCCGCGGCGTCCAGCTCGACGTCGACGGCCCGGACATCCCCGGCCTCCAAGCCGAACGTCAGGACCGGTGCACTCGTGCGCGGTGCCATTGACATGACGTACGGGTCATCCGCGTTCAGCACCGCCAGGCCGTCGGCGGGCAGGGCCTCGACGAGCTCGCCCTTCGCGGCGGCGATCGAGTCCTTCCCGCCGCCGAACTCGCCGACGTGCGCGGTCCCGACGTTCAGCACCAGGCCGACCTTCGGCGGAACGATCCCCGTCAGGTACGCGATGTGCCCCATGCCGCGCGAACCCATCTCCAGCACCAACAGGCGGGTGTTCTCGTCCGCCCGCATCACGGTCAGCGGCAATCCGATCTCGCCGTTGAACGAGAGCGGGGTGGCGACTGTGGTGTCCATGGTCTCCAGAACCTGGGCCAGCAGGTCCTTGGTGCTGGTCTTCCCGGCCGAGCCGGTCAGGGCGATGACCGTCGGCGACTTGAGACGGCCCAGTACCGCGCGGGCCAGGTCGCCCATCGCGTCCTGCACATCCGGCACCACGATCGCCGGCACCCCGACCGGCCGGGCGGCCAGCACTGCCGCCGCCCCGGCCCGGGCGGCGGCCTCGGCGAAGCGATGCCCGTCGGTGCGCTCGCCGGGCAAGGCGATGAACAACGCGCCGGGCTCCACCAGCCGCGAGTCGATGACCCCGGGCCGGTCCACCACCACGTCCGCGTCCGGGGCGTCGTGCAGAGCACCCCCGACGGCCTCGGCGATCTCTTGCAAGGTCATGGGGACCACGGTGGCTCCGATCCATCGACACCCGCCCCGCCTCGGGACGGCCTCCCACCGACGCTAGCGGCTCCCCAGACCCTCGCCCGAAGTCCCACGCATTCCGAACCAGACCGTGACATAAGGAAGATGAGCATGTCTGATGCACGTCGTATCGCCCTCGTCACCGGTGGCCGGTCCGGTGAGCGCGACCGCTCGCTGATCTCCGGCGAGGCCGTCCGCGAGTCGCTGGTCCGCCAGAGCCTGCCGCACGTCGTCCTCGACCCCACCGACAAGGACTTCACCGACCGCGTCCGCGAGACGGACGTCGCGTTCCTCGCCATCGCCGGCCAGTGGGCCGAGGACGGCAAGCTCCAAGGCCTCCTGGACACCCTCGGCGTCCCCTACACCGGCTCCGGGGTACTGGCCAGCGCGATGGCGATGCACAAGCCCACCTCGAAGACCCTGGTCCTCGCCGGTGGCGTCACCGTCCTGCCGCACATCCCGCTGCAGGGCCACGAGGATCCGGGCGAGGCCGCGCGGGCCTGTGTAGAGGAGCTGGGCCTGCCAGTCATCCTGAAGCCCACCTCGGAGGGCGGGTCGATCGGCATGCGGGTCTTCCGGGACCTGAACTCGCTCACCACCACGCTCACCCACGACACCCGCGGCGGCGAGTGGTTCATCGAGCCCTTCAAGGAGGGCACCGCAGTCACCTGCGGCGTGCTGGAGAAGGACGGCGCGCTGATGACGCTCCCGCCGCTGGAGACCGTCCCCACCAGCGCCGACTTCTACGACTACAAGGCCAAGCGCAACCCGGCCGGCCACCGCTACCGCTGCCCCGCCCAGTTCCCGGACGCCGTCCTCGCCACCATCTCCCGCGCGGCCGTCCGGGCCCACCAGGTCCTGAACTGCTCGGGCTACTCGCGCTCGGACTTCCTCGTCACCCCGGCCGGCGACATCCACTGGCTGGAGGTCAACACCCTGCCCGGCCTCTCCCCGCACGGGAACCTCGCCACGATGGCCGCCGCAGCCGGGATCAGCTACGACGCCCTCATCCAGGCCATGCTCGCCACCGCCCACACCGACGGGTACCGGCCGTGAGCGCCGCCCTGCCGCTGGCAGCGGCCGACGTCTACGACGCCCAGCGCCGACTGCGCGGAGTCGCCGCCTCCACCCCCGCGCTCTCACACCCGACACTGGACGACATCGCCGGACGGAGCGTGGTCAGCAAGGCCGAGGCCCTGCAGCGGACCGGCTCGTTCAAGTTCCGCGGCGCCTACAACGCCGTCGCGGCCCTCAGCCCGCGCGAGCGGCGGCGGGGAGTGATCGGCGCGTCCTCCGGCAACCATGCCCAGGCTCTCGCCCTGGCCGGCCGCCTGCTCGGAGTGCCGGTCACCGTGGTCGTTCCGCACGACGCCCCCAAGGCCAAGGTGGACGGCGCCCGCGCCCTCGGGGCCGACATCGTCGCCTACCACCGTCAGCGCGACGATCGCGACGCCCTCACCGATCGCCTATCCGTCGACCACGGCTATACCGTCGTGCCGTCCTCCAGTGCCCACGCGGTCATGGCGGGAGCCGGCACCGTCGCGCTGGAACTGCTCTGGCAGGCCCCCGTGCTGACCGCGATCCTCGTGCCGGTCGGCGGAGGAGGGCTGGCGGCCGGCACCGCCGTCGCGGCCAAGCACATCAACCCGAACATCAAGGTCATCGGCGTGGAGCCGCAGGCCGCAGCCGACACCGCAGCCTCCCTGCAGGCCGGCCAGCTCGCCGAGCTGGCCGCCGTCCCCGACACCATCGCGGACGGCCTGCGGCACACCAGCCCCGCACCGCTGCCATGGGAGATCAACCGTGTGCTACTGGATGGCGTGGTGACCGTGACGGACGCTCAGATCGTGCAGGCTATGGGCTGGGCGTTCAAGCACCTGAAGGTCGTGGCCGAGCCCTCCGGGGCGGTCGCGCTCGCGGCCATGGACGGTCTCGACCTGCCGCCCGGACCCGTCGGCGTGATCATCTCCGGGGGTTCGGTGGACCTGGACGCCTTCCACCGCCTCGTGGCCACCCCGCCGCCCAGGAAGGAACCAGCCCTTGCCTGACCAGCCCAACCGCCACCCGATCCCGCTGATCACCCAGTACGCCACACCGGACTTGATCAATGCCATCGCATACGAGGGCCACCCGCCCGGCGACGACGACAACTGGATGGCCAGCGGCGCCCCGAACAAGGCTGCCTACGGCTACTGGTCCACCCGGCTGTGCGGCATGGCTTGCCTAAGGATGGCCCTGTTCGCCCGCGACGGCCACGCACCCACCCTGTTCGACCTCCTGGCCGGATGCCTCTCCTACGGCGGCTACGTCCAGCAGGAGGACGGCAGCGTCGGCGGCCTCTACTACCGGCCGTTCACCGAGTACGCCGCCGCCAGCCACGGACTCAAGTCGGAGATTATTACCACCCTGGACCCGGCCCGACTGGTCAGCGAGCTCGACAAGGGCCACCTCGTAATGGCCTCCGTCCACAAGGAGATTCGACGGCCCGACCGGGCGGCGCCCGGACGCGGCGGACACCTCGTCCTCGTCACCAGCCATCAGGAGGGCGAAGTGACCTTCCGCAACCCCTCCGGCCACACCGCAGACACCGTGGACGCAACCCTGCCGCTTGACCTGTTCGACAACTTCGCCGCCCACCGGGGCATCGCACTGCAACTCTGAACGCCCTCCGTGGCTCGCCGCCCCGCTCGTCATGCCCGACGGCTCCCTGATGAAGCGGGAGCGCGGGACGCCTCAAGGCGCCCCGGTCTCTCCCGTGCTGGCGAATCTGTTCCTGCAGTACGCGTTCGACACTTGGATGGCCCGGAACTTCCCGGGCGTCCAGTTCGAGCGCTACGCGGACGACGCGGTGCTGCACTGCGTCTCCGAGAGCCAGGCCCGCATGGTCCTGGCAGCGCTGCGGGAGCGGATGGTCGGGGTCGGGCTGGAACTCCACCCGGACAAGACCCGGATCGTCTACTGCAAGGACCAACTGCGCCGGGGCTCGTACGAGCACACGGCGTTCACGTTCCTTGGGTACACGTTCCGAGCCAGAAGGGGCCGGAGCCGACATGGGAACCTGTTCCTCGGCTTCGACCCGGCGATCAGCAGGGACGCCCTGAACAAGATCAGCCGCGAGGTGCGGAGCTGGCATCTGCACCTTCGCACCGATCTGACCTTCAACGAGCTGGCGCGGAGGGTGAACCCCAAGGTGGCCGGCTGGATCAACTACTACGGCCGGTTCCGGCCGTGGGAGATGCTCGCCTTCCTGACGCGCATCAACGCCTGCCTCGTGCGGTGGATCCGGAAGAAGTACGGACGGCTCGCGGGTAAGCGGAAGGCGCTGGCGAAGCTCCAGGAGATCGCCCGGCGCTACCCCCGCATGTTCGCGCACTGGCGGCTCACGCCAACTGCGTGTGCGGTGTTGGTCTGATGATCAGAGCGGCACGAGCCGTGTAACGGGAGACTGTTACGCACGGTTCTGTGAGGGCCGGGGGGGTGAGATTCCCCCCGGCTACTCGGCACGGCCGATAATGCCGTGTTCGCACATCAGGCGGGCTATCCGTTTGCGGTTGACCACCCGGCCCTGGGCTCGCAGTTCCGCGTGCACCCTCGGAACCCCGTAGGCGCCCCGGGTCTCCCGGTGGACCTGGCGGATCTCGTGGACGAGGGCCGCCTCGGCCGCTGCCCGCTCGGTCCGGGCACGTGCCCCGGCCTGCCAGGCGTAGTAGCCGGAACGGGCGACGCCCAGGACCTCGCACAGCCGCTGGATGCCGAACTCGGCGGCATGGGCGGAGATGAAGTCCCAGCGGCGGGCCCTCACTTCATCTCCCGTGCGAAATAGGCCGCTGCCCGGCGCAGGATCTCCTTCTCGACCTGCCACTCGCGTTCGGCCTTGCGCAGCCGGGCGAGCTCGGCCCGCTCATCGGCGCTCAGTGCTTGCCCGGTCGACGACGGCCCGGCATCGGCGGCTCGTACCCAGTTCCGCAGGATCTCGTGGTTGACCCCGATCTCCTTCGCGACGGCCGCGAACGTGCGCCGGCCCTCCGAGGCCCGGTACAGCGCGACGGCATCACAACGGAACTCGTCCGAGTACTTCGACGGACGTCCCACCTGGACTTCCCTTCCTGGATCGACAAGATCCAAGTGTCAGGGTGTCCACGTCACGGGGCAAAGCTCAAGGCCGACTACAAAGAGCGCCATGCGGTTGAATGTGGGATCAATCGACTCAAGCGCCACCGTGCGGTGGCAACGAGATACGACAAGCTTGTCGTTCGCTACGAGGCGACCGTGCTGGTCGCGGCCATCAATGAATGGCTGTGACCAGCCTTCACAACAGCCTCTGGGCGAGGTTGTCGGTGACACGCTGGAGCACGGAGACTGCAGTCGCGTATTCCTCCTCCGTGATGTCGCCGAGGAGCTCCACACGCACCCGGTCCATGTGTTCCTTCGCCGTTGCCAGGCCCTCGCGGCCCTGCTCCGTGAGGGTCAGCCGGCCGTCCGCGCCGATGCCGAGCCAGCCCCGGTGTACGAGGGCGTCGACGGCGTGGACCATCACCTGGGTGCCCATGCCGTAGGGCACGGCCACGGCGCGAATCTCCTCCCTGGTGAGGCCGTGCTCGGCGCGGACGATGTTGTTGAGCGCCCACCACTGGGGCTGGGTCACGTCGATGCGTGCCAGGGCGGCTTGCGAGTGCCGCAGGATCGCCTCGGTGGCGCCCCAGGCGACCAGGGCGATGGGCCGCTGGTCGAGCGTGGCGGTGCCGTTCTGCGGGGTGCTTACGGTCGTCATGATCGCTAGGCTAGAACCTCAAGTGCGGTTGAGGTCAAGGTCGTGGCGCTGCCGCCACGAGATACAAGGAACTTGCCGTGGGCCAAAGTGGCAACCATGCTGGTCGCAGTCCTCAAAAGCGGCCGTGACCAGCACTTTGGCAACAGACCCTCCTCGATGACCACCTTCGAGACCCTGGCCGCGATCCGAGCCGCCTTCTCCAACTGCGGCAGCGTGGACAGGCGCTGCTTGTCCGTGGACCGCTTCGCGGCGCTGATCAACCGCGTTGTCATCAGGATCTCGAACAGGTCCAGCGCGTCATCGATCGCCTTCGCCTCCAGGTGGCGCGTCACTGCGGTGAGCATCGCCGTGCGCTTGGGCTCTGGAGTCCGCTCCAGCTTGGGCGCCTTGGTGCCCAGCCCGTACCGGGCCAGCGCGGACAGCCGGTTCGGCGGCATCTGCTCCAGCCGTACCCGTCCCAGTTGGAAGGCGACGATGTCCTCGACCCGCTGCAACGCGGCCTTCATGGCGGTGCCGGTGTCCGCGTCGGCGGCCGGCGCATCCGCTCCAGCTCCGAGTACCGTTTGCCCTCCGGCGTCTTCAGCGTGGCGACCAGGACGCCGGGCAGTGCCGGGTCCGCCCGCCGGGGCGCCCTGGTGACCGTGGTGTGCAGCCGCTTGTCCGCGACGGTGCGGACCTCGGCGACCTGCCGCGCCAGCACGCTCACCCCGGCAAGAGCCCCCGGTTGCGGCGCAGCCAGCCCATCGCGTGATCGAACAGGGCCTTCGGCCCCTCCGCGTGCGCCGTCCACGCCCGGCTGTGCAGGAAGGCCCGGAAGCGGGCCCAGGCGGAAGCCGTCGCTGCTGGTCCGAGACGCCGAGCACCGCGGCGAGGTGGTGGAGGTCGCGGGCGGTGCCCGGGCTGGCGGGATCGGCCGCGTGGTCGTAGGCGGCTTGCAAGCGAGAAGGCGGACTACTTGCACGCCTCCTCGCCGCCCTCTCCGACCGACTCATGGCGAAACGCTGAAACGACGGATGACGCCTTGCTCCAGCTGAGCGCGACGAAGTCCCAGCCCGCGGGCACCGGATACAGTTGGCCGCCGGATCTCCGAGTCCCGAACCTCCCCGAGCGCCTCGAAGAGCTCGGGTAGGTTGCCATCGCGATCCGGCGCACCCGGCCACCGCGGTTGCGTTTTTCGACCTGCCGGGCGGCACCCTGATGGTGCGTCAGGCTGCGTGGCGAGAGCCGGACCTCAGCGTCCGGCGAGAGTGTCGAACCAGGTGCGGATGAGGGGGTAGGAGGCCAGCGCCGAGCCGTTGTGGTCGGCGGCGCCCGCGTCCACCACCGGCGCGTCGACCCCGGCACCCGCCAACTGCGCCTTGCAGCCGAGGGTGTTGGTGGGTGCCACGTCCCGGTCGCCGTCCGCGTCGTAGAGCTGGACCGGCACCTGCGGCGCCCACTGGCAGACGCTGTCCGCCACCCGGAACATCTGCGCGAACTTGCCGGTCGGGTGTTGGAGTTGCCGCAGGAAGGCGGGGGTGAAGAGCTGCTGCAGGCTGTCCGGGAGGGCGGCGGCCACCTGCTCGTCGGTGTGCTCGCCGTCGAACAGGTCGGTCACGGTGCGGTCGTAGGGCGCCTGGAAGGCCTCGGCGGGTGAGCCGTAGAGCGGGTGCAGCCGGTTCCACGCGACCACCAGGTCGGCGGCGTAGAACGCGGCTTCCGTGCCGAGCAGTTGGCCGCCGAGGGCGGCCGGCAGCTCGCTGCCCATCAGGTCGTACGGTCCGCTCACCGGGGCCAGTGCGGTCAGCCGGTACCCGGGAACCTGCCCATGCTGCAACGCCCGCCCGATGCTCATCGCGGCCGCCCCGCCCTCGGAGAAGCCGGTCACCAGCACCCGGCCGTCGGCGCGCATGCCGTGCCGGGCCTCGACCTCCCGGGCGGCGACCAGCAGGTCGGTCGAGGCCGTGGTCTCCGAGGGCGCGTCCAGGTACGGGTGGGTGCCGGGCCCGACACCCAGCCCCAGGTAGTCCGGCGCCACCGCGGCGAAGCCGTCCCCGGCGAACATCACCGCCGCCGCGCGGTTGGGCCCGTCCGCCACTGACGGGGCCTCACCTCGGTAGGCCATGGTGCCGTGCGCGTACTCGACGGTGGTCAGTGCGCGCGGCCCCGGATCGTGCGGGAGCGCCACCAGCCCGCTCGCGGTGGTGGGCCACCCCTCGGGGGTGACGGTCCGATAGACCACCCGCTCCAGCTCGACCCCGCCCTGTTCGGCCGGGGTGACGAAGCCGGCGTCCCGGACACTGGTGGTGGCCTGCTGGGCGTCCAGTAAGGCGAGCGGGGTGACCGAGACCACGGTGCCGCGGTGTGCCCGGCCGGCGCCAAGGTCCGCCGCCGTTGCGGTGGCGCTGCCGGCCCCGGCCGTCAGGCAGAGGACGGCGGCGGCTGCGGACAGCCGCAGGGCGGTGCGGCGGTGCGACTGATGCTTCGGCATCGGGTTGGTCATCGAAGTCTTCCCTCGTTCGGTTGCGCTCCCGGGAGCTTCCCGGTGCCCCCAACACTTCCAGCGCGGCGGCCCGGGAACGATGGAGCTGCCGGGCGTACCGCGGGTGGGGAAAACCCCCGGTACGCCCGGGGGAGAACCAGTATCACCACCCGCCCCAGCCGCCAGGCCCGCAGGTCGGCCCTGACCTGGGTGATGACCGTCTGGTCGTTGGTGTTGCCGGGCCAGGCCCAGATCCGCACCGGGATGCCTTCGCGGGTGACGGCCAGTCTGAGGTTCCCCCGATCCTCAGGTGCCGGCCTGATCAGGCCCACCGGGGCGACGTCGTGTCAGAGCCGTCGCCTAGAGTGCAGCATCCAACAGACCGACGGCTGGCAAGAGGGTGGGCGATGACCGAGGCATGGAGCCGGCTGCGAGCGCTCATGGGAGAGCCGGTGTACATCCCGGCACAGGTTCCGTGGGAGCTGGCGCCCGCCGATCTGGGCGTCCAACTACCATCGGACTACCGCGCGTTCATCGACCTGTATGGCGGGGTGAACCTGAACGGCGAGTGGGGTGTGTTCACACCGAAGAGGAACTCGCGCTTCCTCGACGTGCCGGGCGGGATGGCGGGATGGCGCTTCGAGGCCGACATCAACCTCCGCGATCAGGTCGAAGGCGAGGAGCAGTGGTGGGATCAGCAGGACCCCACCCCGGTGTTCCCGGACCCCGGCGGCTTGCTGCCCTGGGGCTCGAACAGCAACCACAACCAGTGCTGCTGGCAGACTACCGGTCCGGACCCTGAGCAGTGGCCGGTGACGGTGTTCTACGACGACCGACTCGACCACTTCGACGGTGGCTTCGCGGAATTCCTGCTAACCGTGCTGACCGGCGGTTACACCGCAGAGGCCGAGTTGCTGGTACTCGCCGACCCTGACGTGTGGGGGCCTCAGCTGCCCCGCCCTCTCTGGTCACCCGGCGAAGACTGGGCGGGCAGGAACTGGGGCCTCGAGTGGGGCATCGAGGGCTTTCCCACCGAGCCCAGGTCGACGGAGATGCCCTGGGTCAGGAAGTGACGCTCTGCGGGAGATGTCAGAGTAGCCCGCTGACCGTCAGTGGACGAACCCGCCCCAGGCGCGGCCCAGGCGTGCCATGATCACCACATGAGCGAGTACTCCTGGCCCTGGGAGAACTACCAAGACCGAGCGGCCATGGCACGAGCGGCCTGGCCCGAGACCGTCCGAAGCGTGCCCATCGGCACCCACGTCACGGGCGAGGTCATCGGCCAACAGCCCTTCGGTGTCTTCCTCGCCATCGACGGCAGTCCCGACGCTGTCGGCCTCGCCAAGGTCACGGCCATGCCCAGTTGCCTGGACTTGCCCACCGTGGGCCGGCGCGTCTCCGGCGAAGTCATCTGGCACGCCGAGCACAACCACCAGGTGGGGATCACGCTCACCGAGTGGGCCCAGCATGAGGATCTCCTGCCCCGGTTTGCCAACCGTGCCGGTCAGGTCGTCACCGGACGCGTCACCAAGCTCGCGCCGATCGGAGCCTTCGTCCGCATCGCCGACTGCGTCGAAGGGCTCGTCCGTCCGGAGGACCTTCCAGGCGAGACCGTCGTGGAAGGGCAGGAGTTGCCGGTCACCATCCTCGGAGTTGATCTCGAACGACGTCGCATCCTCCTGTCCGCGACGTGTGGACGTTGACCAGGGCGACCAGATGCAGAAGTCGATCACCAACCTCAGCTCCTGGAGCGTTGAGGACGTCGAGGCTCACATGGCCGGGCTTCCACGCGGGCAGGAACTGGAGCGGATCCGCGTGGTTGCGCAGTCCCACGTCAACCGATCTTTGGAGCCGCGCGAGGTCCGTCTGCGCTGGGCCAAGCTCTCCCTGGCGGCGAACAAGCAGTTCCACGGCGACGAACCATGGTCGCAGACCCGCATGCGCTGCCAGGAGTTCCGCCTTCGTACTTGGGTCATCGAACATATCGGCCCGGACGCCGATCCCGACTGGAACCCTGACGCCCTGGCCGAAGACACCATCGCGGCGCTCTCGCTCCAACCGGGCCAGGCAGAGGCGACCGCCGCGAACTGGCGAGAGCTCCCGATCGAGCAGATCGGTGTTCTGCGCCGTCACAAGAACCTCACCGGCCACATCGACCGGTTGATGCCAAGCCTGCGGCCCGGACCGATTAAAGATCAACTCGCCGCGTGGGCTTCGGTGCGCGCGCACCTGCCTTGAGATCTAGCCCCGTACTTCGCAGGTCGCTGATTCAGTTCGGGCGGATGCTGCCCAGTGCCTGACCGCCGCCGACTGATCGCAGCGTCAGCTCAGCTCAGTGCGGCCTCGCCCGAGTGGACGGCGCGGATGGCGCGTTCGACAGTCTCTTGGTTTTCACCGACCGGGGCGACGTAGCCGATGACGTCGCGCGCGGCGTCTTCCCCGAGCACTCGGGTGATGACCCAGGTGGCGAGGTACTGGGATGCCAGGCAGCCGCCCGCCGTGGCGATGTTCCCCTCGGCGTGGAACGGTGCGTCCAGCACGGTGACGCCGCAGGCTTCGACGACAGGGCGGCTCTTGATATCCGTGCAAGCGGGCATGCCCTTCAGGAACCCGAGCCGGGCGAGCACCAGCGCGCCCGAGCACTGCGAGCCGATCAGCTGTCGCGAGGGGTCGAGCTGCAGCGTGGAGATCAGCTGGTCGTCGGCGACCACGTCTTGTGTTTTCACTCCGCTGCCGATCAGGACGACGTCGGCCTCGGTCACGAACTCCATCGGGCGCTGCCCGGTCACCTCGACGCCGTTCATGGACGTGACCACCGGCGTCGGCGTTGTAATGAAGGCCTCCAGGCCGTCCTTGCGGCACCGGTTGATCAACGCGGAGGCGATGAAGCTGTCGAGTTCGTTGAAACCGTCGAAGGTGACCACGGCTACCTGCATCACAACTCCTTCAAGCACGAGATGTCTCAGTCTCTCCTGGCATGCCGTTCCGGGTCGAGATCCATTCAGCGGCGGGTGGATCGTGCCCGCCTTCGTCACTCATCGACTGACTCCATGTTCTCGCACGTCGCTGGTTCAGGTCTGTGGCCAGCGGGTTTGTCTGATGTCGACGTCGAGGAGGTCGAGGAGGTGGAGTTGGACGCCGCGGGTGATCTGGATGGTCGGCGGGTCGGTGATGTGACCGATGCGGAGGGTGAGTTCGCCGAGATGGTAGAGGATCATCCGGCCGGTGGGTCGCACCCGGCGGTTGTCCGGGTACAGGCCGGCCATGGTCTGCTGCGGCCCGAGAGCGCGTCTGGCCTGCCGCTCGATCAGGCTGAAGACAAGCAGGGCCAGGCAGATGACCTGGATCAGGGCCGCGACGCGGTGGTTGTGCTGGACGAAGACGGGAGTGACGGCGAGGGGTCCCTTGAAGTCCGCGTAGCGGCGCTCGACCGTGCCCTGGCCCTTGTACTGGATCAGGACCTGGGCCGGGTCGGCCTGGTTGGCGGTCAGCGAGGTGATCAACGCGTACCAGCCGTCGACCGCCGCTTCCGCGTAAAGGAGGTCCTGGTCGAAACTCCAGTCCAGAGACGGTTTCCCGTTCGTGCCGGTATCGGTGTGCCAGCGCAGGCAGGACGTCACACGGCGCTTCGCGGCGATCACGCCGACGCGGGCCGCCACCTTCTCGGCCGTGCTGTAGTAGCGCCCGCCGGCGGCCCGAGCTAGCGTATCGAGGTCCTCGCGTGCCCTGGTCAGACGTTTGTCACGCGCGGCCTTCTGGCCCGCGGCGTTGCCGGTGGAGTGGACCAGGATCCGGCGCAGCTTGAGGACCGGATCGCGCTTGCGGGGCCCGCCCATCGTGTGAGTGTCTTCCAAAACCCGGTAGACCTCCCGCTCGGCCGGGTCCTTGCCCGCCTCCCGGTCGGGCACCCAGTCGACGACCGCAGCCTGCTCCAGGTCGAGAGCCGCGTAGACCTCGTCCTTGACCTGCGAGGCCGGAACCGGGGCGATGAACGGCACCCGTGCCTCCAACAACGCGGCGATGTTGGCGTAGGAGACCAGCTTGGAGCCCGCAACGAGCAGGAACTTTCTGGGCGCGGTGATCTTCTGTAGGTCCTTCATCGCACCGACGACCTGGCCCACCTCGGCGGTCCCGCCGCCCAGGACCCGGGCGTGGACCGGGATCCCGCCGTCGCCGGTGACCGCGAGTCCGGCCTGGATCTGCTTCAGGTCCACCCGCCGATCCTTGGGGTGCCCGTATCCGATCAGCGGAAACGCGCAGTCCTGGTCCTGGTCCGGGTAGGCGCCCTGGACGGACATGCTGGTCATGTCCCAGTGCATCCGGCCCACGTCGATGCCGAACTCCGCGATCGCCCTGGCGCCGACTGTGCCGGCGATCTGCTCCAACTGCGGGGCGATCGCGTCCAGAGCTCGGGCGAGGCGGTCGTCGTTGAGCAGGCCGGGCTCCACACCGAAGACCTCCTCCACCGCCCAGGTCCGGGCCCAGTCCCCGACCCGTACCAACGGAGCGGGCGAGGTCAGCCGGTTCGCGATCAGCACCTCGATCACCTGTCCATGCGTCAGGTGGGCACTCGCACCTCCCGGGCACAGGGCATCGACGATCCCGGCCACGTCAAGCCGGCGCAGAAACTCGGCAGCGACAGGCAGAGCGCCCAGACGCTTCTCCACCACGGACACCACCGCGCACTCAAGGCGCTGACGCTGGGACCGCGACCGTGGGGACTGGGAAGTCATCGACATACCCAGTCAACGCCCCAACCCGATCCAGGGCACTACACCCAGCCACAGACCAGCCGAATCAACGACCTGCGAAGTACGGGGCTAGCCCATCCACCGGGCGATGGTCGACGCTGCCCGGCGCGGCCACTACTGAGCACCTCAGTGGTTGAAGCGCAGCTCCACCTCGACCTGGTCGCCGAGCCGGGACCGCAGGACCACCCGGCACCGGGTCCACTCGCTCGCGTGCGGGCACCGGCAGCTGCGCTCCTCCACGACCAGGGGCAGGCCGAAGCGGTCGTCGGTGAGCAGACCGACCACCAGGTCGTGCGGCAGCGCGTTGCCCCAGTGGCAGTTGAGCTCGAACGCCCACCGCTGCTCCGTGCCGTCGGCCGTCCGCCAACCAGTGAACCAGCGCAGTTCCTCGGTCCGGAACGCGGCGATGCGGCGCAGGAGTCCACTGGGCAGCCAGAGCGGGTGGGCGGGGTCTTTGAGGTGCCGGTACCAGCGGTCCAGGTGCGCCTGCTCGTCGCGGGTCAGGGTGTCCTGCGACCCGCTCCATTGCGGAGTGGGGAGTGGCGGAGACCGTCACCGGCAAAACGGTCTGGGCCGAGATCGCACTGCCGACTGCTGTCGACGTACCCGAGCTCACCAGCATCAATGCACCTCAACGGCAGTGACACACGAAGCCGAACGCCCGGTGACATCTCAGCCGAACCTCACAGCGTCTGCTGCCGGAGATCCGCATCCTGCGGTGGACGTGCGTCGATGCGATCGGAGAACGGTCGGCGCGGAGTCGCATACGCATGGTGAGGTGATCAACTCCTAGTAGGACAGTCGATCTTGCTGGTCGTCCGGCAGGGCCCCTTGCCGGACGACCGGCTTCGAAATGCGGGGGGAACAGGCTTGACGACCAACCGATCCGTGCGCGGCGTGACCGTGCTCGCCACCGGGGCCTTGCTCTGGAGTTTCTGCGCGGCACCCGCCAGTGCGGACGCCGTGCGTGATTCGCAGTGGCCATTGCAGAACTACGGTGCGGCGGACCGCGTCTGGCCGGTCAGTCAGGGCGAGGGGGTGATCGTCGCTGTCATCGACAGCGGGGTGTCCGACCATCAGGACCTGAGCGGTCAGGTCCTGCCGGGAGCCGACTTCTCCGGCGGCATGTCGGACGGGCGCAAGGACACGGTCGGACACGGCACGAGCATGGCCGGCCTGATCGCCGGCCACGGGCACGGTGGCCAGGCCGGTGTGATGGGGCTGGCCCCCAAGGCGAAGATCCTCCCGGTCAAGGTCGACCTCGGCGACGGC
The DNA here is from genome assembly GCF_053598215.1 of Kitasatospora sp. NPDC001175. Classification (NCBI taxonomy): domain Bacteria; kingdom Bacillati; phylum Actinomycetota; class Actinomycetes; order Kitasatosporales; family Streptomycetaceae; genus Kitasatospora; species Kitasatospora sp. NPDC001175. The sequence continues at coordinate 2,081 of NZ_JBSFJU010000102.1, read as the reverse complement.
AAGGGCAACCAGGACGCTCTCGACAACATGACCACGCACACCGACGTCGCCGACGCGGTGCGCTTCGCCGTGGACCACGGCGCGAAGGTCATCAGCATGTCGATAGGCGGCGAGACCGGGGACGACACGGCGGCACGCGAGGCGATCAGGTACGCCGTGGACAAGGACGTCGTCCTCGTCTCCGCCACGGGCAACAAGGGGGACACCGGGCACCCCGTGCAGTACCCGGCCGCCTTCCCCGGGGTCGTCGCGGTGGGAGCCGTGGACCGGCAGGGCCACGTATGGAACATGTCCGACAAGGGACCCGAGACCACCCTGGTGGCCCCGGGCGTCGATATCACCGATGCCACGGCCACGTCGTCCTCCAGCTACGGCAAAGGCAGCGGCACGTCGTCCTCCACCGCCTACGTCTCCGCCATCGCGGCCCTCATCCGGTCGAAGTTCCCCAACCTGTCGGCCGGGCAGGTCATCAACCGGATGATCAAGTCAGCGGTCGCGCCGCCCGACAAATCGACGGTTCCGAACGACAGTTACGGCTACGGCATCGCCTCCGCCGCCGGGGCGCTGGCGCCCAACCCCACCGTCGACAACGGACCCAAGGAGAACCCGCTCCTCCACCGCGTCGAGTCGCACAAACCGGCCGGTGTCGACGATTCCGAGCCCTCCGCCTCCCCGTCGGCCGCGGCCTCCCCCGCGGGTAGCGGCACCGGCGGCGCCGGCACCGCCGCCAAGAACAGCAGCCGAGGTCCGCTTCTCGCGCTGGGCGGCGGGATCGCCGTCCTCGTGGTGGTGGTCGTCGTCGTTCTCGTGATACGCCGCGCCCGCCGGAGCGGCGGCGGCAGCGGCGGGCCCGGTGCGCCCGGCGCCGGCGCCGGACCGGCCGACTACATGACTCCGGCGCCGCAACCGCCGTTCGGGGGCGCAGCGCAGCAGCCGCCGTTCGGTGCGCCGGTGCCGCAACAGGGCTACGCCCCGGCCTACCCGCCGCAGCAGCCTCCGGCGGGCCCTCCCGCCGGGAACCCGTACCAGAGCTGAACACACCTGACCGCAGCCCCGCGCGACTCCCGACCTCTGAGGCATGGAAGACCCCGCGCCGCGGTGGCTTCCACCGGTGGCGGGCCCCAGGTGTGCGAATCGAGCGGCCCGGCAGTCACCAGAGACCAACTCCGGTTCCCGGCGTTCAGGGCCTGGTGAAACCTCACCGCGATGGGACCACCGCCTTGCAGTCCCACCCGCGACAGCGACATCCCCACGAACGGCCTGACCCGGATAAACGGACGTATCGGCACAAACGTTGGACGGCTGGCGCATGGGCGTCTGAATTGCTTTGCGCGATGTGGTGCGGACAGACCACGATGTGCCACACCGAACAGAGGATCGAGCATGAATATTCGAGTGGACTACACGGCGGAACCCGAGGATCTCGCCGCGGCGGTGAGGGCGAATTTCCCATCCCCACCGATCCGTTGGGCCATCGCCGCGGCCTGGATCCTGCTGTCGCTGGCCTGCTTGGCAGCAGGTCTTGTTCTCTTCGCGATCGCGGCGCTCATCTGCGGCCTGCTGCAGATCCAGAACATCACGATCGTCACCAAGAAGCTCGCAGCCCGGGCCGCCCAGCGCTCAACCGGCCCGACGTCCGTCGCGATGACCGACGAGGAACTGGTCATCCGCACCCAATCCGGGGAGATGAGGATCGCCTGGCAATCGATCCTTCGGGTGGTGGAAAACCCCCTGGCCTGGACGTTGCTGGCGAAGTGGCAGGGCACGGCGGTATCCGCGACCGTCCTGAAAGCGGCTTTCACCGACGCCCAGACAGCCGAGGTCACGGCGGCGATCTCCCGGCTGACCAAGGCCAAGTTCAAGATCCGACAGACCAGGACCACCAAAGTCCCCGCCGGAGCCCGATAGCCCGCGAGTGGACCTGCCGAAGGCCGCTGGTACACCAATCTCGGCGGCGGTGGCGGCGTTTGCGGGCCGGGGCGAGGGTGAGCTTCCCCCGAGATGCGGCGGATGGTGACAGCGGGTCAGATGGGCCTCATGAGAGGACCCGAGGCCATGGCCGCCCCGAAGAAGTACCCGCA
>NZ_JBSFJU010000101.1:0-19313 GCF_053598215.1 Kitasatospora sp. NPDC001175 | reverse complement strand
GGGCGGGTGATGCCGGGGACGGGCGAGTACACCACCCGGTCACCCGGGTCGAAGCCGCCGAACCGGCCGGGGCCGGGGTTGAGCCGGGCCTTGGCAGCGGCGTTCAGCACCCGGGTGCCCGCGCTGCCGCCGTGGCCCGGGGTCAGCAGGACCACCTGCTCGACCGGGATGCCCAGGGCACGCGGGATCGAGTCGGTGAGCAACTGGATCGCGCGGTGCACGGCCTCGGCGCCGTCCTTGGCGGTGACGATCACCACCTCCTTCTCCGGCGCCTCGACGTTCTGCAGTTCGCCGATGCCGATCCCCGAGACCAGTTCGCCGATCGGACCGAAGTCCGGGGTCCGGGAGGCCACCGCGGGGCAGACCTTCGCGGCGAGCAGATCGGCGAAGAACCGTCCGGGCCCGGCCGACCAGAGCTGGCCCGGGTCGCCGCTGAGCACCAGCCGGGTGCCGTCGGCCAGGGCCTCCAGCAGGGTGGCCGCCAGCTCGACGTCGAGCAGCGGGGCGTCCAGGACGACCAGGACGTCCAGCGCGAGCGAACCGTCCTCGGCGCGGCCGGGACCGGCCGCCCCGGAGAGCAGGTCGGTGAGCGTGGCCACCCGGGTGCGGGCCGCGTCGCCGGGCACCTCGCCGGGCCGTCCACCGGGCCCTTCACCGCGCTCTGCGTCGGCCCCTTCGGTGCGCCCGGCGCCGGGCAGGAGTGCGGCGAGGCTGTCGCGCCCCTGATCGGTCCAGGTCACGGCCCAGACGCGCAGGCCGAGGCCGTGCGCCGCGTGCAGCAGTGCGGCGGGTTCGGCGCGGGCCGCCTCACCGCCCGTGTGGAGGACCAGCGAGTTGGCGGCCACCGCCCTGATCAGCGCGGTGGCCGAGGAGCTGGGAGCGGCCGTGGCGGCGGCGTCCCAGGCGGACGGTCCGGCGGTGCGCGGAGCCGTCCGTACCTCCTGCACCTCCGGTGGCCGGACCTCGCCGGCGTCGCCGTCGTCCGCCGTGGAAACCTTCGCCGTGGAAACGTCGGCCGAGGGCTCCTCGGCGTCGGTCGCGGCTTCGTCCGCCTCCTCGTCGCCGTCCTCTCCCGGGACGAAGGTGGACATGATCCTGACGAGGCCGTCGGCGAGGCTCTCCTCGGCCAGCGCGAGGCGCTCGAGGGCCAGCAGAGTGCGGGTCGGGGGCTCGTCCTCGTCCGAGGCGGCGGACTGGTGGCTGTCCGGGATCTCGTCCTGGAAGGCCATCACCCGGCCGTCCACCACGACCTCCTGGAGTGCGGCGGCCGCGTCGGGCAGGCCGGCCCGCTCCAGCCCCGCGACCACCTCACCGATCTCGAACGCCGAGTGGCCGCGCAGCACCGCCTGCTCCAGCAACCAGGGCACCAGTGCCCGCGCACGGCGTCGGTCACCGGGACCGGCCGCCGGACCGAGCAGCCCGCGCGCGAAGCCGTCCGCGTGCTCGGGCCGGACGCCGGGCAGCGCGAGCACCGCCCAGGGGTCGTCCCGCAGGGTCTGAGCCGCGCCCTCACCGAACTCGGCGACGGCGGCCTCGGCCAGCGCGGTCGGCGCACCGCCCGCTGCCAGCACCTCGGCGGCGGCCCGCAGTGCGTCGGCGCGCTGCTGGTCCGGCACCCGCGCGGTCCCGCTCGAAGCCCCGGCCACCGGAGCGGCCTCGGCCGGAGCCGTGGCCTCGGGCGCGGAAGCCGGGCCGCCGCCGACGGCGCCCTTCGCCGGGGCGTCGCCGTGGCCCGGTGCCACCGGCTCGCCCTGGCGGCCGATGTTGCGGATCGCCTCCGCCAGGGCCGCGACGGCCTCGGTGCGGTGCCCGGGAGCGCTGTTCTCCACGCGGCCGTTCTCCACGTCGCCGTCGCCCATCAATCGCTCCTCACAGCTCCGTCCACCCCTGGTCGGGGTAGCGGTGTACCGGCGCCGAGACATCGTCCAGCGCACCTCGAATCTCCTCCGGAAGCGTAAGCGCCTCCACTGACAGCGCCGCGCTCAGCTGTGCGGCGGTACGGGCGCCGACCAGGGCGCTCGCCACTCCGGGCCGGTCCCGGACCCACGCCAGGGAGACCGCGAGCGGGCTGCTGGCGAGGCCGCCGGCGGCAGTGGCCAGGGCGTCCACGATGCGCCGGGACCGTTCGCCGAGGTAGGGCTGGACGAAGCCGGTGAGGTGGGGGGAGGCGCCGCGCGACTCGGGCGGTACGCCGTGCCGGTACTTGCCGGTGAGCACGCCACGGCCGATCGGCGAGGAGGCGAGCACACCGATCCCGGCGTCCAGCGCGGCGGGCAGCACCTCGCGCTCGATGCCGCGCTGGAGCAGCGAGTACTCCATCTGGGTGCTCGCCAGCGGTACCCGTTCGGGGTGGGCGAGTTGCCAGGTGGCGGCCTTGGCGAGCTGCCAGCCGCTGAAGCCGGCGACCCCGGCGTAGCGGGCGCGGCCGGAACTGACGGCCAGGTCGAGGGCGTGCAGGGTCTCCTCGGTGGGGGTGGCCGGGTCGTACGCGTGGACCTGCCAGAGGTCGACGTGGTCGGTGCCCAGGCGGCGCAGTGAGGCGTCCAGGGCGGCGAGCAGCCAGCCGCGGGAGGTGTCGAAGCGGCGGTCGGGGTCCGGGGTGCTGCCCGCCTTGGTGGCGATGACCAGCTCGGAACGGGGGATCAGGTTCTCGGTCAGCCGGGAGAGCAGGTACTCGGCGCCACCGTCTGCGTAGACGTCGGCGGTGTCGATCAGGGTGCCGCCCGCGTCGACGAAGACCTTGAGCTGCTCGGCAGCCGCGATCTCGTCGGTGTCCCGGCCCCAGGTCATGGTGCCGAGGCCGAGCCTGGACACCCGCAGCCCGGTCCGGCCGAGGTGACGCTTTTCCATCGGGCAGAGCCTCCGTCAGCTGGTAAACGCGCAGGTGGGAAGGGTTCTTCCCCCGTTGGGCTGAGCGTAGCGGCCACTTCCCTGGCTACTCGGCAGACCCGCAGGAGCGGGGATGGTGCGGCGTGACGCAGCCCACATCTACCGGCTAGTAGCCTGACCTGCGAGCCCCCGGTTACGCTCGGCCGACACGGACGCGCGTCCACCGGAACACCAGCCCGGGCACGCCGCGCGCCACCGCGACCACGGAGGGCGTGCGCGCGAAGCAGCGGACGCGGCCGTGGGAAGCACCGCCGTACCGAACGCGGCCGGGCGGAAGACCGACCGGACCGGAGCGACCTGAAGGGCTTGGCAGCATGCGACTCGGCATCAACCTCGGCTACTGGGGGCTCGGCATGGACGCCGACAACATCGCGGTGGCCCAGGAGGCGGACCGCCTCGGCTACTCGGTCTGCTGGGCCGCCGAGGCGTACGGCTCGGACGCCGCCACCGTGCTCAGCTACGTCGCCGCGAAGACCGAGCGGATCGACGTCGGCTCGGCGATCTTCCAGATCCCGGCCCGCACGCCCACCATGACCGCGATGACCGCCGCCACCCTGGACACCCTCTCCGGCGGCCGCTTCCGGCTGGGCCTCGGCGTCTCGGGCCCGCAGGTCTCCGAGGGCTGGTACGGAGTCAAGTTCGACAAGCCGCTGGCCCGCACCCGGGAGTACGTGGAGATCATCCGCAAGGCGATGTCCCGGGAGCGGCTGGTGCACGAGGGCACCAACTGGACGCTGCCGCTGCCCGGCGGGCCGGGCAAGCCGATCAAGCTCACGGTGCACCCGGTGCGCGAGCACATCCCGCTGTACATCGCCGCGATCGGCCCGAAGAACCTGGAACAGACCGGCGAGATCGCCGACGGCTGGCTGGGCATCTTCTTCGCGCCCGAGCACGCCGCGCTCTCCCTCGAGCCGCTCAGGGCCGGCCGCGCCAAGGCGGGGCAGACCCTGGACGGCTTCGACCTCTGCCCGACGGTGGCCATCTCGCCCGGTGAGGACGTCAAGGCAGCCGCCGACTCGCAGCGCTCCTACGCGGCGCTCTACATCGGCGGCATGGGCAGCAAGGAGAAGAACTTCTACAACCAGCTCACCCGTCGGATGGGTTACGAGCAGGCCGCCGACGAGATCCAGGAGCGCTACCTGGCCAAGGACTACGCGGGTGCCGCCGCCGCCGTCCCGTACGACCTGATCGACGCCACCTCGCTGCTGGGCCCCACGGCCCGGATCGCCGACCGGATGCAGGCGTACGCCGACGCCGGGGTCACCACGCTGACGCTGGCACCGGCCGGGTTCACCCTGGAGGAGCGGATCGCCGCGCTCCGCACCGGCGTCGAGGCCCTCGAACTGGCGGGCCTCGCCTGAGGTCCGGGGGCGCGGGGAACCGCGCCCCCGCCCCGGTCCGCCTCGACCGGGCAGGGGAGTCACAGCCAGCCGCTGCGTTTGAAGACGCGGTGGAGGACCACGCAGACGCCGGTCATCAGGGCGAGTGCGGCCGGGTAGCCCCAGGGCTGGCGCAGTTCGGGCATGTGGGTGAAGTTCATGCCGTAGATGCCGGCGATCATGGTCGGCACGGCCGCCAGCGCCGCCCAGGCCGAGATCTTCCGCATGTCGTTGTTCTGCTGCACGCTCACCTGCGCGAGGTTGGCGTTGAGGATGTCCGAGAGCAGCCGGTCCAGTCCGTCGACCATCTCGTTGACCCGGGCCAGGTGGTCGGCCACGTCACGCAGGTAGGGCCGCAACTGCTGCGGCACGCACTCGATGTCGCCGCGGGCGAGCCGGAGCACCGGATCCTGCAGCGGGGCGGTGGCCCGGCGGAAGGTCATCACCTGGCGTTTGAAGGCGTAGATCCGCTCGGCGGTGTCCGCCGACGGGCGGCCGGGGGCGAAGACCCCGGCTTCCAGTTCGTCCAGGTCGGCCTGCAGGGCGGCGGCGACGTCGAGATAGCCGTCCACCACCAGGTCGGCGATGGCGTAGAGCACGGCGACCGGGCCGGCGGCGAGCAGCGCGGGGTCCTGCCCCATGGCGGTGCGCAGGCCCGAGAGCGGACTGTCCGTGCCGTGCCGGACCGTCACCACGTACGAGTCGCCGACGAAGAGCATCAGTTCACCGACGCTGACCGCCCAGCCCTCGGGGTGGTAGCCGATCGTCTTGAGCACCATGAACAGCGAGCCCTCGTACCGCTCCAACTTCGGCCGCTGGTGCGCCCGCACGGCGTCCTCGACGGCGAGCGGGTGGAGGCCGAACTCCGCGCTGACCAGGTCCAACTCCTCAGCGGTGGGCTCGAACAGGCCGACCCAGACGAACCCGTCCCCGGCGCTCCGGGCGACCTCCAGGGCGTCCGAGAGGTCCGCGGGCCCCTGACTCCGGTGGCCGTCACGGTAGATGGCGCTATCGACGATCATCCGGCCATTGTGGCGGCTGCCCGCCCGACACCGGATGACCGCGGAGTCGGCGGCGCGGACGGCGACCGCCGGACTCCCCGGGCCGCCCGGCGGGCCGGGGAGGAGGCCCGTCACGCCGTACGGGCGGGCCACGCGCCCGGCCCGAGGCCGTAGGCTGGGCCCCATGCCCACGCTGCTGCTCGTCCGCCACGGTCGTTCCACCGCCAACGCCGCCGGGATTCTCGCCGGTTGGACGCCGGGGGTGGAACTGGACGACACCGGACGCACCCAGGCCGGGGGGCTGGCCGACCGGTTGGCGGGCATCGCGCTGGCGCAGGCGGTGAGCAGCCCGCTGGAGCGCTGCCGCCAGACCCTGGAGCCGCTGCTGGCGGCCCGGCCCGAACTCGGTTCGGCCGCACTGGACGAGCGGCTCGGCGAGTGCCACTACGGCGACTGGACCGGCCGGCCGCTGGCCGAGCTGGCCACCGAGCCGCTCTGGCGCACCGTGCAGGACCACGCGGCGGCGGCCGCCTTCCCCGGTGGTGAGTCGCTGCGCGAGCTGAGCCACCGCACCGTGACGGCCGTCCGCGAGTGGGACGAGAAGATCGCCGCCGAGCACGGACCCGACGCGGTCTGGGTGGCCTGCTCGCACGGCGACGTGATCAAGGCCGTGCTGGCGGACGCACTGGGCCTGCACCTGGACCACTTCCAGCGGATCTCGGTCGAACCCTGCTCGGTCAGCGTGATCCGGTACACCTCGCGGCGCCCGTTCGTGCTCCGGGTCGGCGACACCGGCAGCCTCGCCTCGCTCGCCCCGCGCCCCGACACGCGCACGCCCCGCGGCGACGCGGTGGTCGGCGGCGACACCGGTACCGGCTGAACCGGGCCGACTGCGGAACCGGCCGACCCGGCACGGCGAACGGGGACCGACCGGTACGAGCCCGGACACCGGGTGTGCGGTGCATTCGCCGCCCGTCAGGTGCGGCGGAACTGACATCCGGCTGACTGCTCCGCACCTGACCCACCGAGGCGGGCATGCAGGCCGTAGGGTGGCACATAAGCCCTTGACCGACCCATCGTGAACCCGGAGCGAGAGAGTGCCTCGTCAGGTCTACTTCTACGACCAGCCCGAGCGGTTCGTAGCCGGCACCGTCGGCCAGCCCGGCCAGCGGGCGTTCTACCTGCAGGCCAGCACCCGGGGGCGGATCACCAGCGTGCTGCTGGAGAAGGCCCAGGTCATGGCGCTGGCCGAGCGGGTCGACCAGGTGCTGGACGAGGCGCTGCGGCGCAGCGGCGGCTCGGCGTCGATCCCCGCCATCGCCCCGGCCGAGCTGATCGACACCGCGCCGCTGGACCTCCCGCTGGAGCAGGAGTTCCGGGTCGGGACCATGGCGCTCGCCTGGGACAGCGCGGACGAGTGCCTGGTGGTCGAGGCCCAGGCGATGGTCGAGGACGAGGGCGAGGACGAGGAGGCCGACGAGCGGCTGTTCGAGGACGAGGAGCACGGCCCCGACATGCTCCGGGTGCGGCTCTCCGGCGCGATGGCCCGGGTCTTCGCCAAGCGTGCGCTGGACCTGGTCGCGGCCGGCCGCAAGCCGTGCCCGTTCTGCAACCTCCCGCTCGACCCGGAGGGGCACCTGTGCCCGCGCGCGAACGGCTACCGGCGCTGAACGGCGACCAGGCTCCCGTCCGGGAGGCCGCGGCCGGGCAGCCGGACGAATCGGAGGGGCCACAGGACACCTTGGGCTTGCCGTTCGCGGATCCGGTGGGCAGCGCCGCCCTGGCGGCCGATGCCGGCACGGCGCTGCACCTGCTGCGTGAGGGCGGGCTCACCGTCCACGGCCGACTCACCGACGCCTCCAACGCCGTGCTGTACTGCACCGCGACCCTGGACGGGCTGACCGCGCCCTGTGTCTACAAGCCGGTCGCCGGGGAACGCCCGCTGTGGGACTTCCCCGACGGCACCCTAGCCGGGCGCGAGGTCGCCGCGTACGAGGTCTCGGCGGCCACCGGCTGGGGGCTGATACCGCCGACCGTGCTGCGGGACGGCCCCCACGGCTGCGGCATGGTCCAGCTCTGGGTGGAGCCGGATCCGGCGGCCGAGGAACTGCTGGCACTGCAGGACCCGGCCGGCCCCGAGCCGGGCTGGCTGCCGATCGTCCGGGCCGAGGTCGGTCCAGGCCGCGTCGCGCTGCTGGTGCACCGGGACGACGAGCGACTGCGCCGGCTCGCGGTGCTGGACGCGGTGCTCAACAACGCCGACCGCAAGGGCGGTCACTGGATCCCGGCGGCCGACGGGCGGCTCTACGGGATCGACCACGGGGTGACCTTCGCGGTCCCCGGCAAGCTGCGCACCCTGCTCTGGGGCTGGGCCGAGCAGCCCGTGGCCGAGGAGGCGCTCGACGTCCTGGCCCGGCTCGCGGATGATTTGGACGGTGCGCTGGGCGAACGTCTGCGTCCGCATCTCACCGACGCCGAACTGACCGCCGCCGCGGAGCGGGTGGACGTGCTGCGCCGCACCGCTCGGCACCCACTGCCGTCTCCTGACTGGCCGTCGATTCCCTGGCCGCCGGTCTGAGGACCGCTGCCGCCCCGACGGCGGGTCCGCTGTTCCACGTGTCGGGACGATCCTGGGTTGTGATCGAACCTGATCGATTAGAAGCTGATTCTGGCCGATCTTGGTAACTGGTTAGCCTTTCAAATGATCGCAAGGTTAGAGTCGGTCCCATGCATGCCTGGCCCGCCTCCGAGGTTCCCGCCCTGCCCGGTCAGGGGCTCCCGCTCCGTATCCACGACACCGCCACCGGCGGAGTCCGGAAGGTGGTGCCGCAGGACGGCACCGCTCGGATCTACGTCTGCGGCATCACCCCCTACGACGCCACCCACCTGGGACACGCCGCCACCTACACGGCGTTCGACCTGGTGCAGAGGGTGTGGAAGGACGCCGGCCACGACGTCCTCTACGTCCAGAACGTCACCGATGTCGACGACCCGCTGCTGGAGCGGGCCGTGGCCACCGGCATGGACTGGACGGTGCTCGCCGAGCGTGAGACCGCCCTGTTCCGCGAGGACATGACCGCCCTGCGGATGCTCCCCCCGGCCCACTACATCGGCGCGGTCGAGTCCATCCCGTGGATCGTCCCGCTGGTCAAGAAGCTGCTGGCGAGCGGTGCCGCGTACGACCTGGACGGCGACATCTACTTCTCCGTCGAGTCCGACCCGCACTTCGGCGATGTCTCCGGGCTCGACCGCGAGGCCATGCTCCCGGTCTTCGCCGAGCGCGGCGGCGACCCGGACCGCCCCGGCAAGAAGCACCGCCTCGACCCGCTGCTCTGGCTGGCCGCCCGCGAGGGCGAGCCCGCCTGGGACACCGAGCTCGGCCACGGCCGCCCCGGCTGGCACATCGAGTGCGTGGCGATCGCCCTGCAGTACCTCGGGATGTCCTTCGACATCCAGGGCGGCGGCAGCGACCTCTCCTTCCCGCACCACGAGATGGGCGCCTCGCACGCACACGTCGCCACCGGCGCCCACCCCTACGCCCGCGCCTACGTGCACGCGGGGATGGTCGCCCTGGACGGTCACAAGATGTCCAAGTCCCGCGGCAACCTGGTGTTCGTCTCCGCGCTGCGCCGCGACGGCGTCGACCCGGCGGCGATCCGGCTGGCGCTTCTGGCCCACCACTACCGCAGCGACTGGGAGTGGACCAAGGACGACCTGGACGGCGCCGTGGACCGGCTGGCCTGCTGGCGCGCCGCGGTCTCCCGTCCGGACGGCCCGTCGGCCGAGGCGCTGCTCGCCGAGGTCCGCGCCGCCCTGGCCGAGGACTTGGACGCGCCCGCCGCGCTGGCGGCCGTCGACCGCTGGGTCGCGCAGCAGGGCGAGACCGGCGGCACCGACACCGGGGCGCCCGGACTGGTCTCGCGGACGGTGGACGCCCTGCTCGGCGTCGCCCTCTAGGGGTCTTCCCCGGGAACGGTCCGCCTCCGGGAACGGTCCGCCTCCGGGAACGGTCCGCCTCCGGGAACGGTCCGCCTCCGGGAACGGTCCGCCTCCGGGAACGGTCCGCCTCCGGAAACCGACAGAGCGCGGGGAGCCGTGCTGCCGACCACGCACCTTCGCGGAGGTGCCGGCAGCGCGGCTCCCCGCGCCCCGTCGTGCGTGCGGACCCGGGCGCACGGAGGCGGACAGCCGCCTGTGCGGACCCGGGTGCCGGGCTCAGTCCTCGTCGTCGTCGCTGTCCTCGTCCGAGTCCTGGGGCTCCTCCGGCTGCTTGGTCTCCTTGGCGCCGGACTCGCTCGGGCGTTCCGCCGTGGCGTGGCCGACGGCCGGCTTCTCGCCGGTCGGGCCGAGGTTCTCCCGGCGACGGAGATAGCGCTCGAACTCCCGGGCGATGGCGTCGCCGGACGCCTCCGGCAGATCGGCGGTGTCCTGCGCCTCCTCCAACTGCTGGACGTACTCGGCCACCTCGCTGTCCTCGGCGGCCAGCTGGTCCACCCCGAGCTGCCAGGCGCGGGCGTCCTCGCTCAGCTCGCCCGGCGGGATCCGCAGGTCGAGCAGGTCCTCCAGCTTGTTGATCAGCGCCAGCGTGGCCTTGGGGTTGGGCGGCTGCGCCACGTAGTGCGGCACCGCCGCCCAGAGCGTCACCGCCGGGACACCGGCGTGCGCGCAGGCCTCCTGGAGCACGCCGACGATCCCCGTCGGGCCCTCGTACCTGCTCTCCTCCAGGTCGAGCCGGCGGGCGAGCGCCGCGTCCGAGGTGACGCCGCTGACCGGCACCGGCCGGCTGTGCGGGGTGTCCCCGAGCAGTGCGCCGAGGATCACCACCAGCTCGACGCCCAACTCGTGGGCGAACCCGAGCAGTTCGTTGCAGTACGAGCGCCAGCGCATGCTCGGCTCGATACCCCGGACCAGTACCAGGTCACGGGTGGTGGGCTCGGTGACCCGGACCACCGACAGGCGGGTGGTCGGCCAGGTGATCCGGCGCACGCCGCCGTCCAGCCACACCGTGGGCCGGTTGACCTGGAAGTCGTAGTAGTCCTCGGCGTCCAGTGCGGCGAACACCTTGCCGCCCCAGGTCTCGTCCAGATGCCCGACCGCTGCCGAGGCGGCGTCGCCCGCGTCGTTCCAGCCCTCGAACGCACAGACCATCACCGGGTCGATCAACTCGGGAACATCTTCCAGCTCGATCACCCAGTGTCTCCCTCCGGTCGGTCAGCGGCCCGCCCCGCGTCGCCGGTACGGCCTGTCCGTCCACGGGAACTGACGGCTGGCTGCCGACTGCTGAACCTTCTCCACCTGGAACTGCCCGTTCCATGGTCCCTACCTGCCCAGCCTACGGGCTTTGATGCCTGTCCTGTGACGGCAGGGGCCGGTCCGCCGGACAGCGGGTGCGGGTTCAGCCGGCGAGCGCCGCCGAGACGGGCGGGAGATAGCCCCGGGCCTGGCCGGTCGCGGTCGGGTGGAAGGACTCCCAGTAGGCGGGTACCACGAGCCGCCTGATCCACTCCTGGCCGCCGTCGGCGCACACGCCGTGGCCGGCGAAGGCACCGCGTACGTCGGCGAAGTCGAAGCCCTGCTTGGTGGACTGAGTGCGGATCAGATCATCTAGCCGGTCCGTCAGGGCGTTGAACCGGTCGCGCCGGGCCGGGGTGCCGACCGAGCAGGGGACGGAGCCGTGCTCCAGCAGGTGCGGATAGCCCGCGACCACCACCTTCGCCCCCGGAGTTGCCCCGGCGATCGCCCGGTAGGTCTGCGCCAGTTTGCCGGGCAGCTCGTCGCGCAGTCTGCGCTCGGACTCGGCGATCGCCGCATCGCAGACCCGCTCGGCGGTGAGGGGCAGGAGGCAGGAGGCGATCGCCTTGCCGAAGCCCAGGTCGTTGCCGCCGATGGTGACGGTCGCGAGCGTGGTGCCGGAGGCCAGCCTGGGCAGCTGGTCGCGCACCACGTCGTCGGTGGTGGCCCCGCTGCAAGCCACGAAGCCGGATCCGGTCCCCGGGTGGCCGCCGGCCCAGAGCGGGCCGTAGGCGAGTCTGCTGCGATGGCAGTCCCCGCTGGCCGGGTCGTACGAGCCGGCGCCGAGCCCGGCGGAGAACGAGTCCCCGAGTGCGACGTAGTTGGTCACCGACCTGGTGGCGGGTGTCGCGGCGGCGGGTGTCGCGCCCAGGGCGAGTGGCAGGGCGAGCGGCAGGGCGGTGGCGGCGGCGAGCAGGCGGCGACGCATGGCGGTCCTCCGAGCATTCGACGGGCACGGAATGTGACGTGTCGAATGCGGATGGTAGTGGCCAGGTCGCGTCCTGCCGCGCAGGGCGCGAGGGGGCGCCGCCCTCAGGCCGCACACCAGCCGCTTCGGTACGCGGCCCAGTCCGCTGCGGTGGCGGAGAAGTCGGCGTACAGCGCCAGGCCGAAGGCCTGCCGGTCGTTGCGGCCCAGCGCCAGCCGGGCGCCCCGGACCGCCGCGGTCACCGTCTCGGCTGAGCCCCGGTGCCCGAAACTCTCGTCCCAGTACGCGGGCAGGCCCATCAGCAGATCGACCCCGGGCGGGGTGGCCTCGAGTGCCAGCGCGGTCTGCTGGGCGACATAGCCGCCGTAGAGCGACTCCAGCGGCATGGCGGTGTCGTACGACATCACCGCGATCTGCTCCACCCGCCTGGCGACCTGCGCGAAGTACGCCTGCGACCACCACTTGCCGTGGCCGGCGAGCGCGATGCCCGCCGAGTGCAGTCCGGGCAGCGGGTCGATCTGCGGCGCGGCCACCGAGAGCTGCGCGTGGCGCTCGGCGGTCACCGCGTGCGCCTGGTCCAGCAATGCGAGGAAGCCGGCGGAATCGGAGCGGACCGGCTCCAGGTCGAAGTGGACGCCGTCGAAGCCGAGGTCGAGCACCTGCCGGGCGGCGTCGGTGATCCGGTTCCGGGTCTCGGCCTGGTCCAGGTGCAGCCCGTTCTCCTCGGGCGCCACCACATTGCCCAGCCAGGCCTGCACCCGCAGCCCGGGCGCCGCCCGGTGGACGGCCGCCACGAGCCAGGCCGCCTTCGGGTGCTTGGCGCCATCCATCGAGCCGTCGTCGCCCAGCGGACCGGTGTGCACGTAGAGGTCGCGGATACCGGTGCCGGCCAGCTGCCGCGTCAAGGAGACGAGGTCGGCGTCCCCCTTTCGGCCGTCCACCCACGCGTGGCCGAGCCAGACCGCGTCATGTCCTCGGGTACGCGCCTCGGCAGGCGGTTCCCCCGTGTACTGCAGGCGCAGTGCGGCGGCGGCCGAGGCCGGAGGTATCAGCAGCACGACCAGTCCGAGCAGGCTCGCCACCAACGTCCTTCGCCCTCGTGACCACCCCCGCCACCTGCGTCGCCAGGCGCCTGCGCGGTTCTTCCCCGTGTCCATTGATCCACTCCCCTCCGACCGAGGGGACGCTCACGATTCGAAACAGGTTCTGTGCCCGGGCAGGTGTCCGGATACGCTGGCGGCGTGCGTCCCCAAACACCGGAGGGGACGCATAGCCGACAGCCGTCGCACCCAGGGAGTAGCCCCATGGCCACAGTCGTCCCCTCGTCCGCTCAGCAAGATCGCGCGAATGCCTTGCGCGAAGCCCTCGCGACCCGTGTGGTGGTCGCGGACGGGGCGATGGGCACGATGCTTCAGGCGCAGGATCCGACGCTGGATGACTTCCAGCAGTTGGAGGGGTGCAACGAGATCCTGAACCTGACCCGTCCGGACATCGTGCGTTCGGTGCATGACGCCTACTTCGCGGTGGGCGTGGACTGCGTGGAGACCAACACCTTCGGGGCGAACCACGCGGCGCTGGGGGAGTACGGGATCTCGGAGCGGATCTTCGAGTTGTCGCAGGCGGGCGCGCGGATCGCCCGTGAGGCGGCCGATGCCCACGACGACGGCCGTACCCGCTGGGTGCTGGGTTCGATCGGGCCCGGGACGAAGCTGCCGACGCTGGGGCACGCGCCGTATGAGGTGTTGCGGAACGGGTTCGAGCGGAATGCGGCGGGTCTGATCGCGGGTGGTGCGGATGCGCTGCTGGTGGAGACCAGCCAGGATCTTCTGCAGACCAAGGCGGCGATCCTGGGGTGCAAGCGCGCGCTGGCGGAGGCGGGTCTGGACCTGCCGGTCCTCGTCCAGGTCACCGTCGAGACCACGGGCACGATGCTGCTCGGCTCGGAGATCGGGGCGGCGCTGACGGCGTTGGAGCCGCTGGGCGTGGACTACATCGGGCTGAACTGCGCCACCGGCCCGGCCGAGATGAGTGAGCATCTGCGTTACCTGGCCAAGAACGCGCGAATCGGCCTGTCGTGCATGCCGAACGCGGGTCTGCCGGTGCTGGGCAAGGATGGTGCGCACTATCCGCTCAGTCCGGTGGAGTTGGCGGACGCGCACGACACGTTCACGCGGGAGTACGGGCTGTCGTTGGTGGGTGGGTGCTGCGGGACGACTCCGGAGCACCTGCGGGCGGTGGTGGAGCGGGTGCAGGGCCGGCCGGTGGTCTCGCGTGATCCGCGGCCGGAGCCGGCGGCGTCGTCGTTGTACCAGTCGGTGCCGTTCAGGCAGGACACCTCGTACCTGGCGATCGGTGAGCGGACGAACGCGAACGGGTCGAAGAAGTTCCGCGAGTCGATGCTGGCGGGGGATTGGCAGGCGTGTGTGGAGATCGCCCGGGAGCAGATCCGGGACGGTTCGCACATGCTCGATCTGTGCGTGGACTATGTCGGCCGTGACGGTGTGGCGGACATGCGGGAGGTCGCGGGTCGGCTGGCGACCGCTTCGACGCTGCCGATCGTGCTGGACTCGACCGAGCCGGACGTGCTGCGGGCGGGGCTCGAGGCGCTGGGTGGCCGTGCGGTGCTGAACTCCGTCAACTACGAGGACGGGGACGGGCCGGGAACGCGGTTCGGCCGGATCGCGTCGTTGGCGCGGGAGCACGGCGCGGGGCTGATCGCGTTGACGATCGACGAGGAGGGTCAGGCCCGTACGGCGGAGAAGAAGGTCGCGGTCGCGGAGCGGCTGATCGCGCAGCTGACGGGTGAGTACGGGATCGACGAGGGCGCGATCCTGGTGGACTGCCTGACGTTCACGCTGGGCACGGGCCAGGAGGAGTCGCGGCGGGACGGGATCGAGACGATCGAGGCGATCCGGGAGCTGAAGCGCCGCCACCCGGGGGTGCAGACGACGCTCGGACTGTCGAACATCTCCTTCGGGCTGTCGCCGGCGGCGCGGCAGGTGCTGAACTCGGTGTTCCTGCACGAGTGCGTCGAGGCCGGGCTGGACTCGGCGATCGTGCACGCCTCGAAGATCCTGCCGATCGCGCGGATCCCGCAGGAGCAGCGTGAGGTGGCGCTGGATCTGGTCCACGACCGGCGGCGGGAGGGGTACGACCCGCTGCAGCGGCTGCTGCAGTTGTTCGAGGGCGTGTCGTCGGCGTCGTTGAAGGCGTCCAAGGCGGAGGAACTGGCGGCACTGCCGCTGGAGGAGCGCCTGCAGCGCCGGATCATCGACGGTGAACGGGGCGGCCTGGAAGGTGACTTGGACGAGGCGATGGCCTCCCGTCCGGCGTTGGAGATCATCAACGACACGTTGCTGTCGGGGATGAAGGTGGTCGGTGAGCTGTTCGGTTCGGGGCAGATGCAGTTGCCGTTCGTGCTGCAGTCCGCCGAGGTGATGAAGGCCGCGGTCGCCCATCTGGAACCCCACATGGAGAAGTCCGATTCAGAGGGCAAGGGCACGATCGTGCTGGCCACGGTCAAGGGCGACGTCCATGACATCGGCAAGAACCTGGTCGACATCATCCTGTCCAACAACGGCTACAACGTGGTGAACCTGGGCATCAAGCAGCCCGTCGCGGCGATCGTGGACGCGGCCCGGGAACACAACGCGGACGTGATCGGCATGTCCGGCCTGCTGGTGAAGTCCACCGTGATCATGAAGGAGAACCTGGAAGAGCTCAACCAGCGCGGACTGGCCGCCGACTTCCCCGTCATCCTCGGCGGCGCCGCCCTCACCCGCGCCTACGTCGAACAGGACCTCCACGCCATCTACCAAGGCGAAGTCCGCTACGCCCGCGACGCCTTCGAGGGCCTCAAACTGATGGACGCGCTGGTCGCGGTCAAGCGCGGAGTGCCGGGTGCCGAGCTGCCCGAGCTCAGGCAGCGCCGGCACGCCCGGGTCGAGGCGGTGGAGGAGCCGGAGGAGAACCTCGGGCAGATCCGCTCCGACGTGGTGGTCGACAACCGGGTTCCGGCCCCGCCGTTCTGGGGGGACCGGATCGTCAAGGGCATCCCGTTCGCGGACTACGCGTCATGGCTGGACGAGGACGCGCTGTTCAAGGGGCAGTGGGGTCTGAAGGCCTCCCGCAGCGGTGACGGCCCCAGCTACGAGGAGCTGGTGGAGACCGAGGGCCGTCCGCGGCTGCGGATGTGGCTGGACCGGCTGCAGACCGAGGGCTGGCTGGAGCCGGCGGTGGTCTACGGCTACTTCCCGGCCGCGTCCAAGGGCGACGACCTGATCGTCTACAACGAGGACGGCTCCGAGCACACCCGGTTCACCTTCCCGCGGCAGCGACGCGGGCGCCGGCTGTGCCTGGCGGACTTCTTCCGCCCGGAGGAGTCCGGTGAGAAGGACGTGGTGGGCCTGCAGGTGGTCACCATGGGCAACCGGATCTCCGAGGCCGCGAACGAGCTGTTCGCCGCCAACGCCTACCGGGACTACCTGGAGTTGCACGGCCTCTCGGTCCAACTGGCCGAGGCGCTGGCCGAGTTCTGGCACGCCCGGGTCCGCTACGAGCTCGGCTTCGGCGACGAGGACCCCCAGGACGTGAAGGACATGTTCGCCCTGAAGTACCGGGGCGCCCGCTTCTCCCTCGGCTACGGCGCCTGCCCCGAGCTGGAGGACCGCGCCAAGATCGCCGACCTGCTGCGGCCCGAACGGATCGGCGTGGTGCTCTCGGAGGAGTTCCAGCTGCACCCGGAGCAGTCCACCGACGCCATCGTGATCCACCACCCCGAGGCCAAGTACTTCAACGCCCGGTAACCCGGGAGCTGCATTCCGTTCGCCTCATTCCGGCGGACGGGGCGTATCCTGGATCATCCTGACGGGCCGGTCCGCTCACCAGCGGACCGGCCTGTGCCATCTCCAGGCTCCGTGACCGGAAGGACCTTCCGCCATGACCACCATCTCGACCGCCACCACGGGACTCGACCACAGCAGCGGTCAGGGCCTCCAGGCGGTGCTGCTGGACATGGACGGGACCTTGGTGGACACCGAGGACTTCTGGTGGCAGGCGGAGTTCTCGCTCTTCGCCGAGCTGGGCCATGAGCTCACCGACGCGGACCGGGCCCATGTGGTCGGCGGCCCGATGAGCCGGGTGATCGACTACTTGCTGGCCAGAACCGGCGTGGACCTGGCCCCGGCAGACCTCACGGTGCTGATCAACCAGCGCTTCGTGGACCTGCTGGCGGGCGGCGTCCCGCTGATGCCCGGTGCCGAACGGCTGCTCAACACCCTGAACGCGCACGGCATCCCGGCCGCGCTGGTCTCCGCCTCGCACCGTCACATCATCGACATCGTGCTGCAGAGCCTGGGCGCCCAGCACTTCGCCTTCTCGATCGCCGGCGACGAGGTCGCCAGGACCAAGCCGCACCCCGACCCCTACCTGGCCGCCGTCACCCGCTTCGGCGCCGAGCCGGGCCGCTGCGTGGTGGTCGAGGACGCACCGCTCGGCGTCCAGGCCGGGCAGGCCGCGGGCTGCCCGGTCATCGCGGTGCCCTCGGTCGCGCCGATCGAGCCGGGCCCCGGACGCACCGTGCTGAGCTCCCTGGAACAGGTCGATCTGGAGCTGCTGCGCTCGGTGGTCGCCGCCCGGGTCTGAGGCGGTGCTCATCCTGGGCTGACGCACCGTCGTCGCCCGGCGAAGTTACTTATCAGAAACTTACACCCGGTTGGAATGTGAGCTTGCTCTCTCGTCAAAGAGGGAGAAATGGGACATTGTCTGACAAGTTTTCGGCCGGGCGGCACTGACCGGCCGTCTGATGTCCAAAGTGTTCACTTGCAGGTGTAATTCGGACATGTTTGATATGGCACGCTACATCTCAACCAGTGTCCCCACGAACAGCTGCTCGAAAACTCCTCGTCGTGCCCTCGCCATCCACGGGTGATCCCGTCCGATGTGCCGACGGTGCGGTCGTACGGACCCCGTAGGCGCTGCCTCATCCCGGCGCGTCAGGCGGCAGCCTCCGGCATCCCAGGCCGGCCCGCAGCAGAAGGAAACGTATCCGCATGACCTCTGGTAATCGACTGGCCGTGCTCGGGTGTGCCGTGCTGGTCGCGACCACCGCAGCAGGCTGCGCCTCGGCCACCAAGGCCGTCACGGGCGGCTCCGGGAACGGCCCGATCACGATGGGTACGGTCAACACCACCACGGTGCTCGACCCGGCCGGTGCGTACGACTCGGGCTCCTGGCTGCTGTTCGACAACGTCTTCCAGTCGCTGCTGAAGTTCCCCGAGGGTGCCACCACGCCGCAGCCGGACGCGGCGAAGTCCTGCGCCTTCACCGGGTCGGACGCGCTCACCTACGAGTGCACCATGCGCGACGGGCTCAAGTTCTCCAACGGGCATCCGCTGACCAACGAGGACGCCGTGTTCTCGGTGCAGCGCATGCTGAAGATCAAGGACGCCAGCGGCCCGGCCACGCTGCTCTCCACCATCAAGTCGGTGGAGACCAAGGGCGACACGGGTGTGGTCATCCACCTGAAGACCCCGGACGCGGTGCTCCCGGCCAAGCTGGCCTCGGCCGCCGGGTCGATCGTGGACCACCAGGTCTTCCCCGCTGACCACCTGCTGTCGAACGACAAGATCGTCGGCTCGGGGCCCTACAAGATCGACTCGATCGAGGACCTGGCGGGCAACGACTCCCACGCGCTGGGCAAGGTCGCCCTCTCCGCCAACAGCCAGTACGGCGGCGACGCCAAGCTGCAGAACAACAAGTTCGTGGTCCGCTTCTACAACAGCGCGGACGACATCAAGACGGCCCTGGACAAGGGCGACATCGACCTGGTCGACAACAACAGCCTCGACCCGGCCGTCTCCGCCAAGATGGAGACCGATCAGCAGGCCGGCAAGGGCGACTACAAGGTGGCCGAGGGGGACAGCGGCGAGAGCCGCTACCTGGCCTTCAACACCAAGGACAGCACTGTCGGCAACCAGGCCGTCCGGCAGGCGGTGGCGCAGCTGATCGACCGCAAGGCGCTCGCCGGCAACGCGTACGCCGAGACCGTCCAGCCGCTCTACTCGCTCATCCCGGCCGGGATCACCGGGCACAACACCTCGTTCTTCGACAAGTACCAGGACCCGGACGTCAACAAGGCGAAGCGGTACCTCGCCGGAGCCAAGCTCCAGACCCCGGTTCCGATCAAGCTGAACATCACCTCGTCCAGCAGCCGCTCGGGCGACCGTGAGATCAACGAGATCAAGAGGGAGCTGGAGGACGGCGGCCTGTTCCAGGTGACCGTCCAGCAGGAGAAGGACTTCAAGAAGTACCAGGACGGCTGGAGCTCCGGCTCCTACCAGGCCTACCTGGTGAGCTGGACCCCCGACTACCCGGACCCGGACGACTTCGTCTCCCCGCTGCTGGTCGACGGCGGCGTCTTCCACACCGGCTGGGACGACCCGAAGATCTCGCAGCAGCTGGTGCCGGACAGTATCAAGCAGACCGACCGCACGGCCGGCGGCAACTACACCCAGGTCCAGAACATGATCGCGGACCAGGCGCCGCTGATCCCGCTGTTCCAGAGCAAGGCGTTCTACGTCTCGCGCAACAACATCACCGGTGTCGAGACCACCGTCGACACCACGGGTGTGTTCCGTCTCTGGGACATCGGCCGCACCAAGAAGTGAGCTGACAGCGCGGTGAGTTGACCGCGGACGGCGAAGGGCGGCCCCTCCTCCCGGAGGAGGGGGCCCGGGGTATGGTCGGCCGCGCCGAGCCGGACACGAACGGGAACGAGGAGTCAGATGTCCTTTCCAGTCGAGGAGTTGCTTCCCGCCACCCGGC
>NZ_JBSFJU010000100.1:0-19360 GCF_053598215.1 Kitasatospora sp. NPDC001175 | reverse complement strand
CTGATCACCCGTGGTGCGCTCACCACCTTCTCGATCGCCAACGACGTCGCCAAGTACTTCGCGATCATCCCCGCGATGTTCGCCGGCGTGTACCCGGGTCTGCACCACCTGAACATCATGGGGTTGCACAGCCCGACCTCGGCGATCACCTCGGCGATCATCTTCAACGCACTGATCATCGTGGCGCTGATCCCGCTCGCCCTGCGCGGCGTTCGCTACCGCCCCTCCTCGGCCTCCGATCTGCTCGCCCGCAACCTGAGGGTGTTCGGGCTCGGTGGTCTGGTGCTGCCGTTCGTCGGGATCAAGCTGATCGACCTGGTGGTGCAGTTCATTCCCGACCTGTGAGCCAACCCGCCCGAGGCGCCCTGGGGTTCGACACTCCCCGGAGCGGCAGCCGGTGGCGTGCCTGCGGCGCTTCGGAGCGGCCGTACCGAACGGTCAGGGCTGTCCGGCGGGCTCGCGCTGCGGGCTGCGGCCACTGGTCTTCGGCCGGAGCGCCGAGCTGTCCCCGCCGCCCGGTTGTGCGGTCGGGGTCTGCCGCGTCCGGGCTCCGGGCGGGCCGGCCAGGCGGGCCCAGGTGACCAGGACGAGCGGAAGTGCCAGGTAGCCGAACCGGCCCGCCGGGGCGAGCGAGAAGGCCAGCGTCAGGCCGAGGGCCAGCCGATCCGCGGCCGCGACCAGGGACGCGGGCGGGCGCAGGAACAGCGACACGGCGAGAACGGCACCACCGGCGGCCAGCATGGCGACGGCCGTGGACCACCCTGCCGGACCTGACCCGGCCAGCAGACGGCCCGGCAGCGGGCTGCCGGCCGGGGTCGGCACGGCGGCGCGGCCGGTGGGGAACGCCAGTACCTGCTCGGCCATCTCGTGCGGCGCGACGAGTGCCACCGGCAGCACCAGCGCCGCCGTGGCGGCCAGGCAGACAACGGCGCACCGGACCGCCGGCCGTCGGCCGTGCACGGCGGCGAGCAGTGCGAGCGCCACCGGGAGCGCAGGCCAGGCCGACCACTTGATCGAGCAGGCCAGCGCCAGTGCCAGTCCGGTCGCGACCGGACGTCCGCGCGCGGCGAGCGCCAGACCGAGACAGCACGCACCGGTCAGCGGCAGGTCCACCCCGCTGACGCAGAGCGGCAACGCCACCACCGGCGAGGCGACCAGCGCCACCAGTCCGGGACCGAACGGCGGCCGGCCGTCGACAGGTCGCCGACCCGCGGACCCTCCGGCTGCCACTCGCCCGCCCGGCAGCCGACCGGCGCCGGTCCGCCCGTGCGCCGTCTGCCGCCCGAATGGCGTCCGCCCGGAGTCCACCGCCTGCCCGAATCCCGTCCGGCCGCCCGCACTCCGCCGACGGCGCGGGCGCTGCACCAGCCGGCCGGCCACCAGACACCCCGTCAGTACGGCGGCGCACCACAGCCGAGCGTCCGCGAGCGGGGTCGCGCCCAGCAGTACACGGGGTAACCCGAGCAGGGCCACCCCCGGCAGGTAGGGGGTGAAGTCCTCCACCTGCCGCGGGTCCGGGTGGTACGGGCTGCCGCTGTGGATGAGCAGGTCCGCCGAGCGTTCGATGACCGAGACCTCGGACTGCCCCCGCCCGGTGGCGACCAGTACCGTCAGCGGCAGCAGCACCGCGCCGGCCAGCGCCACCAGCGCCGAAGCGGCGCGAGAGCGCGAACCGGGCGCCCAGGCCGCCACGGCGGCCGCCAGCAGATAGCCCATCGCCGCGAACAGGCCCCAGCGCCGGTGCGTCGCCAGCCCGGACAGCAGCGGGAAGGACCCGGCCCAGGCCGCCGAGAGCAGCCACCCGGCCGCCCAGAGGGCCGGAGTGTCCCGCCAGGTACCGTTGCGGCGGCCGGTCGGACCGGGAACGGTGTCGGTGCGTTTGAGTCGGTAAGTCGTCACCTGCTCATTGGACTGTCGAAGCCGACGGATGGTCAGGAGACCTGCCTTGAACATCGATGGTCGACTTTTCCCCACCCTCCCTGTCCCTTCCCGCTCCGGACGCGGCCGCCGTCACCCGCCCGGCCGTCGACTAGGGTCGAGTGGTCCGAGCGGCATCGACGGAGAGGGGGCCGCATGTCGGGAGAGCCGGCCGCCGAGCCGTCCGGGCTCGCGCTGTGGAACTCGCTGAGGTCGCGCCCGGTGCGCTTCCTGTGCTCGGGTTGGCCGTGGCGCTGCTGGGCCTACCTGCTGAGTGGCGCGCTGCTGGGTGCGGTCACCCTCGTGTCGGCCGCCTGACCCCGCGCGAGCGCGAAGTCCTCGCGCTGATGGTCGAGGGCTGCAACAACCAGTCCATCGCCCGCCAACTGGTCGTCACCGAGGCCGCCGTGGTCAAACACGCGGGCAGCATCTTCACCTTTGTTCTCCCAGGATGCCCCGGGCTTAAGGCTGGGGAGATGGGGGTCCCCCCGCCCGGAGGGTGGGGGAGGGTCCTTGGGTCGGAGCCGTGAAGCGGCGGAGTGATCTTCGGAGGTTTGGACGTGAGCTGTTGTCAGTGACCTTCGGTAGGTTGGCCGTGTGCACCTCCGGTACCCCTACCGCGTCTACCCGACGCTAGGTCAGCGTGCCGCGCTGGCCCGGACGTTCGGGTGTGCGCGGGTGGTGCACAACGACGCCCTTGCGGCGCGGAGGGAAGCCCGGAAGGCCGGGCAGCCGTACCCCAGGAGCACCGACCTGCAGAAGCTGGTGATCACGGAGGCGAAGAAGACCCCGGAGCGGGCGTGGCTCGCTTCGGTCGGTGTGGATCCGCTGATCCAGTCCCTGCGGGACCTGGACACGGCATACCGGAACTTCTTCGATTCCGTGTCCGGCAAGCGCGCCGGAAGGCCGGTTGGGCTCCCCGGATTCAAATCCCGCAAGGAGTGCGACACGAAGTCGCTGCCCATCAGTGGTTCTACAGGGAGAGAGGAATAGTCAACGACTGGGCCAGGTGGTTCACGGCCTCGATGAGAGGCATCAACGTGCACCACCTTACGTACCGCAGAAGGGCGGCAGCGACCTCCCAAGCAATCTGGAACTGATTCACACGCAATGTCACCGGCAAGTACACGCCGGAGACCGGAAGATGAGTTCCTGACTAGCGGGCAGAGACCTGCCCGAGCCGGATGCGGTGAAAGTCGCACGTCCGGTTCCTAGGGGGCCGGGGCACAGCAATGTGCCCCGGCTACCCGACCAACCGGCAGTCGCTTCGCTTCTCCCGCAACGGGTTCCGTATCCGCTCGAACGGGAAGCTGAACTTGGCGAAGATCGGCGACGTGCGGGTGAAGTGGTCCCGTTCCCTTCCGGCGGAACCGTCGTCCGTGACGATCGTGCTGGATCCGGCGGGCCGGTACCACGCTTCGTTCGTCGTGGACGTCGAACCCGAGCACATGCCGGAGGTCCCCTCAACAAGCTCGACCTCGACCCGGCCGACGGCAACCGACGCGTCCTCGCCCACCTGCGCGCGGACTCCGGGTAGCGGTCAGCCGCGGCCCTGGCCGAAACGCAGCTTCCACGGGGTGAGCGCGGATTCGAGCTGCACGCCGAGGCTCATCTTCGATGCGCCCTGCACCCGCTCCTCGAACCGGATCGGCACTTCGAGGATGGCCAGCCCGCGGCTGACCGTGCGGTAGTTCATCTCGACCTGGAAGGAGTAGCCGTTGGAGTGGACCGACGGCAGGTCGATCGCCCGCAGCGTGTCCGCCCGCCAGGCCTTGAACCCGGCGGTGGCGTCCCGGACCCGCAGTCGCAGGATCGCGTTGACGTAGAAGTTCGCCCAGGCCGAGAGGGCTTTGCGGGTCCAGGGCCAGTCCGCGGCCGTCGAGCCGCCCGGGACGTAGCGCGAGCCCAGGACCACGGCGGCATCCTGGGACAGCAGGGTGTCGATCATGGCCGGGATCGCCGAGACCGGGTGCGACAGGTCCGCGTCCATCTGGACCACCACGTCCGCGCCTTCGTCCAGTGCACGCGCCATGCCGGCGAGGTAGGCGCGCCCGAGTCCGTCCTTCGCGGTGCGGTGCAGCACGCCGACGGTGTCCGGCGACTCGGTGGCGAGCTTGTCGGCGACCTCGCCGGTGCCGTCGGGTGAGTTGTCGTCCACGACGAGCAGGTGCAGGTCGGGCACCGGCAGGTCCGCGAGCAGGGCGGCGAGGGCGGGCAGGTTCTCCCGCTCGTTGTACGTCGGGACGACGACGGTGACCTTGGGGGAGGAGACAGCCATGATCAGCCCTTCGGGTGCGGGAGGTCGTGGTGGTTTCGGCCGGGTCGCTCAGCCGGCGGTCGCGGACCACGGGTGGCGACGGCCGCGACGGCCGAGGGCGCTGCCCGTTCCCGGGGCCTGGCGGTCCCGGCGGCCCCGGAACGCGCCGGGGCAGCGGCGGACCGGGCCGTGGTGAGGGCTCACGCCGGGCTCACCCCGAGGCTCCGCAGCCCCACCGAGGCGACCTTCGCCATGGAACGCAGCTCGTGCTCCAGTACCTGGCGGCCCTTGCGCGTCAGCCGGACGGGCCGCTGGCGCCCCTGCTCCTCAGCGGCCTCGATCAGCTCCTTGGCCTCCAGGCGGGCAAGTGCCCCGTAGAGACTCCCGGGCCCCAGCCGCTCCCCGACCAGTTCCTCGATCGCCGTGTTGATGGCGTAGCCGTGCAGCGGTCCGTCGGCCAGCACGCACAGCACCAGCGTCTGGGCGTCGTTCGCCTGCATCCGCCGCGCCTCCTTTCCTTGCCCTCCGGCGCCACGCTACTACGCGCCTGGTACTACGCGCCAGGTAGTACGTGGCAAGTAGTACGCGCCGTGTACTCTGCCGTCATGCGTGACACGGCGGCCCCTTCACCTCCTTCGTCGGACCGGCCGCGCTGCGGATCCGGGCGGGGGCGCCGATGCGACGCGCCGGCTGGTGGCACTGCTCCAGGCCGACGGGATCCGCCCGGAACGGACCCCGGACGGTATCCGCACGGCCCCGAGCCGGGTCGAGCAGGTCGACCTGACGGTCCGGCGGGTCTTCGCCGCCTCGGCCGCCCTCGCCGGGGGCTTCGCCGTCACGGCGGGGCTGGCGGCCTCAATCCCGGTCTCCGGAGCGGGGGTTGACCACGAGCGGGGTGGACGAGCCCGCCCCGCCCGTTCAGTGCGGGATGGGCGGGGCGGCGGCGGGGAGGCCCTGCCGCAGGCGCTGCAGACCCTCGGCGATCCGGTCCCGGTCGATCGCGCCGAAGCCGAACACCAGCCCAGGCCGGGTCGGTTCCCCGGCGCTGAAGTCGGCGACGGTGTTCACCGCGACCCCCGCCCGCCGCGCGGAGGCGAGCACCGGTCCGAGGTCCACGCCGGGAGCGGTCCGCGCGCAGACGTGCAGTCCGGCGGCCGAGGGCACCGGCTCCAGCCAGGGGGCGAAGTCCCGGGCCAGAGTGGTGGTGAGCAGCGCGTGGCGGGCGGCGTACTCCCGGCCGGCTCGGCGGATGTGCCGTGCCAGCAGGCCCTCGTCGATGAAGCGGGCCAGTGCCGCCTGGGCGACCGGGTCGCCGTGCCAGTCGGACAGCTGCTTGGCACTGTGCAGCGCCGCTTGCAGCGAGGCCGGGGCGACCAGGAAGCCGAGGCGCAGCGCGGGCAGCAGGGTCTTGGAGTAGGAGCCCACGTAGACCACCCGGCCGCCGGGGTCCAGGCTCTGCAGGGGCTCCAACGGCCGCCCGGTGAAGCGGAACTCGCTGTCGTAGTCGTCCTCGACGACCACCGCGTCGTGCCGTTCGGCCCAGTCCAGCAGGGCGGCGCGGCGGGCCAGCGACATCGGGGTCCCCAGTGGGAACTGGTGCGAGGGAGTGGTGTAGACCAGTCGGGCCTCTCGGGGGAGGGCGTCCACCATCAGCCCCTCGGTGTCCACCGGTACGCCGACCACCCGCGCGCCCAGTGAGCCGAACAGCAGCCGCGCCGGCGGGTAGCCCGGGTCCTCGACGGCCACGCAGTCCCCGGGCTCGATCACCACCCGGCCGACGAGGTCCAGTGCCTGCTGCGCCCCCTGGGTCACCAGGACGTCCTCGGCCGTGGCCCGAACCGAGCGGGAGAGGCCGACATGGCGGGCGATGGCCGCGCGCAGGTCGGCGTGGCCCTCGGGCGGCCCGTAGTCGGCCCGGCCGAGCCCGCTCGGCCGCAGCTCGTCGGTGATCAGCCGCCGCCAGGTCCGGAAGGGGAACAGTCGCCCGTCGGGCGTGCCCACGCGGAAGTCGTAGGTGGGTTCCGGGGATTGCCCCCGGGCGGCCGGCACGGACTGCCAGACCCGCCTCGGCTGTGCCCCGGGGCCGGCCGGCGCACGGCGGGCGGCCAGCGTGCCGACGGACTGCCCGGACACGAAGGTGCCCGACCCCGCCCGGCCCTGGAGGAAGCCCTCCGCGGCCAGCCGCTCGTAGGCCGAGGCCACGGTGTTGCGGGACACTCCGAGCCGGCGGGCCAGCTCCCGGCTGGGCGGCAGCCGTTCGCCGGGGCGCAGCCGTCCGTCCAGCACCGCGTCCAGCAGCTGCCGGTAGATCCGGGCGGCCCGGTCGCCCCGTCCGCCGAGGGTGACATGCACATCCACAATTGGCCCAATCAGATCGATCCGAATTGGAGCTTAGCCAAGGCCAGTTGGTCACGTAGCGTCTCCTCGGACACTCAAGGAGCAGGAGATTCGTACATGACGACTGTCGAGACGACCGTTGAGACGACGGCCGTGGACATGTGGTTCGACCCGGTGTGCCCGTGGGCGTGGATCGGCTCGCGCTGGCTGCTGGAGGTGGAGCAGGTCCGTCAGGTCCGCAGCCGGTTCCGGGTGTTCGGCCTCGCCGCGCACAACGACGGCCGCGAGGTGGACGACTGGTACCGCCAGTGGCTCGCCGAACGGCGGGGCCCGGCCAGGGTGGTGCTGGCCGCCGAACGCGCGCACGGCAGCGAGGTGCTGCGGGACCTGTACACCGCCCTCGGCAACCGGATCCACCTCGAGAAGGCCCCCATCGGCCGAGAGCTGTACCTGGCCGCGCTGGAGGAGGCGGGCCTGCCCGCCGGACTCGCCGACGCCGCCGACGACGCCGGGCTCGACCCGGTCCTGCTGGCCGGCAACCGGGCGGCCCTCGACCCCATCGGCGAGGACCTCGGCGTGCCCGCGATCCACATCGCCGGTCCCGACGGCTCGGTCAATGCGTTCTTCGGTCCGGTGGTGAGCCCGATCCCCCGCGGTGAGGCGGCCGGGCGGCTGTGGGACGGCATACTGCTCGTCACGGAGGCCGAGGGGTTCTTCGAACTCAAGCGCGGCCGCACATGCGGGCCGATCGTCGACTGACGCGCGCCGGCCGCCTCGTCCGCCCCCCCCGGGGGGGGCGGTGGCCGCCGTGACCGCCATGGACAGTCGAGAGATTTGTCCGATTAGGGCACTTATGCAGCATTGTGTCAGTGAATATGGCAATCCATCAGATCTTCACTGGATGTCCATGTGATGCGCATGATACGAACTTGTGTCTTCCGGGTCGATCTGCCTAGCGTTCAGGCTGTTCGCACCTGCGGACCCTGCCGCCGGGACGCCGAGTCCTGTCCACCGGTCGGCCGGACGTCGAGCAGTGCACCGGGCAGGAGCGGGGGAACCAGGTAGTTTGCCGCGCCCTGCTCGACCCGTTCGCGGGCGAGACGAGCGCGGCTAGGGGTGAAGCCGCCGTGTGCGGCCGGGCTACCTCACGGCCCGAACCCGACAGCTCACCTCGCAGGCGTCGCAGAGGGACGCCCCATGCTGACTTCAGGTACCGGCCGGCATCGCCGCGCGCGCCGGAGGCACACCCCGCGGCTGGCCGCCACCGCCGGGATCGCCGGCGCCGGCCTCATGCTGCCGCTGCTGAGCGCGAGCGGAGCCTCCGCCGCGCCCGGCTCCCACACCTACGCGAGCCATGCCGGGTGGCAGGAGCACCACCAGTACCGGCACCAGAACGACTCCGATCAGCACCACCACCAGGCCGGCCCGCACGCCGCGCGGCCCTCCGCTCCGGCCTCGGCCGAAGCCTCGCACGCCTCGCCGTCGCCGTCCGCCCCGGCCTCCCACGCCTCGGAATCCGCGACCGCGCGCCCAGGCGGCGAGTCCCAGGGCTCCCACTCCGTGCGGCCCTCCGCTCCGACTTCGGCCCCGGCGTCGCACACGTCCGCGCCGTCGTCCCCGGCCGCCTCTCCGTCCGCCCCGGCCACGCACGCCCCCGCCCCCGCGGCCACCACCCCGGCCGCGCAGACCGGTTCGAGCTCGGACGCCGTGCAGCAGGTGCTCGGCCTGATCAACCAGGCGCGGGCCGCCCAGGGTCTGCCGGCCTACACCATCACGGCAGGGCTGACCAGCAGCTCCGAGGCCCACAACCAGACGATGGCCGGCGGCTGCGGCATGTCCCACCAGTGCCCGGGCGAGGCCGAGTTGGGTGCACGGGTGACGGCCGCGGGCGTCCAGTGGAACGCCGTCGGGGAGAACATAGGCTACGGCAACGGGGTCTCCACCTCGGCCCAGGACATCGCCGCAATGGCGGTCAGTCTGACCCAGGACATGCTGAACGAGACGCCGCCGGACGACGGCCACCGCAAGAACATCCTCAGCAGCGAGTTCACCCACATCGGCATCGCCGTCTACCGGGATGCCAGTGGAACCGTCTGGCTCACCCAGGACTTCTCCAACTGACCCGTCCGTCAAGGACGTAGGCCGAGGTCGACCCGCCCCCCCGGGGGGCGGGTCGGGCGCCTCCGCCTCGCGGGCGCCAGGCCCGTGGGGCGGAGCGCGCACGGCGGAACCTCGCACGGTCGGGCGGGTCGGCGGTCGCCGGCCCCTCGGCGACGACCCCGATAGCCAAGTGGGGATATTTCCTCAAATATTTGTCGATGTACCGTCATTTCAGTGCGAGGGGGTGGTTAGCGGCCCGGCCCGGGTGGGCAGAATGCATCCGGTTCGTGCTCGTACGCTCCCCGCGTGCGCTGCGCGCCCACTCACGCCGTACGTCCGCCGTCCAGTACCACCGCACGCCGAGCCGCGCCGCCGCGCACTGCACCACCCCGCCGTGCGCGGGCGCCGCTTGCACCGCTCGCGCCGCGCGATCCGCACCGCACCACCCGCTGAACAGCGTGGGGCTCGACGCCGTGAGCTCCGCCGGCCGAAGGGGGAATCGAGATGCCGCTACCGGTTGGCAGAGCCGCTGTGCTGGGAGGCAGCCTGGCCGGACTGCTGCACGCCTGGGTCCTCGCCGAGGCGGGCTGGCGGGTGACCGTGGTGGAGCGCGACCGTCGGCCGGGCAAGGCCGAGTTCGCCGGGGGAGTCCCGCAGGCCCGGCAGGCGCACCTGCTGATGCCGGCCGGCCTGTACGCCATCGAGCGGCTGCTGCCGGGCACGACCGAGCTGCTCACCGGTGAGGGCGCGCAGCGCTTCGGCCTGGCCACCGACATCCGCTGGCTCACGCCGGCCGGCTGGCTGGACTCCTTCTCGCCCCGGCACACCATCGTGAGCTTCACCCGCCCGTTGATCGACTGGGCGCTGCGTCACCAGGTCCTCCTCCACCCGGGCGTCGAGGCGCGGGATGGCGTCGAGGCGGTCGGACTCGCCGTCGCCGGAACGCGGATCGCCGGAATCCGCTGCCGTGAGCGCGGAACCCGCGACCGCACCGAGTCGGTGCTGCCCGCTGAGGTGGTGGTCGACGCCACCGGCCGGACCTCCCGGGCCCCGCACTGGCTGACCGAACTCGGGCTCGGCGCACCGGAGGAGAGCGTGGTGGACGGCGGTGTCGGCTACTGCACCGGGCTGTTCCGCCGGGCCGGGGCGGACCTGGCTGGCGGCCGTGCGATGTACCTGCAGCCCAGGCCCGGCCGCAATCCCCGGTTCGGGATCCTGGTCCCGGTGGAGGGTGATCGCTGGATGGTGACGGTCGGCGGGATGCGCGGCTTCACCCCGCCCACCGATCCCGATGGATTCCTCTCCTTCGCACGGGAGTTGAGCGTCCCGGAGTTCTACGAGGTGGTCCGGGGACTGGAGCCGGTAGCCCCGATCCACGGCTTCCGTCCGCCGCCCAGCCGGCGGCGGCACTACGAGCGCCTGGCCGACCTCCCCGAGGGGCTGCTCGTGGTCGGTGACGCGGCCTGCACCTTCAATCCGATCTACGGGCAGGGCATGTCCGTGGCGGCCCGGTCCGCGCTGGTGCTGCGCGAACTGCTCCCGGCCGGCGCCCGTCCGGCACGCGGGCCGGGCGCGGCAGGAAGAACAGGTGTCGCACTCCCGGTGGACTCCCGGAGGATCCAGCGCGCGGTGTCCCGCGAGGCGGGGGCGGCCTGGCAGATGGCCTCCTCGGAGGACCTGCGCTACGAAACCACCGTCGGCGGCCGCAGGAATCCGCTGCTGAAGCTCCAGCACGCCTATATGGACCGGGTGTTGAGTGCCGCCCTGAGCCACCGGGCCGCACAGGGCGCCTTCATCGACGCCCTCTCGCTGACCGCACCGCCGAGCGGGCTCTTCACACCCGCGGTGCTCTGGCAGGCCGCCCTGCACGGCGGTTCGAGGGGCCGGCGCGCCGAATCCCGATCTCGGAGCGGGCGGTAAATCGGCTCATTGATACCGGAGTTGCGCGGGGTGGCACCGGGGTTCCCGTTCGGACCGAGAGGAACGGTCAAAATTCGGTAAATGTGTTCGGCGCGCCCTTCCGGTGGGTCTACGCTTGACGAGGTTTGAAAAGGCACCTCGTTCGGTGAGGCGTCTTCACGGACACAGGCCACTGATCCCAACCGTCGAGAGACGCTCCGGATCAGGACAGATCCTCCCGACCTAAGGGTTGATCCCAAGTGGCTTCCGACCTGCGGGCCGGATCACGCCGTGGAGTGCCAAAGCTCTGACGAGTTGGGGTGAGCCGGCCGCTGAGGCTGGTCCGCTCCTTGCCGTGTCGATACGACGCACCGCTGCGTCCCGGCCGGAAGGAGGCGAGAGACATGGATTCGAGTTGCAGTAGTCCGGGCCATAAACGGGCCCATAACCGCATGTCCTCGTTCTCCATCGGCACGCGGTAACAACCCCCTCCACGAGAATTTCTGACATACCGTCGGCTCAGTGCGGCGCCATGCCCTCATTTCCTTATGACCTCATGGCGTTATTTCGCCATGGGCTGCCGCGGTATGCCCTGGTGGCGGGGATTGCTGCTGCGCGCCGCCCGAACTCTCCCCCTGAACCGGGGGGCAAGGGAGGTTCGCCATGACCGACACCACCATGACCCCACCGACGATCCCGGCGCCGCGCGCCGCGGTCCTCGACGACGCCCACATCGGCGACATCCAGGGCGCCCTGGGCACCATCAGCCTCAGCGACACCGCGCCGCGGCAGGGCCTCTCCGCCAAGCTCAAGACGCTGCTGGCGATCGTCGGCCCCGGCCTGATCGTGATGGTCGGCGACAACGACGCCGGAGCGTTCTCCACCTACGGCAGCGCCGGCCAGAACTACGGCACCCACCTGCTGTGGACCCTGCTGCTGCTGGTTCCCGTGCTCTACGTCAACCAGGAGATGGTGCTCAGGCTGGGTGCGGTCACCGGTGTCGGCCATGCCCGCCTCATCCTCGAGCGCTTCGGCAGGTTCTGGGGCGCGTTCAGCGTGATCGATCTTTTCCTGCTCAACGCGCTGACGTTGGTGACGGAGTTCATCGGGGTCACGCTGGCGGCGGGCTACCTCGGCCTGCCGAAGGTCGCCTCGGTGGTCCTGGCCGCCGCGGTCATCATCGCCTCCGCCTTCACCGGGTCGTTCCGCCGCTTCGAGCGGATCGCGGTCGCGCTGTGCGTCGGCTCGCTGCTGCTGGTGCCGATCTACTTCATGGTCCACCCGAAGACCTCGCAGATGGCGCACGACTTCTTCGTCCCCGGCATGCCGGGCGGCGGTGGCGAGTTGGCCACCGTGATGCTGCTGATCATCAGTATCGTCGGCACCACGGTCGCCCCCTGGCAGCTCTTCTTCCAGCAGTCGTACGTCATCGACAAGCGGATCACCCCGCGCTTCATGAAGTACGAGAAGGTCGACCTGTGGATCGGCATCGTCATCGTGGTCGTCGGCGCCGCGGCGATGATGGGCTTCACCGCCGCCGCGTTCGCCGGCACCGACGGCGCCGGCCAGTTCACCGACGCGGCGGGCGTGGCCAAGGGACTGGAGGAGCACGCGGGCAAGCTGGTCGCCGTGCTGTTCGCGATCGCCCTGCTGGACGCCTCGATCATCGGCGCCTTCGCGGTCTCCCTCTCCACGGCCTACGCCATCGGCGACGTCTTCGGCATCAAGCACTCGCTGCACCGCGGGGTCGGCGGCGCCAAGGGCTTCTACGCCGTCTACGCGGGTCTGGTCGCGGCCGCCGCCGTCATCGTCCTGGTCGCGAGCGACGGCACGCTGGGCCTGCTCACCCAGGGCGTCCAGGTCCTGGCCGGTGTGCTGCTGCCCTCCGCCTCGGTCTTCCTGCTGCTGCTGTGCAACGACAAGGAGGCCCTGGGCCCCTGGGTGAACGGTCCCAGGACCAACGCCTTCACCTCCGCCGTGATCGGCGTCCTGGTCACCCTGTCCGTCATCCTGACCGCCTCCGTCCTGTGGCCGGACATCAGCTCCGGGGCGATCCTCGACATCATGGCCGGCTGCGGTGTCCTCGGGGTGCTGGCCGCCGGGTACTCCTTCACCCGCCGGCGCACCGCCACCAAGGAGGATGAGATCGACCGCACCGGGCGCGAGAACTGGCGGATGCCCCCGCTGGAGACCCTGGCCAAGCCGAAGGTCTCCACCGCGTACAAGATCGGCATGGGCGCGCTGCGCACCTACCTGCTGGTCGCGATGATCCTGGTCGTCGTGAAGCTCATCGAGGTGGCCCTCTCCCGCTGACCCCGGCGGTGACGGCCGGCCGCGCCTGGAGGCCACCCGGCGTCCGGCCGGCTGAGCCGTCCGCCGACCGCCCCGGGGCCGAGCTTCGATCCGAACCCGTACTCGTACCGCCAAGGAGGCCGACATGGTCGTGCGCTACCCACGGCTGAACGTCATCTTCTCGGACCACCACACCACACGCCACCAACCCGCGCCGCCCGCCGCCCACGGGCAGCCCGCGCACTCCCCGCTGGTGGTCGACCAGGCGCTCCGGACCGCCACCGTCGAAGGGCGCTGCCTGGAGCTGACCTACCTGGAGTTCGAACTCCTCGCGCACCTGGTGGCGAACCCGCTGCGGGTGCACTCGCGCGGCCAGCTGATGGAAGCCGTCTGGGAGCGGCCCGACAACGGCGACACGCGCACCATCAGCACCCACATCGCCCGGCTGCGCCGCAAGCTCGGTCCGGGCCACCGCGCCAGCATCGCCACCGTCCGCCAGGTCGGGTACAAGTACGACCCGAGTCTGGCGGTCGTGGCGGCCTGACGCTTAGTCAACTGCGTTCATTAGCCGATGAGGAGGTGTCATCGATGCACACCCTGGCCATGACCGACTTCGTTCTCCGGCTGGCCACAGGTGTCGCCTGCGGCGCGCTCATCGGCGTCGAACGCCAGTGGCGGGCTCGGATGGCGGGCCTGCGCACCAATGCGCTGGTCGCCGCCGGTGCGACCCTGTTCGTGCTGTACAGCGAGGCCGTCGGCGACAGCGGCAGCCCGACCAGGGTCGCCTCCTACGTCGTCTCCGGCATCGGCTTCCTCGGCGGTGGCGTCATCCTGCGCGACGGCGCGGGGGTGCGCGGACTCAACACGGCCGCCACCCTGTGGTGTTCGGCCGCCGTCGGCGTGCTCGCCGCCTCCGGGCGGTACGACCTGGCGGTCCTCGGGTCGCTGGCCGTGCTCGGGGTGCACCTGGTGCTGCGTCCGGCGGGCCGGCTGCTCGACCGGGCGCCGCTCGCCGGGACCGACCCCGACACCACCGTGCGCGCCACCGTCCACCTGGAGTGCGAGCGGAAGGCGGAGACGCAGATCCGCGCGCTGCTGCTACAGGCCTTCGCGGCCTCGGGGCTGGCGCCGATCGCGCTGCGTGCCCACCGTGAGCACGGCGAGGTCACCGCGGTACGGGCGACCGTGGCGGTCACGGGCGACGTCACCTCCGCCCTGGAACAGGTCGTCTCCCGGCTCTCGCTCGAACCCGCCGTGCGCGACCTGCACTGGCACCTGGAGGGCGGCAGCGCCGGCGCGGACGAGGAAGCCCTCGCCTGAACCCCCTCGCCCGATCCCCTCGCCGGGGTCGCCGGTCCCGGGCGGCGGTTCCGGC
Source organism: Kitasatospora sp. NPDC001175 (assembly GCF_053598215.1). Taxonomy (NCBI): domain Bacteria; kingdom Bacillati; phylum Actinomycetota; class Actinomycetes; order Kitasatosporales; family Streptomycetaceae; genus Kitasatospora; species Kitasatospora sp. NPDC001175. The sequence goes on along the minus strand of NZ_JBSFJU010000100.1, from coordinate 5,183 downwards.
CCGTACCGCTGGTGACCGGGGACCGGGGACCGGTGCGAGACTTGAATGCGGAGGCACTCCCATGAGGCCGCTCATCAGCTCCCGGGCCACGCCGCCCCGAGGCAACCGCCCGCACATCCGGTACCTCCACCCCCGTACACGGGAGGGGGCGGCGGTGCTGTGCGCACTCGCCCTGCTGCTGGTCGAGGTGATCGTGCTCGGTCTGGTCCCGAGCCACGCCCGGCCGCTGATCGGCACCCTGCTGCTCGGGGCCTGGGTCATCCCGTTCGTGCTGGTCGCGGCGGTGCTGCGCGGCCGGCGCTCGGCCGCCCGAAGGGCCGGCCGCCCCACCTGGCCCGTCCCGCCGCCGGGTGGCCAGTGGTACGGCGAGGACGCTCTGGAGGGCTACCCGTCCGAGGAGGTCGCCCGCCTGCTCCCGGCCTCGGCCGATCCCGGGCAGAACCGGCTGCAGACAGCCTGGGTGCTGGCCAGCCACGGCCACGATGCCGCCTGGATCGCCCACCACCTCGACCTCCCCGCCGATCTGGCCCACCTCCTCGCCGACACCGCCGCCCACCGGGCCACGGCACACAGGGCGTGACAGGCCTGCCACCGGTCGCGGGCGTCCCCGCGCAACCGGGCGCAACAGGGGCTGAAGGGGCGTCAAGGAGCCGTCAGGGATGCGTCAGAGGGGGCGAACCGTCCTTGCCCGGACGATCCGAGGTCGACTTGAATGCGGGTATGACCTGCTCGACGCGCCACCACGACCGCCCGCCGCATCCGCGGGCGGAGGCTGCAGTCGCGGTCTTCGCCGCGGTCCGGTAGCGCTTCCTCCCCGCGAAGTCCGCTCCGGTCGCGCCGTGGGCGGGCTCCCGGTGCTGTGGCCGGGGCCCGCCCTGGTTCAGTCACCCTGCGCACCGCCGTACGCGCGGGGCGGCATGGTCCCCGAGGGCAGTGGATCACGGTGATCGGCCTCGACCCTGGGCTGTGCGCCACCGCCCTGCCGCCCCTGTACGGGCGGGTGGGCGCACCCGCCGGCGGAGGGCACGGCCGCGGTGGTCCGACTCTGCCTGCCGGAGGTAGAGTTGGTGGACGGTGAGTACCACGAGGGCGGTGGCGTCGCACCGACCGCCCTGGCCGCGCACGAGGAACGCTCCCGTCGCCGGCTGTCCGGGCTCGCCGACCGGTTGGTGAGCGGCGTCTGAGAGTCCGCCATGCCTGACGGCGCGTCAGGAAGCCTCCATCATCGCGGAATGCCGTCGCGCGTTCGCCATCTCCCGTTGCAGAACGCCGGAAGGGGAACTGGCATGTCCAAGCGCGCCCGGAAGCAGAAGGCCCGTAAGAAGAAGAGGGCGAACCACGGCCGCCGTCCCAATCAGTAGGCCCGATCAGTAGGTTCGGTCAGCAGGCCGCCACCGCGGTAGGTCCTCGCTCCGCTCTCGGTCATTCCACCCGGCCCCGGGAGGCCGTCCGTCCCCGCCTCGAACAGCGCGGACGGGCCGTCTCCCGGGGCCTTCGCCGTTCCCGGAGCGCGTTGCGGCACGGTCCGGCCAAGGTCAGGTCTCAGGTGTGTGAAGCACGCATCAAGGCTGCGTCAATGTTTTCGATACGCCCGTATGGACGGCGTCAGGGGCGCGCAAACGGCGCTCGGTGGCTGGTTTGCTCCTGGTGCCGGCCTCCCGCCGGCGTCGTGAGGGGCTTCCGGGGCGCCTGCGACCTCAATCCCTGAACCACTTTGGTGGAACCCATGCCCGATCTCATCTACGTCGGCGTCACGGTTGCCGTGTTCGTCGTCCTGGCCCTGATCGCGAAGGGGGTGGAGAGGCTGTGAGTGCCGAGAACATCGCAGGTCTCGTCGTCGCCGTCGCGCTGGTCGGCTACCTCGTCGTGGCGCTGATCTACCCGGAGAAGTTCTGACATGAGTTCTACGCTCGCGGGCTGGTTGCAGGCCATCGCCCTGGTCGGCGCCCTGGCCTTGTGCTACCGCCCCCTTGGCGACTACATCGCCAAGCTCCTCACCACCGCCAAGCACCTCAGAGTCGAACGCGGCCTCTACCGCGTGATCGGCGTGGACGGCGACGCCGACCAGCGCTGGCCGGTCTACCTGCGTTCGGTGCTGGCGTTCTCCGCCGTCTCGGTGCTCTTCCTCTACCTGCTCCAGCGGATCCAGGACAAGCTCCTGCTGAGCCTGGGCGACAAGGCGGTCGAGCCGCACACGGCGTTCAACACCGCCGTCTCCTTCGTCACCAACACCAACTGGCAGTCCTACGGCGGCGAGTCCACCATGGGCCACGTCGTGCAGATGGCCGGTCTGGCGGTGCAGAACTTCGTCTCGGCCGCCGTCGGCATCGCCATCGTGGCCGCGCTGATCCGGGGCTTCACCCGCAGCAAGACCGACCGCGTCGGCAACTTCTGGGTGGACCTCACCCGGATCTCGCTGCGCCTGCTGCTGCCGCTCTCGATCGTCTTCGCCGTGGTCCTGGCGGCGAACGGCGTGATCCAGAACTTCCACGGCTTCCACGACATCGCCACCCTCGGCGGCGACACCCAGTCGATCCCGGGCGGCCCGGTGGCATCCCAGGAGGTCATCAAGGAACTGGGCACCAACGGCGGCGGCTTCTTCAACGCCAACTCCGCGCACCCCTTCGAGAACCCCAACGGCTTCACCAACTGGCTGGAGATCTTCCTGCTGCTGGTGATCTCCTTCGCCCTGCCGCGCACCTTCGGCAAGATGGTCGGCGACAACCGCCAGGGCTACGCGATCGTCGCGGTGATGGGCCTGTTCTGGGTCGCCTCCGCCGCGCTGATGACCCTCGCCGAGCAGCACCACGGCGGTGCCGCGCTGCAGGCGGCCGGCGGTGCGATGGAGGGCAAGGAGCAGCGCTTCGGCATCGCGGCCTCCAGCCTGTTCGCGGCCTCCACCACGCTGACCTCCACCGGTGCGGTCGACGCGGCGCACGACTCGCTCACCCCGTTCGGCGGCGGCCTCACCATCTTCAACATGATGCTCGGCGAGATCGCCCCCGGCGGTACCGGTTCGGGTCTGTACGGCATGCTGATCCTGGCCGTCGTGGCGGTCTTCGTCGCCGGCCTGATGGTCGGCCGCACCCCCGAGTACCTGGGCAAGAAGCTCGGCGGGCGGGAGATGAAGTTCGCCTCCCTGTACATCCTCACCACCCCGGCCCTGGTGCTGATCGGCACCGGTGTCGCGATGGCGCTGCCGGGTGAGCGGGCCGGGATGCTGAACTCCGGTGCGCACGGCTTCTCCGAGGTCCTGTACGCGTTCACCTCGGCCAGCAACAACAACGGTTCGGCGTTCGGCGGTATCACCGTGAACACCGAGTGGTACGACACCGCGCTGGGTCTGGCGATGCTGTTCGGCCGCTTCCTGCCGATGATCTTCGTCCTGGCGCTGGCCGGCTCGCTCGCCCAGCAGCAGCCCGTTCCCGCCACCCCGGGCACCCTGCCCACCCACAAGCCGCTGTTCGTGGGCCTGCTGTCGGGCGTCGTCCTGATCGTCGTCGGCCTCACCTACTTCCCGGCCCTGGCTCTCGGGCCGATCGCGGAAGGTCTCCACTGATGTCGTCCACCCTTACCCCCGCTCCGGCCGATCAGGCCGACACGACCGAGGCAGCCGCCGCTCCGCACAGAGTCTCGGCCGGCCTGCTCGACCCCAAGCTGATCGTCTCCTCGCTGCCCGACGCGGTGAAGAAGCTCGACCCCCGGGTGATGGTCAAGAACCCGGTGATGTTCGTGGTCGAGGTCGGCTCGGTGGTCACCACCGTCTCCGCGATCGCCCACCCGTCGGTCTTCGCCTGGGCCATCACGGTCTGGTTGTGGCTGACCACCGTCTTCGCCAACCTGGCCGAGGCCGTCGCCGAGGGCCGCGGCAAGGCGCAGGCCGACACCCTGCGCAAAGCCAAGACCGAGAGCGTCGCCCGCCGACTGGTCAACTGGCCCGCCAGCGACCAGGAGGAGGAGGTGCCCGGCACGGCACTCCAGCTCGGTGACCACGTGGTGGTCGAGGCCGGGCAGATCATCCCGGGCGACGGCGACGTCGTCGAGGGTGTGGCGAGCGTGGACGAGTCGGCGATCACCGGTGAGTCCGCGCCCGTCATCCGCGAGTCCGGCGGTGACCGCAGCGCCGTGACCGGCGGCACCAAGGTGCTGTCCGACCGGATCGTGGTGAAGATCGCCACTGAGCCCGGCAAGTCGTTCATCGACCGGATGATCGCGCTGGTCGAGGGCGCCGCCCGGCAGAAGACGCCGAACGAGATCGCGCTGAACATCCTGCTGGCGTCCCTGACGATCGTCTTCCTGATCGCCGTGGTCACCCTGCAGCCGATGGCGACCTTCGCGGGCGCCCCGCAGACGATGATCGTCCTGGTCGCGCTGATCGTGGCACTGATCCCGACCACCATCGGCGCGCTGCTCTCCGCGATCGGTATCGCCGGTATGGACCGGCTGGTGCAGCGCAACGTGCTGGCGATGTCCGGCCGCGCGGTCGAGGCCGCCGGTGACGTCAACACCCTGCTGCTGGACAAGACCGGCACCATCACCTACGGCAACCGCCAGGCAGCCGAGTTCCAGCCGGCCCAGGGCGTGACCGAGGCGGAGCTGGCGGACGCCGCCCAGCTCTCCTCCCTCGCGGACGAGACCCCCGAGGGCCGCTCGATCGTGGTCCTGGCCAAGAACGAGTACGGTCTTCGGGCCCGCGCCCAGGGCGAGCTCACCCACGCCACCTGGGTCCCGTTCACCGCCCAGACCCGCATGTCGGGTGTGGACCTGGACGAGGCGGAGGGCGTGCACTCGGTCCGCAAGGGTGCGGCCGGGTCGGTCATCAAGTGGGTGACCGAGAACGGCGGCACGGTCGGCGACGACATCGCCCAGCTGGTCGACGGCATCTCCGCCGCCGGTGGCACCCCGCTGGTGGTCGCCTCCCGGATCGGGGAGGCCAACCCCCGCGCGCTCGGCGTCATCTACCTCAAGGACGTCGTCAAGGACGGCATGAGGGAGCGCTTCGACGAGCTCCGCCGGATGGGCATCAAGACCATCATGATCACGGGTGACAACCCGCTGACCGCCAGGGCGATCGCGGACGAGGCCGGCGTGGACGACTTCCTCGCCGAGGCCACCCCCGAGGACAAGATGGCCCTGATCAAGAAGGAGCAGGAGGGCGGCAAGCTGGTCGCGATGACCGGCGA
>NZ_JBSFJU010000099.1:0-19525 GCF_053598215.1 Kitasatospora sp. NPDC001175 | reverse complement strand
GGCCAGCGTGCCGGATTGGCTCGTGCGGGCGGATCACGGTCGCTTACCCATCGGCTACGGATCGTGATCTTCCGGGCGGTGTGTCGTCTGGAGCGGATGAGGCCTTCCGGCTGTCTGTGCGCCGCCAGGGACTCGAACCCCGGACCCGCTGATTAAGAGTCAGCTGCTCTAACCAACTGAGCTAGCGGCGCCTGCTGACGAAGAGAACATTACCTGGTCAGCGGCCCGAAGTCCTAATCGGCCCCGAACGCCGGGTGTCAACCGGCCGACCACGGGGTGATCGCGGCCTTGCGCCGGACGGGGCCGTCCCCGATCGGGCGGTGGGATCCGGCCGCCCGCGGTGCCTCGGGCCGCCGGGCGCGTCGAAAGCCGATGGCGGCATGTCCGTGCGTCCGTGCCCCGGGACGGCCCCGACCTGCACGATGAAGCGCGCCTGAGATCAAGGGCAGGCTCCGGATGCAGGACCCGAAAACTACGGTTTGTCAGATTTATGCTGAATCGGTGAACCAACTGTCGCTGCTGTTCGTGGTGCTGCTCGCCTCGATCGTGACCATCCCGGTGGCGCGGCGGACCGGCGTTCCGCAGCCGGTGCTGATGACGGTGGTCGGGCTGGTGATGGCCCTGGTGCCGCAGATCCCCAACGTGAAGGTCGAGCCGGAGCTGATCCTGCCGCTGGTGCTGCCGCCGCTGATCTTCGCGGTGGCCAGACGCTCCTCGGTGCGCTACTTCCGGGCCAACATCCGTTCGATCCTGCTGCTCGCCGTCGCCCTGGTGGTCATCACCACGGCGGCGGTCACGGGCGTCCTGCACTGGCAGGCCCCCGCCCTTCCGCTTGCCGCAGCGGTCGTGCTCGGCGCCCTGGTCTCCCCGCCCGACCCGGTTGCGGCAGTCGCGGTGGCCGGCAGCATCGGCCTGCCGCGCCGGCTGGTGGCGGTGCTGGAGAGCGAGGGCCTGTTCAACGACGTCACCGCGATCGTGATCTACTCGCTGGCCATCGAGGCCCAGGTCAGCGGTGACTTCTCAGCCGTCCACGCGGTGCTGCGCTTCATCCTCTCCGCGGTGGTCGCCGTGGTCCTCGGCATCGCGCTCGGCTGGCTCAACACCAGGCTGGCCGGAATTCTGGACGACCCCACCGAGCAGGTCGCGCTCAACCTGCTCGTCCCGTTCGCCGCGTACGTCCTGGCGGAGGAGGCGCACGGGTCCGGCGTGCTCGCCGTGGTGGTCTGCGCGCTCTACCTCGCCGACCGGGCCGCCGGCGCCGACGACGTCTCCTACCGGCTGGTCGGCAACGCCTTCTGGGAGATCGTCGAGATCCTGATCACCGGGGTCGCCTTCGGCCTGATCGGGCTCGAACTGTCCACCGTGCTCGCCGACGTCGGGCGCCGCTGGTACGGCATGCTCGGCGACACCGCCTGGGTGATCGCCACCGTGCTACTGGTCCGGCTGGTCTGGCTGCTGCCGGCCGCCTGGATCTCCAAACGGGTCAGCCGCGGGGAGGAGGACACCCCGATCAGCTGGCAGGAGACCGTGGTCCTCTGGTGGTCGGGCATGCGCGGGGTGGCCACCGTCGCGTTGGCGCTGGGCGTGCCGCTGCTGCTGGCCGACGGCAGCGGCTTCCCCGGCCGCAGCGAGATCGTCTTCATCGCCTTCGGTGTGGTGCTGTTCACCCTGCTGGTCCAGGGCCTCACCCTGCCCTGGCTGGTTCGCCTGCTCCACCTGGACGCCGGCCACGACCGGCACGAGCGGGAACTCAGGGAGATGTGGTGGCGGGCGGCGAAGGCCGGCCTGGACCGGCTGGCCGAGCTGGAGGAGGAGCGCCGGCTGCCGCCCGAGGTCGCCGAGCGGCTGCGCGACCGCCAGCACGACCGGCTGGCCAGACTCTGCCCGGAGAAGTACGAGGAGGAGGAAGCCGCCGAGGTCCGGCTGCGGGCCAGCCAGTGGCGGGCCGCGGCCGCGGTCGAGCAGGAGATGATCGCCGCTTCCCGCCGCGAGGTGCTGGCAGCCCGCAGTGAGGTCGGTGCCGACCCGGAGATCGTCGACCGGGTGATGCGCGGCCTCGACCTGCGCAGCAGGCGGGTATGACGCCGCGGTGGATGCCCGCGTGACGGCCCGGCGGAGCCTCGGCGACGTGCAGGTGACGGCGTTTCCGAGGCGCAGGTGACGCCGCGCCAGACGGGCCGGTCGGGCGCGTAGGCTGTGCCGGGGCAGGCCGTCAACGGAGTCGGCGCACACAGCACCCCGTACCGCCAGACCCTCGCGCAACCCTCCCCGCTGGGCCCTGCCGGTATCCAAGAAACCGGATGAGTCAAGGAGCAACCAATGACGGAGAACCCTGTCGGCGGCCGTACCCCGCTGGACCGGCTGCCGCAGTGGGCGGCACTGGCCAAGCACCGGGAGGCGATCGGGCAACAGCACCTGCGTGAGCTGTTCGCGGCGGACCCGGAGCGCGGCAACCGCTACGCACTCCAGGTCGGTGACCTCAGGGTGGACTACGCCAAGCACCTGATCAACGACGAGACCCTGCGCCTGCTCCGGGAGCTGGCCGAGGCCACCGGTGTCGCCGAGCTGCGGGACGCCATGTTCCGCGGCGAGAAGATCAACATCACTGAGAACCGGGCCGTCCTGCACACCGCGCTGCGCGCCCCGCGCGAGGCCGTCATCGAGGTGGACGGCGAGAACGTCGTCCCCGCCGTGCACGCCGTACTGGACAAGATGGCCTCCTTCGCCGACCGGGTCCGCTCCGGCGAGTGGAAGGGCCACACGGGCAAGCAGATCAGGAACATCGTCAACATCGGCATCGGCGGCTCCGACCTCGGCCCCGCGATGGCCTACGAGGTGCTGCGCTCCTACAGCCGGCGCGACCTCACCGTCCGCTTCGTATCCAACGTGGACGGCGCCGACCTGCACGAGGCGGTGCGCGACCTGGACGCCGCCGAGACCCTGTTCATCGTGGCCTCCAAGACCTTCACCACGATCGAGACCATCACCAACGCCGTCTCCGCCCGCGACTGGCTGCTCACCCAGCTGAACAGCGGCACCGAGGCGGTCGCCAGCCACTTCGTGGCCCTCTCCACCAACGCCCGGGGCGTCGCCGACTTCGGCATCGACGTGGCGAACATGTTCGAGTTCTGGGACTGGGTCGGCGGCCGCTACTCCTACGACTCCGCGATCGGCCTCTCGCTCATGATCGCGATCGGCCCGGACAACTTCCGCCAGATGCTGGACGGCTTCCACCTGGTCGACGAGCACTTCCGTACCACCCCGGCCGAGCAGAACGTCCCGCTGCTGCTCGGGCTGCTCGGCGTCTGGTACGGCGAGTTCTTCGACGCCCAGTCGCACGCGGTGCTGCCGTACTCGCACTACCTGTCCAAGTTCACCGCCTACCTCCAGCAGCTGGACATGGAGTCCAACGGCAAGTCGGTGGACCGCCAGGGCAACCCGGTCTCCTGGCAGACCGGCCCGGTGGTCTGGGGCACCCCCGGCACCAACGGCCAGCACGCCTACTACCAGCTGCTGCACCAGGGCACGAAGTTCATCCCGGCCGACTTCATCGGCTTCGCCAAGCCGGTCGCCGACCTGCGGCCCGGCCTGGTCGCCCAGCACGACCTGCTGATGGCCAACTTCTTCGCCCAGACCCAGGCGCTCGCCTTCGGCAAGACCCCCGAGGAGGTCGCCGCCGAGGGGGTCCCGGCCGAGCTGGTCCCGCACAAGACCTTCAAGGGCAACCACCCGACCACCACCATCCTGGCCGCCGAGCTCACCCCGTCGGTGCTCGGCCAGCTGATCGCGCTGTACGAGCACAAGGTCTTCGTCCAGGGTGCGGTCTGGAACATCGACTCCTTCGACCAGTGGGGCGTCGAGCTCGGCAAGGTGCTCGCCAAGCGGATCGAGCCGGTGCTGCTGACCGGGGCGGGAGCGGAGCAGCTTGACAGCTCCACCGCGGCTCTGGTGGCCAACTACCGTTCGCTGCGCGGCCGCTGACCGCCCTCCCGGGTGGGCCGCCGGTTCACGGCGGCCCACTGCAGGGGCTGCCGGTGGCCGAAAACGCCGGAAGGCCCCTCGCTGCTGCGAGGGGCCTTCCGACTGTCTGTGCGCCGCCAGGGACTCGAACCCCGGACCCGCTGATTAAGAGTCAGCTGCTCTAACCAACTGAGCTAGCGGCGCCTGCTGACAGAGAAAACTCTAGCAGTGGCCCCGGGCGGAACCAAAATCGAATACCGGCCGGTCCGGGTTCAGGCCGAGGGCAGGGGGTCGGGCTCGCCGTCCAGGTCCGCGGGCGCCGGGAGCGGGCCGTCGCAGGCGGCCTGCCCCCTGGAGGCGCGGACGCAGGCCCAGAGCACCGTGGCGGCGCCGGGCAGCCACGGCTCGCGGGTGTCCGGCGCCACGATCCAGCGGCCCGCGCCCTGGCCGGGGGAGTCGGGCGCGTCCACCATCCGCTGGACCGGCGGGACGGTCACCGCGTCGCCGGCCCCGTGGCAGAGCAGCGGCGGCACCTCGCGGGCCCACTCCTCCCAGGCCAGCAGCGTCCGCAGCCGGGGAGCCGCGCCCGGCTGTACGAAGAGCAGGGTCCGCCCGCGGAACAGTGCCACCGGCCCGCAACCCGGGCCGGACGCCCACAGCTCGTCCAGGACCCGGCGGCCGAACAGCGAGGGCATGCTGATCACGTCGAAGACCCGTCCGCACGGCAGTACCGACGGCGCCCACGGCCGGGACTGCCACAGTGCCCGCATGCTGCGCGGGTACTCGCTCGCCGAGGCCAGCCACGCCTCGCCGGCGACGGTGACGTACTCCACGGATTGATAGGTCCAGATGTCCACGTGCAGCAGCCTGACCGCCGAACCGCCCCGTGCGGAAGAAAAGCCCCATTCGCCGGACAGTGCCGACCCGGCAGGCGTACCCTTCCCGCCCGCATATGCCACTGGCTACACCGGTTGGGGCGGAGCCTGCCGCGACGGGCGGTGGGGCTCAAGGGGCGCCGGAGGGTGCCGTCGGTGCAGCCGTGGGTACGGCGGGGTGGCTCAGTGCTCGCCCACGGCCTGCTGCTTCAGCAGCGTCTGTCCGTACTCGACCATCCGCGCCGCGTAGTCGGGTGTCCAGTCGGCCTGGTCGGCGATCTCGGCGGGTGAGAGCGCGTCGAACCGCCTGGTGTCGGCGAGCTGTGCCGCCGCGATCGCCTGGAAGTCGGTGGCGCGTTCGGCCGCGGCCCTGAAGGCCAGGGTCAACTCGGTGGCGCGGCGCAGCAGTTCGGACGGGTCCTCGATGGCCTCCAGGTCGAAGAAGCGCTCCGGTTCGGGCTCGCTCGCCTGCGGCTCGAAGAGCAGGTGGGCCGGGCGCAGCCGGCGGACGGGGGTGCCCGGACCCGGTACGGCCGGCTCGGTGGGGCCGCTCGGGACGTGCTGGCCGCTCTGGCCGGAGACCGGCGAGTGGCGATCGGGCATGGGGGGACACCTCCGGGGTGTGGGGCGGTTCGCTGCCTCGTGGCACGGGCGGCCGGTATGGGCCACCGGTATCGGCCGCCGTCCATTGTCGCTCGGCGGCGGCCGGTAGCGGAACGGTGTGAGAGCAGAGCGCTATTCCCGGCCCGCACGCCGGGGTGGCGAATTCGATCGCCCCGGCCGACACCCCGGACGCCTACCGCCCCCGCCGGGGCCCCGGGTCACAGCCGGACCCGGTGCTCCTCCAGGTGCTGCAGCATCCGGTAGTTGGCCTCCCAGCCGTCCGGGAACTTGACCGTGACGCCGAGCTGGACCGGCTCGGTCGCGGGGTGCTCGTCCAGGACCTCGGCGATGCCCGCGCGGGCGACCACGATGCAGGCGTGCCGGTGCCGGGAGGCCAGCACGCACAGCCGGCCGGTCTCCAGGTGGAAGGCCGTCGCGTCGGGGCGGCCGGAGAGCGGGTGGAGCACCACGGTGACGTCGTACTCCCGGCCCTGCAGCCGGTTGGCGGTGTCCACCGTGACGGCCGGACCGGCGGCCGGATCCACCGGTACGCCGAGCCCGGCCAGTGCCGTGCGGACGGCGGAGGCCTGGTCCCGGTGGGCGGTGCCGACCGCGATCCGGCCGGGGGTCAGCGGCGTGGAGCCCTGCTCGGAATGGGCGGTGAGACCGCGCTCCAGCAGCCGCCGGACCGTCGCCCCCACGGCGGCGACGGCCTGCGGATCCGTCCGGACGGTGTGCCGGGCGGGCAGCTCCAGCAGGGCCCAGCCGCTCTCGGCGGCCTCGTCGATCGCCGCGTCGAACGCCGAACCGTCCGCCGCCACCGCCGCCGTCAGCCGCCGCTCGCCGGACCCGGTGCCCGAGCGGAACGGTGCGTAGGGATAGAACGCCGAGGAGATCAGCGGCGCCGCCGAGGCGGGCAGCCGCCAGGAGACCGGCAGGCGGTGCGGCTCGATCTCCGGGTTGTGCGCCAGCAGCGTGACCACCGCGCTGCTGGACGGGTCGTACGAGAGCCCGGCCCACTGGTCCGTGCCGACCACCGTGAACGGGTCCAGCTGACCAGGGTCGCCGACGAACAGCGCCCGCTCGAACAGCCGGGCCACCGCGAGCAGCGCGTCCGAGCGCATCTGGTACGCCTCGTCCACGATCGCGTGCCGCCACGGCGCCTCCGTCTTCACCCACTGCCACTTGGCGGCCGTGGAGATCACCACGTCGTGCTCCAGCAGGGTGCCCACCTTGTCGGACGGCGTGACGTTGCCGTGGCGCAGCGCCTCGGGCGACGGGCGGGAGTCGCTCGCGTGCAGCCGGCCGATGCTCAGCTCGGGACCCTTCTCGGCCAGCCGGTCGACCAGATCGTCCACCTGGCTGTTGGTCTGGGCCACGATGATCAGCCGCTCACCCGCGCCGACCAGCTCCTTCGCCGCCTTCACCACCAGCGTCGACTTCCCGGCGCCGGGGGGCGAGTCCACCACCACACCGCGCGGCGCACCGGGGGCCGGGCGGACGGTGGCGGCCAGGATCCTGGCCACGGCGGCGTCCGCCGCGGCGCCGGGAGAGAGGGCCGATGGTTTGCCGGGGACGGCTGTGGAGCCCGGGTCGAGGGTCATGGTGTCGGTCATTCCCACTCTTCGGCAGCGGTGAGCGAATGATCGGCGGCGCCTGGCGGTCCACCGTGTGTCCAAGGGGTGTCGTCCGGCTCGGGCAGCGGGGCGGACTGGCGCGACGTCAGCTCGAACAGGGTGAAGACGATCTGCTCGCCGGGCTCGGGCAGGCTGCCGGGCTCGGGCTCCTTCTTCCGACCCATCCCGGACAGCACCCGGACCGTGACGGTGCCGCCGGCCGGGTCGGACTCGACGATCACGGCCTTCTGCGCGACCGGTCCTCCACCAGCCTCCGGCCGGGGGGACCCCCCTGCCCGGTGCACCTCGCGGCCCGGATCGGCGTGCGGACGGTCGTCGGTGCGGACGGTGACCAGCGGGCGGGGCTTGGGCGAGCGGCCGGAGGTGTCGTAGTCCAAGGCCACCCCGACCACGGTGCCCGCGAACGCCTCGCCCGCCAGCCGGTGTTCGGCCATCGCCAGCGGGTCGTCCAGTGCCTCCTGGACCGCCAGCCTGGCTTGCTCGCGCTCGCGCTGGGCGAGCTTGCGGGCGGCGGTCACCGCGTCGTCCTGCCGGGGCTGCGGCGGCTCCCCGGCGGCGAGCCGGTCCCGGTGGCCGGTGTAGGACCAGCGGTCGGACTCCCAACGCTCCCCGAGATGGGCGGCCGGCGGCAGCGCGTACAGCAGGTCGAGGCCGCGCCAGACGTCCCGCCAGGTGGGCAGCAGCTCCTGTTCGAGGACCGAGCGCAGCTGCTCCGACGCCTGCTTGACGTGGAGTCGGGCCTGCTCGACCTGCTCCGGCCGGCCCGGCGCCTGCTGCAGCCCGGCCAGGGCGGCGAGGGCGGAGTCGTGGCGGTTGATGGCGGGGGCGAGCAGCAGCTCGTCGAAGCGCGGATCGGTGACCGGCCCGGCTGGCGGATGGGTGAGCCGCCCGTGGACGTCCCGCTCGGTCTCCGCGAGCAGGGCCGTCTCGGCGCCGGTCAGGCCGGGGCGCGGGAGGTGCCAGGCCAGCTGGGCGGCGAGGTGCTGGTCCTCCAGGTGGCTCTGGCCGGTCGCCCAGTGGCGGGCCAGCAGTGCCGTCATCGACAGCAGCAGGCTCGATCCCGGCACCTGGGCCCGCTCGGTGAGATGCGTCAACCAGCGCCCCAGCAGCGGGACCTGGGTCGGCGCCGGGTACAGCCCCGGGTCGGCGTCCTCGGCGGTACGGCGGAACCTGGTGGACCGGCCGAGCAGGGACAGGTGCTGGACGGACGCGCCGTTGGGGACGATCAACTGGGGTGCGTCGGTGCAGAGTTCCCGGAGGACCTGGGTCTTCTCGCCGGTCCCCGAGTCCTTCTCGGAGCCCTCGATCTGCTCGACCTCGGTACCGAAGGACTCCAGGTAGGGGAGCAGGTCGGCGGCGACCCGGGCGAGGAAGTCGAACCGCTGGGTGCGGTTCAGCGGTTGCGGAACGATGTGCAGGTGCGGTGCGGCCCGGTCCGTGCCCAGCAGCATGGCCAGCGGCGCCCCCGACTCACCGGCGGCGGCGAACGGGACCAGCACCATGGGGCGCTGCGAGAGGTGTCGGTGCCGCACGGTCGCGAGCGGTTCGGCCCGGCCGCTGCGGACGGCCTCCAGCCGGGCCAGGGTGCTCAACAGGCTCATCGGGTGGACCTCCTGACAGCCCCGGCCCGGTGCGGGGCCTCGAGCGCGGCGGGGTACGGAGTCATCCAGCGCTCCTGCCCAGGGCCTCGGCGCGCAGCGCGGCGGCGTGCGCGAGCCGGGCGGCGGCCTCGGCCTGCTCGGCACCGTCGGCGTCGGCGGGCTCGCCGGCACCCCGGCCCGCCGCGGCGGCCAGTGCCTCGGTGACGGTTCGCAGGCTGCCGAGCTCGCCCCGGACAGTACGGCCGAGCTGCTCGACCGAGTCGGCGCAGCGGGCCTGCGCGCGGCAGTGGAAGCCGAGTTCGCAGCTGGAGAGGCAGTCCGGGCTGTATGCGGCGGTCAACGCCTCGAGGGCGGCGGCCAGTTCACCGACAGGGCGGGTGGGGCAGCCGGCCTCGTCCGGGGCCAGGTCGAAGGTGGTTCCGGACGGCAGCGCGGCCAGCAGCTCCTCGACCCGGGTGAGCCGGTCGAGCTGACGGCGGGTGGTGGCCAGCTCGCGCCGGATGTCCACGGCGACGGCCGTCGGACGGTTGCCGAAGTCCTTCGGGCAGACCAGCAGCACGCTCGACTCCGGGCTGCCGGGCAGCTTCTGTTCCGCGTACGGCGAGTCGTCCACCGGCTGCCCGGCCGCCGCGGCCGCGGCCTCCTGGAGCGCCAGCACGTACACCGCCGCCTGCCGGGCCGCGGCCCCGACCTTCGCCGGGTCGGCGGAGCCGTCCAGGACCGGGAACGACTTGATCTCCACGACGGTGCAGCGGCCGTCGTGCACCACCACCGCGTCCGGCTCCAGGTACGCCGGGCCGCCGGCCACGGTCAGCCGCAGCATCGGGTGGTCGAGCAAGGTCCAGGCCCCCGGTGCGGCCGCGGCCTCGGCCAGCACCTCGCGAGTGCGCTCGGCCCGGACCGCCGGGGCGGAACGCGGCAGCAGGTCGGGCACCGCGAGCGCGGTCGCGTCCGGCGGCAGCCCGAGCCGCCGGCGCAGCGGTTCGAGCAGCGCGGCGTAGCCGTTCTCCTTGAGCCGGGACTCGAAGACATTGCCGCGCGCTATCGCGAACGGCGACTGACCGAAGGGCGCCGGATGGCCGAGGTGCCCGGCGACGGCCGCCTTGTCCACCCCGGCGGCGTCGAGTACGGCGCGGCGGCGGCAGCCCGGGTTGGCGGCGAGCGCGGCGAGGGCACGGGCGTCGAGGCTGCGCTGCGGCGCCCGGCCGCGCAGCTCGGAGAGCCGCTGTGCCAGCGGCTCTGCCTGCCCGATGGTCGAGACGTTCATGGTGCGGCCCAGTGTCGCATCCGGGTCTGACAAATCCGGTGCGGCCGCTGCTTTCCACTGCTTTCCACGCGATGCCGGCACTGCGGGGCGGGCCGGCGCGGCGGCTGCGTCCGGGCGGCCGGGTCCGGGTGGGCGGTGCGCGGTCGCCCGGCAGGGGACTTTGGATCGTCCGCACGGGGTTCGTCATGGGCGCGCGGGCCGGGTGGCCGCTGTCACGGCACCGTCCGTGGCGGCGCGGCGCGCCCGCCGGAAGGCGCGTGCACTCTCGCGGAGCGGGTGGGACGTTGGCGAACCACCGGGGTGGGGCGGGTGGTCGCGGGCCGCTGCCGGACGCCGGCCCGGAGGTGGGGGATCATGGTCCCCGGCGACTCGATGGCGAGCCCGGCCGCACCCACCCTGGCTAACCGCCACCCCAGCTGCGAGGAGTTCCCCCATGCCCGCTCGAATCGTGCTCGTTCGGCACGGCGAAACCGAGTGGTCGGCCACCGGCCGGCACACCGGCCGTACCGACATCCCGCTCACCGAGGAAGGCCGCGCGATGGCGCGCGCCCTCGGGGCCCGGTTGGCGAAGGCGCCGTGGAACGGCCTGCCGGACGCCGTCGTCTACACCAGCCCGCTCTCCAGGGCCCGGGAGACCTGTGAACTGGCCGGCTTCGGCGACCGTGCGGTGGACCGCCCCGAGCTGATGGAGTGGGACTACGGCCAGTACGAGGGTCGCACCGGGCAGGACATCAGGGCCACCGACCACCCCGGCTGGCTGATCTGGCGGGACGGCGTCCCCGGCGGTGAGAAGCTCTCCGACGTGGCCAACCGGGTCGACGCCTTCATCGCCGGACTCAACGAGGAGCACGGCGTCCCGCACCCCGACACCACCACCATGCACTGCGCGGACCGCGATGTGCTGCTCTTCGCCCACGGCCACCTGCTGCGCATCCTGACGGCCCGCTGGCTCGGCCTGGCGCCCGAGTACGCCCAGCGCTTCAAGCTGGGGACGGCGGCGCTGTCGGTCCTCTCCTGGGAGTACGGCCTGCCCGCGGTGGAGGTCTGGAACGACCTCAGCCACCTCGACGCCCACTGAGCCGAGCGGTCGGGCGGAACAGCGCCCCGGGGCGTGGCGGCGCCCCGAGGCGGAAGGGCTGTGCGGGCAGCGCGCCCCAGGAAGACTCCGGCGCGCCGTCAGCGGAGCGCGGCGTCCCGGTGTGGGAAGAGCCGTGCGATCAGCCCGTCACGGTAGTGTGCGGCCGGTCGCGCGGCCCCGGTCGCGCGACCCCGGGGCCGGACCCGGCGGCCGTCAGGCAGCCACGGCATGGTGGTACGCCGTCAGGAAGTCGGCGACCTCCGCCACCGACCGGTGCGGCCGCAGGTTCTCGGCGGAGTCGGCGAGCATGTTCCGGATCCGCGCCGAGCGGACCTCGCCGAGCAGCGCCACCGCCGCCGAACCATGGCTCGCCGCCCCCGCCAGATCCCCCTGGCCCAGCCGGTCGTGGGCGAGTTCGGCGGTGTAGAGCACCCGGTTGCGGACGAAGTGCGGGTCCTGGAGCGCTATGGCCCGCCCGGCCCGTTCGCTGGCCCGGTCCCACTCACCCAGGGCGGACCAGCACTGCGCCTCCAGGCCGGCGATCTCCGCCTCGCCGAAGAACGACATCCACTCCGGGTCGGCCTCCGACTCGCCCCGGTCGAACAGCGTGTGCGCGCGGGCGAGCGCCCGTTCGCAGGCCGCCCGGTCCTTGAGCAGCGCCCAGCCCCCCGCCTCGCGCATGGCGAGCAGCGAGAGCAGTCGGTCCGAGTCCAGTTTGCGCGCCGCGGCCTGGCCGGCCTGCGCAGCGCGCAGCGCCTCGCGCGGGCGGCCGGCGTCCCTGGCGAGGAAGGCGCTGTTGCAGAACACGTGCGCCTCCAGTGCGGTGTCGTCGGCCATCCGGGCGGTGGCGAGCGCTTCCGAGTAGAACGAGCGGGCGTCGGCCAGCCGGTTGGAGTCGTGGGCCAGCCAGCCGACCGAGATGGCCAACTCCCCGGCCCCGGACTGCAGTCGGCGCTCGGTGGCGCTGCTGTACTCGCCGTCGTTGAGCAGGGCGTACGCGCTGCGCAGCGACTGGCCGGCCAGCTCGAAGAGGGTGTCCGCACCATGCGCGTCGTCCAGCAGCCTGATGTCCCGGACGGCCTGCTCGACTCCGAGCACCTCGGCGGCGCCGACCCGGCGCAGGGATGGGAGTTGGCTCACCTGTCGGGCCGTTCCGACCTGGGCCGCGGCGAACTCGCCCGGTACCGGCAGTGCTTCCGCGGAGACGGCGGATGTGGGGGCTGCGGCGTGGGCCGGCCGGTCAAGGCCGAGTGCTGCCGCCAGGGCGGTCGAGCCGCCGCTCAGGAACGTACGGCGACGCACGTCGTCGTTCTCCTCGTGGGGATGGTGCGAATCGGTGAGCGGGGCCCGGCCGTCGGGCCCCGGGGCGGGCGGCCCGGCTGCAGCGCCTCGCGTGCTGCGGCGGCGGACCGCCGTCCGCGGGGCGAAGCCGAGATCCTGTAGTGAGCGGTCCGGCCACATGTGCCGGAACACCCGCTCGTACGCGTAGTTGGGGCAGCGGATCTCACCGGACTCGACCCGCCCCACGTAGCGGGCGTCGCAGGACACGTGTTCGCCGATCTCGCGGGCGGCCCGCCGGATCGCGGTGGCGAACTCGCCGGGGGAGCGGTCGCCCCGCAACTCCCGCATCACAGCGTTGGGGGCGGCGGCTCTGGGGATGGCGACGTGGGGGGTGACGGCGGCGGTCGGCGTGGACTGCGTTCCGCCGGGTCGCTTGGCTGCCATGGTCTGCGCTCCGAGCTCGTGCTGTGAAGGTCGCTGTCGCTGTGGGCTGTCCCTGGGGGCTGTCGCCGCGGGCTTGTTTCTGGAGGCTTGTTTCTGGGGGCTGTCGTTATGGCGGTTCGGGAGGTCGGTGGGGCGGCTGGTCCGGAGTGAACGGGGGCCGGGTGCGGCCGCGGTCGGCAGGTGGCGATCGGTGGCGGCGATCGGGGTCGGCCGGGGCTGGGTGGGTCAGCGGGGTTGGGGCCCGTGGGGGTGGTTGGTGTCGCGGACGGCCGCTGTGATGGCATGTGCTCGTGGGTCGGACGGGGCGCCCATGACAGTACCCGGAGTCATCCGGCGAATACGGTGAGTTGCCGGATGATGTACCCTCAATTCCCCACATTTCGGACGTCATTGCCGAGATCTGCCATGAAATGCCATGGCTTGCTGTAGGCGGCCCCGTGGCTTCAGGGGCACTCTTCGCGTTGTCCTGATACGTGGAAGCCCCGATCCGCACCCCCACCTGCCCGAGTGACTGGGCTTCCGACCTGACGAGGTGACAGGAGGGCCGCCATGGTCATCGGAGTGCCGCAGTACCGACGGACGGTCGCCGGCGGGGTCGCCCAGGGGCTGGCGCCCGCGCTGCTCCCGGACGGCCCGCGCGGCGCCGAGGGCGCCCGAGGGGCCGGAGCGGCCAGAGGCGTCGAGGGTGAACTCTCGGCCTGTACCGGCGGGGGCGGCGCGACCGCCCCGCCCCCGGCCGGCTACGACACGGTCACCGTCGCGGTTCGGCACGGCCTTGAGACGGTCGACATCCTCCGGCTCCGCCGCGCCTGCGGGGCGGTGCTCCAGACCGCGGGCGGCTCCGCGATCGCGTTCCTGGTCCCGGCCGGTACCGCCGACCTCTGGCACCTGCCGGGCAGCAGCTGTACACCCGGTGCCGTCCTCTACCCGCCGACCGACCCGCGCTGGGTGATGCCACCGTCCGGCCCGGACTCCGCGGCCCGCCCCACAGACGCCTGGGTGCTGCGCTCGGCACTCTGCGAAGCTGCCTGCACGCTGACCGCAGGCGGCTTCGGGCCTTTCTGAGGCCGTGCCGCACAGCCGCCCGAGCTGCACAGCCGTGTCAACGCGTGACCGCACACCCGCGCTGCCGCCCGCGCCCCACGCCGCGTAGTCGCACGCGCCGCCCGCCGCGTAGTCGCACGCCCGCGCTGCCGTCTCCGCTCCGCCACGAGGAACGCGGTGCACTGTCCCGCCAGGCCCGGCCGAACGGCCTACCGGGGAGTTCGCGTCCGCAGCCGGTCGCGGCGCCCGTCCCCCCGGACCTTCCCGTCCCCTCTCGTTCCCCCCTGCCCGACCGCCGCTGAGCTGGGGCGCTGTCCGTCACCTTGGCGATAATGAGGGCCATGGGACGCAGCAACAGGGCCGGCAGGGCTCGTACCGAGACCGAGCCGAACCCCGCCGCCCCGGGCGGACCGTCCGGCGCGGCCCGTACCCGTTCCCAGGGCCCGCTGGCCCGCCAGGTGGGCTCCGGACTGGCCGAACTCGTCCCCGACCGGGACCGCCCGCACGCCTGGACCCTACTGGTCGACGGTGCGCCGCAGTCGCTGGTGGACCTCGCCGACCCCACCTATCTGGGCTTCGAGTACCAGCGCAGGCTCGGCCATGTGATCGACCTGGCCGCGGCTCCCGGAAAGCCCGTCACCGTACTGCACCTCGGCGGCGGCGCCCTCACCCTGGCCCGTTACGTCGCGGCCACCCGCCCCCGCTCGCGTCAGCAGGTTGCCGAGATCGACACCGCGCTGACCGAACTCGTCCGGGCGGAGCTCCCGTTGGAGCGCGGCTGGCAGGTCAAGGTCCGCGGCGCGGACGCCCGCGCGGTGCTGGAGCGCACCCCGGAAGGGGCGGTGGACCTGGTCATCGCCGACGTCTTCGCCGGGGCCAGGGTTCCGGCGCACTGCGCGACGGTGGAGTTCGCCACCCTGGCCGCGCGGGCCCTGGCGCCCGGCGGGCGGTACGCCGTGAACATCACGGACGGTTCGGCGCTGCTCTTCGCCAGGTCCCAGGTGGCCACGCTGCGTGCGGTCTTCCCCGAGGTCTGCCTGGTGGCCGATCCGGCGGTGTTGCGGGGCAAGCGGTTCGGGAACCTGATCCTGGTGGCGGCCCAGCAGCCGCTCCCGCTGGACGAGTTGAGCCGCCGGGTGGCCTCGGACTCCTACTTCGGCCGGGTGGAGCACGGCCGCTCGCTGGCCGACTTCACCGCCGGTGCGGTACCGGCCACCGATGCCACGGCAGCCCCGTCGCCGGCCCCGCCACCCGGCGTCTTCCACTGATCCCCGCCACCCGGCGTCTTCCACTGATCGCCGGTGCGCCGGCCCCGGTCCGGCGCGCTTCCGTGCCCCGGTCCGGCGCGCTTCCGTGCCCCGGTCCGTTCCGCGTGCTCAGTGTCCGCGCGGCAGCCCCCGGTGCTTGTACATCGCGGCCCCGCTGAGCAGCATGCCGCCCGCGATCGGGACGAGTACGGCGGTGAGGTCGTCGTCCGGCTCGACGGGAGTGGCCGCGGTCAGGCTGAGCGGATCATCGGCGACCGGCTGCGCCGGATCCTGGAACCGCACCGGCACCATGCCCGTCCGGCGCCCCGTCGTGGCCGCACCCGGGACAGCGGAGCCACCGCCGGTAGCGCCACCGCCGGTAGCGGCGCCGCCGGGCGGTAGCGGCGGTGGTACGGCGGCCGGGTCCGTGGCGACGTCGGCGCCCGGCCGGGCCGCTGCGCCCGCGTTGGAGGGGGAGCGGTCCGCGCCCTCCTCCGGTCTCGACCGCGAGGGGCGCAGGGCGTCCCCGCGAGGCTGCGGCGGAGCGGCGGGCAGCAGTACGGCGGCGATCGCGAAGGCGTCGGGCACACCGGCCGCCTGGCCGGGGAGCGGCAGCCCGCCGGCCCTGATCCGGTCCTGGAGCACCTGCTCGACCGGTGCGGCCGGATGCCGCAGGGCCGGTGCGGTGGTGCCGGTCAGCCCGTCCAGCAGGGCGGGGACGTCGGCCCTGCCGACCAACGCGCTGTCGGGCTCGGCCGTCGCGGCGTACGCGCCGGTGGCACCCAGCCCCAGGCCCCACACCTGGGCCAGCGCCACGCCGCCTGCCGCGAGGACGTGAGGGCGGGGCAGCCGTTCACCCGCCCGCCGCGGGTTGCGGCCCGGGCCGTCGGAACGGACGGAGACGGCCTGCGGCTGCACCGGGATCGCGTGATTGGCTCGCACGTGAAGCGAGAACGAGCACCCGGGGCGTCAGGTCACGCGCGTCGGTGACTTTCCGTCATCGCGGTGGTCGGCGTCTCGGTTTGCCGGCGGTCCGGAGCCCTCGGCACCAGGCGGCGGCAGCGAACGAGAAGGCAGGTTTCGGACGATCTGACGCGGCTTCGGGCGGGCGGCGTACTTCTCGTTCCGATGCCTCGGAAAGGTCCGGCTTCCGAGAGGGCCGGGCTTGCGAGAGGGCCCGGCGACGCGGGCAGGGCCAGACTTCGGGGCACGGCCGGCGTCTTGGTCGGGGCCAGGCCCTGGGGGCGGGACGGGCGTCGCGGGCAGGGCCCGATGCCGAGGCGCGCCGGTGCGTCCTGGCGGCCCCGGCCCGCCGGGCGGGGGTCTCCCGCACGAGCACTCGTGCGCGAGGCCGTTGCTCCCCCACCCGGCGGCTCCCCGCCGGGAGTCCAGTAAGCGCCAGGAGCTCCGGAGTTGGAACTCAGGAGTTGGGGCGCAGGGTCCAGGTGATGGTCATCACGCCGGTGACGGCGCCGTCGGCGCGGGTGATCTCGACGGTGACCGGAAGCTCCGGGCGCTCGCCCTTGTCCAGCTCGGCGACGACGTCGGCGGCCGGCCGGCCGAGCGTCGCGGTGGCGGTGACCGGGCCCATCGCCAGCTTCTTGTACGAGACCTCGGCGTTCACGACCAGGGGCACGGCGCGCGACAGCTGGTCGCTGAAGGCCGCGAGGACGATGCAGCCGCTCGCCGATTCGGCCAGCGTGAACATCGCACCGGCGTGCGGGCCGCCGACGTGGTTGTGGAACTCCGGCTGGTCCGGCAGCCGGAGCACGGCCCGCTCGGGGCTGGTCTCCAGGTACTCGAGCTTCAGGGTGTGGGCCATCGGCACGGTGGAGTCGAGCAGCTGGCCGATCGAAGGTGTGGTCATGGCGATGATGTTACTAGTGGGTAGCTTTCTCGGGGAGGGGGACCGGAGATCTTTTCGAGCCAGCCCCGCCCTGGTGGGGGTCGGGTCAGGCCGGGTGGGACCGAGTCGGGTCGGCGCGGCTCGGATCGGCGCGGATCAGGCCGACCGGGGCGCGAAAACCCGCAACGCAGAAAAGCCTTGAGGGGCAGATCTCCAAGAGATCTGCCCCTCAAGGCCGTTGGGGTGAGCGACGGGACTCGAACCCGCGACCACCTGGACCACAACCAGGTGCTCTACCAACTGAGCTACGCCCACCATCTGTCCGGCGCTTTCCCGCTTCCGCGTTCCCGCTCCGACACAGAGAACTCTACAGGATCCGAAGGGATGCTCGCGCCAGGGTTGCCGCTCGGGTCGTCGCTCGGGTCGCGACGGCGGGCGCCCGGCCCGGGTCAGCCGGTCGGCAGCTGGTGCTTCGCGGCGATCGCGCGGGCGGCGTCGGTGTCCGGTCCGGGCTGCTCGACGAACACGGCCTCGCGGTAGTAGCGGAGTTCGGCGATGCTCTCGCGGATGTCCGCGAGCGCCCGGTGGCTGCCGCCCTTCTGCGGGCTGTTGTAGTAGGCGCGCGGGTACCAGCGGCGGGCCAGCTCCTTGATCGAGGAGACGTCCACGATCCGGTAGTGCAGGTGGCCTTCGAGCGTGGGCATGTCGCGGGCCAGGAAGCCCCGGTCGGTGGCGACCGAGTTGCCGCACAGCGGGGTCTTGCCGGCCTCCGGTGCGTACTGCCGGATGTAGGCGAGGACGCGCTCCTCGGCCTCGGCCAGCGTCATGCCGTGCTCCAGCTCGTCCAGCAGCCCGGACGAGGTGTGCATGGTGCGCACGATCTCGGGCATGCCGGCCAGGGCCTCGGCGGGCGGGCGGATGATGACGTCCACACCCTCGCCGAGGATGTTCAGCTCGGAGTCGGTCACCAGGGCGGCGACCTCGACCAGCGCGTCCCGGCCGAGGTCGAGCCCCGTCATTTCACAGTCGATCCATACCAAACGGTCATTCACGCACTCACCCTACGGCGCGGTCGCGCGAGCCGGACAGTTGACGGTCCGCCTCGGGAAGGCGTGCCGTGCCGCCGGTGTCGGCGCTCCCGTCGGCGGGGTCCTCCGCCCGGTCGGCCTCGTGGACCGCGTCGTCGACCTTGTGGTGTTCGACTCCGGGGCCGCCCGTACGGGCGCCGTCGGAATCGTCGTCCGCGAAGCCGCTGCCCGGATGGTCCCCGACACCGGGCCTGCCGGGCGCCGGAGCCCCGGACGCATGGGCGTGCGGAAGAGCGCTGCCATCGGCACGGTGCCGCTGGCCGAGGCCCCGAGCGGAGGGCCGGCCATGGGCCTCGTCCGCCGCGGCCGCGTGCTCGACGGCTCGTTCCGGCGACCGATCGGCCAGACGGTCCGTCAGCTGGTCCGCCTGCCGCACCGGTCGCGCCGGCCGTTCCTGCCGCTCCGTCGGGCGGTCGCCGGGCCTGGACGTCCTGCCGAGGCCCGTGCCCGGCTGCGGCGGAACGCCCGGACGGAACCGTCCCCGACCGAGTGCGCCCGCGGTCGGGGAGCCTCCGGCCCCCGGCGCGCCCGGCGAGTGGTACGCGGGTGGCGCGCCCGCCGCGGCGCCGGCCGGCGAAGTCCCGCCCGCCGGACCCACGCCCGCCTGGCTTCCGGCGACCGCCGTCCCGGTCACCCCGGCCTGAGCGCCGAATCCGGCACCCGGAGCACCCCCGGCCGGTCCGGCGGCCCCAGGAGCTCCGGCGGGCATGCCCGCCGGAGCGGAGGCCGCACCGAGCGGACCGGTGGCACCGGCCAGACCCGACAGTCGCTCGGCCGGGTAGCCGCTCGCCGCCGGATGCCCCGGTGCGTGATGGCCGTGGCCCTGGGCGGGGTGCCCCTGCGGTGGCACGGTGGCGCCGCCCGAAGCGGGCCGCCGGGCGCGGTAGCTGGTCCGGTACGCGGCGGGCGAGACCCCCAGTTGGCGCCGGAAGTGGCCCCGGAGCGCGACCGGTGAGCGGAAGCCGCAGCGGCGTGCGACATCGTCCACGGACAGCTCGGAGGTCTCCAGCAGCCGCTGCGCCTGCAGCACCCGCTGAGTGATCAGCCACTGCAGCGGCGCACTGCCGGTCAGGGTGCGGAAGCGCCGGTCGAAGGTCCGGCGGCTCATGTAGGCGCGGGCGGCGAGCACCTCCACGTCGAACTGCTGGTTGAGGTTTTCGAGGGCCCAGGTCACGACCTCGGCGAGCGGGTCGTTGCCGATCTCTTCAGGTAATGACTGGTCGATGTACTGGGCCTGTCCTCCGCCGCTGCGTCGGCTCGGCACCACCAGTCGGCGGGCCAGCGCGTTGGCCGCCTCCGCGCCGTGGTCGGTCCGTACGACGTGCAGGCAGAGGTCGATCCCTGCCGCCGTGCCGGCCGAGGTGAGCACATCGCCGTCGTCGACGAAGAGTTCGCGCGGGTCGACGTGGACCCGGGGGTAGCGCTTGGCCAGCGTCGGCGCGTACATCCAGTGGGTGGTGGCCGGCCGTCCAGCAGACCCGCGGCTGCCAGGACGAACGCACCCGTGCACAGTCCGATGATCCGGGCGCCCTCGTGGTGCGCCTTGCGCAGGGC
>NZ_JBSFJU010000098.1:0-19554 GCF_053598215.1 Kitasatospora sp. NPDC001175 | reverse complement strand
CGATCGACGGCATCGACGTGGACTGCAAGTACTCCCAGGACCTGGGCCGCTGGATGATCCCGCCGGAGGCGATGGGACATCTGTGCCTCGGAGTGCGGCAGCGGCCTTCGCGGTCTGCTCGGCCTGCTGGGCCTTGTCCTTGTCGGCCTTGGCCCGGGCGGCGGCCTGGCCCGCCTGGTCTGCCTGAGCGGCGGCCGCGGCGGCGGCGTTGTGCGCCTGGTCGGCGGCCTCCTGGGCGGCGGCGCGCTGGAACTCGGCCTGGGTGGCGTGGGTCTGGGTGTCGCCGAGGGCGTACAGCGCCTTGCTGTCTGCCTGGCCGGCCGAGACGGCGTTCAGCGTGGTCTCGATCGCCTTGCTCGCGGACTGCGCGGCGGCGGCCGAGGCCTTGGTGACCTGGGCCGACTGCTGCGCGTAGGTCAGTCCACGGCCGTACGGCGTGCCGTTGCCGCCGGCGATCTTCCCGGCGTCGGACTCGGCGGCGCTCGCGCTGTCCGCCTGGGTCTTGGCCGAGGCGGCGGCCTTCTGGGCAATGGCCAGCTGGGCGGCGATCACCTTCTTGGCGTCCGCCATCGCGGCGGTGGCCTTGGTGAACTGATCGGGCTTCGGGTAGAAGATGTTGCTCTTCGGCTGTCCCTGCCAGAACTTCTGGAAGAACAGCATCCGGCTGACGATGTACGCCTGCCCGGAGGCCTCGACCAGCGCGTCCGAGGCGGTCCGGACGTCCTGGTACGCCTGGATGTCGGCGGCCACGATGGCGGCGCGCTGGTCGGCCTGGGCGGCCTGCTCGGCCTGCCACTCGGCGCTGGCGGTGGCCACCACGTCGTCCAGCACGTGGGTCGGGTCCAGCGGGTCGGAGCCGTCGCAGCCGGCCCACTGGGTCTTGAGGTCCTCGACCTCCATCCGGAACTCGACCGAGTCCTTCGCCGGGGCCACCGTCGGGTAGCCGCCGAAGCGGATGAACCTGGCGATCTGGTACGCGGACATCCCCTTCAGCAGGTCCGCGGTTATGATCACCCCGTTGGCGCCGTACCAGTGCCAGGAGTTGTCGGCCTTGTCCTGACGGTCCTTCAGGATCGCCAGCGCACGGTCCAGGGCCGCCTGGGACGGCTTCGCGACGGCCGGTCCGGCCCAGTTGCGCTTGCCGTCGTCCAGCAGGAAGTTGCGCATTGCCTGGCCGTAACCGGGCGAGTTCAGGAAGGTGTTGTAGTCGTCGCCGAAGATGCCGTCCCCGAACGGCTTGGTCACGGCGGCCCAGGCCGCCGTCCGGGCGTCCTGCGCCTGGTTGGCCGTCCGCTGGTCGCCCTCATCGTCGATCTTGGCGAGGGCGACCGGGCCGTAGCCCCAGGCGCTCAGCGCCGCGAAACGGGAATCGGCGATCGAGCTGGTCAGCGCCTTGGCGGTCAGTGCCTTGACCTTCGGGCCACCGACGTGCAGCGAGTTCCCCAGCGAGCAGTGGTCGTCACGGACCTGCCCGTCCGGGATCGCCACGTTCGCGGCCTCGATGTCGGGCAGCGCCCGCTGCCAGATCCGGACGTCGGCCATCCCGCCGGGGAGGTAGTCGCCGGGCTTGCCGGCCCACATGTCCCGGCCCAGCTCGATCTCACCGCCTGCCTGCCAGGTCGAGGTGTGCGGGGCGCGGCCGGTGAGGACACCGTTCACGTACAGCCGGACCTCGGCGGCCTGCGCGTCGTACACACCGGTCAGGTGCGTCCAATTGGGCTTCATGGCCCCCGGGTTGGCCTGCGCGACCAGGTCCGGGCCGTTCGCCGTGTCCCAACCGGCGTTCTCCGAGTCGCCGCGCGGCATGCCGAACACCGGCCTGCCGTCCGGGTTCACCTTCAGGTAGAAGCCGGACACCCGGCTGCCGTCCTGGGCGATGACCGAGTAGGACTTGCCGGTCTGGGTCAGTTGCACCCAGCTGGACACCGTGAACGACTGGTCGTCGTGCAGCGTCAGCGGGACCGACACGTACTGGTTGCTGCCGTCCAGCCGCAGCGTCCGGCCGTCCGGGGTAGCGCGCGGATTGCCCCAGATCGACCAGTTCTGGGCCCGGTCGACGTACGCACCGTTGTGGTGGAGCCCCCGCGGCCCACCCTCGATGGTGTTCGGGGTCGACCACCTGGCCATCGAGTTCTTGTCCGAGTTGTCGTCGCTCCACTGGAAGTTGTAGTGGACCAACTCGCCGTTGACCGCATATGCGGGCAGCTGCTGCCCGCCGTCACGCGGCGCGACCGGCTTCTCGGGCACCGCGTGCGCCACCGACATCGTCATCGCCGTGGCCGTAGCGAACGCAGTGGCCGTCAGCGCCCGGGCCATCGTGCGGCGCACCCAACCCGGGCGGCCTCTTGGGACTCTCGTGTGCAACTTAGTCGCCATCTCCTGGAAGGAACCGTCGGAGCCCCAGGAGGACGGACACGCCAGCTATTTGATTGACAGTCAGTTTCCCGCATCGCGGCCGCACCGACGGACGTTGCACCGGCATTGATGAGACGAACATGAGAAATCCCCCCGAGACCCCAGGATCTTCACACATGGCCGACAGGACCGGCACCCCCGCCCGGCGGGGCCACCACCCGCCGACCGGCGGGTGTCGGAGCGCGCGCGGGCCGGGCGACCACGGCTCACGTCGATCCGACCCGGAGTGGACGGGGCGACCTCTCCGACCGGCCAACTACCGCTCCTCGTATCGCAGATGGACCAGCAGGCGAGCCAGGCGGCTGGTCGGGCCGGTCGTCGCGGCAGTATGCGACGGCCCTTCCGGGCAGACTCGCCCCTGCAGCGGTATGACTGAGGTCACTCGTCCGCACTGCCGGCGTCGGCGCACTGCGAGAGGATGGTGCCATGGCACCTGTCCAGGACATCACGGGCTACGGCCGCGCGGTCACCGCCGGAGCGGTGGACCGCGCGCAGGCTGTCGCCGCGGTCGTCGGGGCCAGCGGCGGCATCACGCCCGCCGGCGTCGTGACCCCATCACCAACTCGCAGACCGTCCGTGGCGGCTACCAGCGCGAGGCGGGCAGGGCTGCAGACGCAGCGGCTGCTCGCTCACACCGACCTGCCCGTGGCCGCGATCGGCCGCACGCTCGGCTTCACCGAGGCCACCGACTTCGGCAAGCTCTTCACCCGCGAAGTCGGCTGCGCCCCGGGCGACTTCCGCCGTTCCCAGTGGTGAGCGACGTGGGCCGATGGCGGCCGGTCGCGACCGGGCATGGTCAAGGTCCGAGTGGACGCCCCGTCAGCCGTCGAACGCCGCCAGCGCGTCGACCACCCGACACGGCGTCCCGTGCCCGCAGCACAGCCAGGCTCTCCTTGGTGTGCAGCGCGACGCGGGCGACGCCGACCTGATTCGCCTCCCGCATGGCCTGGCATAGCAGGGCGTACGGGCGCTTGCCGGCCGGCATGGAGGGTGCCAGATAGTACGCACGGTCGTAGGCGATCGGATCCACCCTGGCGGCGTCCAGGAAGCCGAGGACACGGATCTCCTTGGTGGTGGCGGGCGGCAGGTCGGTGAGGTCGTCCCGCGTGAGCACCACGATGCGCCCGTCCGGTGCCTCGTAGCCGTGGGCGATGTCGCCCGCGGGCACCTCGCCGTGGACCTCGCACACCCTCGGCTGGCGGATTCTGGCGCCACAGTCGCCGCCATGGATCAAGTGCAGCGGCACCTCGTGCCGGCCCGGCCCAGTCGCGGCGAACACGGCCACAGGCACAGAAACCAGCGAGAAGCTGATCGACAGCTTGGCGATCGCGTTCGGCATGGCCTGCCTCCTCCTCTCCATGCTGCGCCCGATGTCGGTGACGGCTGGGATCCTGGCGGGCATTGGCAATGAGGCGGGGCCGACCCCGACGACCCCGACCCCGGCCCGCAGCCCGGCCACGAGTACCGGGGGCTGCGCGGCGGCCCGCTCTACGGCCTCCTCCTGGATGTCACCGGCTGGGACGACGAACAGCTCGCCGACGGCGCCGCGCTGCGCACCGAGAGCGGCCGGTACGGTCCCGGCGGCCAAGCTCATTACGAACCCCGCGTGCAGCGCCGTTGGAACTGGGTCGGCGACAGCCCCTGACTTCAACGTCCTCGCCTGGTGGCACGAGGCGGGCGCCCCCTGAGCGCCTCGGGCTGACCTGTCACCCCGGACGACTGGCTGGACGACTCCAACCCATCCACCAGTCACCTCGCCTCCCGTGCGGGCTATATGCGGTTTGCCCCAGGCGGGTGCAGCGCGGTGAGCAGCCAGGCCGGTGCGCGGCGGAGGTAGTTGACGAACGCCCTCGGGTCGACCTTGGCGTGGTTGGGGCTGCCGGGATGGTGATCGCTCAGGTGCCCACCTGGTTCCGGCTGGACCGCACCCGCCAGGCCCGGTCCAGTGCCCGGTGTCGGCGGCCGCCTGGTCCAGGTCGGCGAGACTAGCGACCTGGACGCCCCCTTCCACCTCGACCTCAACCCCGCCTCGCTGCTGCGCCAGTAGCTGGCGACGAGTGATCGGATCGGGGGACAGCCATCGGCGCGGCCCCGTCTGCTCGGCCGCGTCATTGTGGCTGTCGGATGAGGCATTGGGCCTGCGGCCGGGACTGGCTGGATAGTACGGTCTGATGTGATGTCAGTTCTGAGGCTGGGGGAGTGATGGCCGGCGTAGAGATCGTGGTCGGGTACCTGTTCGCGTGGGCGGTCCGGAAGGCGCGGCGGGTGGCTGGGCGGGCGGACGCGGAGGTGGATGCCGGACTGGACGCGGCGATGGACCGGCTGCATGAAGTGGTCAGCGGCAAGCTTGGGCATGACGGTTCGCTGGTGCGTCTGGCGAATGAGGCCGAGGCCGGCCAGCAGGCGCTCAGCGACCGCACCCGGCAGTGGGTCACGCTCGCTGTGGAAGACGCGGTTGAGCAGGACCCGGAGTTCGCCAAGGCGCTGCGGGAGGCGGTGGCGAAGATCCAGGCGGCTGGCGGCTCGGTCGGGGGTGCGAACGTGATGAGCGGGAACACGTTCATGGGTCCGACCGCCGTCCAGACCGGCGACCACAGCCGGCAGGAGAACCACTTCGGACCGAAGGCATGAGCGAGCCCGTGGGCGGGGTGTCCGACAATACCTTCGAGGGGTCCACCGCAGCGCAGACCGGCAGCAATGACACTCAGGTCAATAACTTCATCACGACGGCCCCGCCGCGCGAGACCGGCCGCGGGATGCGGGTGGCCTTGGGGGTCTTCGGTACCGTGGTGATGGTGGCCGGATTGTCGCTCGCCGTGCACTTCGCGGGTGGGGCGGCGGTCAGTAGCAGTACCACCCCCGCCGCGAACCCGGACCCGGCCTCAAGCGCGACCTCGGCGGGCGTCCCGGCCCCGATGTCGGGCAGTGCGACAACGCCCTCTCCGGCCGCCTTCCCGACGCCCAGTGGGGCAGGCTGGACGGTGAAGTACCAGGACACCTCCATCACCCTGCCGGCGGCCGAGCAGTGCCTGACCGGGGCAGTCAACTTCGACCAGGGACGCGGTCACAGCGAGGCCGAGTTCCTCACCGACGATCTCATCGTCCAGGCGGCGTGTCCGCTGTCGGGCGAGCAGGACAGCGTCCTCACCTCGACGCGGCAGTGGGGAACCTCGCAGACGCAGGAACCCGGGCCGGACCAGTGCCAGAACGACGCCAACCGCAACACCCGGCCGAACAAGATGAGCGCTGCCGCCCTCAAGGTCAACTCCGCCTACTGCCTCATCACCGCGAAGAAGTCGGTGGTGTGGTTCAAGATCACAGCAAAGTCCGGAGACGACCAGCAGGGCTTCACCATGCTCGCTACCCGCTGGACCCCGAGCGACGCAAACTGAGGCCTGCCTCAGTCCGGTGGGAGCTGATCGCTCAGCAGTAATCGGCGCGGTCGATAGCTTGTCGGTGGGGAACATCCGGCTCGGGTGGGCAGGGTCACGCAGTCCGTCGTGCGGCCGGTTCTGCCACGATTCACTCGTCCAGGAGCTCCTGGAGTTCCAGCAGCGACCAGAGCCGTTCGCGTTCCGGCTCCAGCACCGCGGGCGGCAAGGTCCTGGTCGGCTGCCGTGGCACCGCCCGTCGGCCAGGCGCACGAGATTGGCGCTAACCCCGGAAGCACCCGGTGCCCGGCGTCGGTCAAGATCTGCTGGCAAACGGTCAAGATCGCGTGCCACAGGTCAGGGGTGAACGTCGGCCGGTTCGCCAGGCTGAGGCTGGCGGCGTCCCAGCCCTGTCCCAGCTGCGTCCCAGGGTGTCCGGTTCGGGCGTTTTGCTGGGACGGATCTGAGACGGTCCCAGGCCGTTTCGCCTGGTGGGAGCGTTTTGCGCTGGTGCTGGGACAGGGTTGGGACACCTGCCGACTACCGGCTGGTTGTGACCCGTCTCACCGAAGTTTGGCGAGTCTCAGCGAAGTTTGACTGACGGCGGTTTGTCTCATCGAAGTTTGACCGCCGTTGTCCGGTCTCTGGTGTCAGGGGTGGCGGCTAGGGTGCGGGGCCGTGGACGCTGCTGATCTTGATTACCGGGCCCGGACCTTGTCGGGCTGCATTCCTTCATCGCTGGTGACCCGGCTTGTGGAGCTTGGCCACGAGCGGGAAGTGGAGTTCCAGGCCAGGCGTGGGGAGTGGTTCTGCGCGCTGGAGTGGGCACGGCTGCTCGGCGACCGGCAGCAGTACGAGCAGGCGCTGGACGTGCTCGGTCCGTACATCGCGACGGGCTGGTGGCCGGCCGCCCAGGCCCGAGCCGAGCTGCTGGAGGATTGGGGTAGGGCGCAGGAGGCGATCGAGCTGTCCCGCCCCTACACGCAGGCCGGCGACCGGCTGGTCCTGGACTTCTTCGCGCGTCTGCTGGCCCGCCACGGCCGGGCCGCCGAGGCGCTCGCGCTGCTGCGGCCCGGCGTTGAGGACTGGTTCCTCGCCCAGGCCCTGGTCGACGTCGCCGACGCCGCAGGCCAGGACGAGGAAGTTGCGGCGCTGCTGGAAGCCCGGATCGAGGCCGCGGTCCCGGCCTGCGACGACCCCGACTGCCACCGGCTCCGCCTGGAGCCGTCCAACGCCTTCGACCTGCTTGCCACCGTCCGGGAACGGCAAGGCCACGTCGACGAGGCGATCGCCCTGCTGCGCCGCCGGGAGGTTACGTCCGTTAATGGCCGGGACGCGCTGGCCGACCTGCTGGCCAGGCATGGACGGATTGAGGAACTGCGCGCGTACACCGACTCCGAGTACCACGGGCACGCCGCGCGGAGTCTGGCCGAGGTACTGGAGGCACGCGGCGATGAGGAGGGAGCGACCGCCGTCTACCGGACCCGCCGAAAAGCCCCACGGCATGTGGCGCGTTGCCCATCTACTGTCCCAGCTGCTGGTCCGGCACGGTCGCGTCGACGAGGCGATCGCGGTGGTGCGCGCCCTGGCGGACTCCCCGGGCGGCGCGGACGACTGCGTCGTTGACGCGCTGTGCACCCTGTATGCCGAGCACGGCCGTGCTCAGGAAGCTCTGGCCTACCTCGACGCCCTCAAGGAGCGGCGTGACGGTGAGGAGGAGTGGGACTTCTTCCAAATACGGCTGCCGCTCATGGCCGACTGCGGCCTACGCGACGAAGCGATCGAGCAGGCCCGGGCGCACCCCGAAGGCGGCACCTGGTACGCGGCCTGGTCCCTCTCACACCTGCTTGCCGAGGCCGGCTGCATCGAGGAGGCCGTCGCTGTCCTCGAACAGCACCCCGGTTCCAACAACACCGTCCTGGCCCACCATCTCATCGACCTCGGCCGCATCAAGGATGCCGTCCGTGTCCTCCAGGTCCGGCCAAGCGTCGCTCCGGCCCCCGACCCCTGAGGCGGCACCTACTCCAACGAGCCACCGTTCTGACACCGATCCGTACCCGCTCCTGCTGGTGGAGGTCGCGGTCAAAGTCCGTTGAGACTGGAAAGGTTGTCCCCTGACAGGCGATCTCGACCGTTTGCCAAAGGATCTTGACGACCAGCAGATTTCTACCACCTGATCTTGACCAGAGCCTGCCCGCTCCGTGTCCGGAAACCTGTCGCGGCCGCACCGGATCCTCCGGGATGCTCGGCTCATGCGCGTGAATTTCGACGGGGTTACCCCAATGCCGCGGATGCTGCTGCTCAGCGAGTTCCTGCTCCAGTCCGACTTCCGCGTCGGACTGGACAGGCCAGTGTTCGTCGTGGCGGGCGACCGGGTCTCGTACGAGGACGGCGACGTCGTGGTGACTCGCCCCACCGGTGAGCGACGCTGGCACCCAGCCCGCGACAGCTACTGGATCTGCCGCCGATAGTCCGGCTGTCAAGATCGCTTGGCAAACGGTCAAGATCATCTGTCACAGGACACTGGTGACCCGTCGCAGCGAAGTTTGACCAGTCTCACCAAAGTTTGACGGACGGAGATCTGTCTCAACGCAGTTCGATCAGTCGATGCTCGTTGGGGACTCGTCGATGACGGCGGAGTGTCGGGGGCAGCGTCCGGTCACGTGTCCTCGTACCAGCGTTTTTCCCGGGCGGTGCTGTGTGGTCCCCACCCGCGGGGACCGTCCTCGGGTTCACCGCACCAGAGGTCTGCTGTTGCGTCCAGGAAGGGGCAGCAGCCACCATGCCCGCAGGTCGGCCGGCAACGGCGGGCCGAGGTCCGCCTCGAACGCGTCCAGGCGCGCGCCATCGGTCATCGGCCCGGCTGAGTCTGGCCGAACGTGGGCAGCGAGCCATATGCGGATGCGGCCCCATGCTCAGGTGCTGTCATGACGGGCAGTCTGCCCCATCCGGTAGTGGAGGGGCCGGCCGTCGGGACCGCCGACGACGTGGGCTGGAAGCAACTGGTCAGGCTGCGGTGAAGAAGTACCTGTGGCGCCGAACGCCGTCATACCGGGGTCCTACAGAGGACTTGGCACCCCGGTATGACGGTTTCCGCCCCTCCTCGCCCGTACCGTCGCCCGTGTCCAAGGCGAACACGGAACCGAACGAGGGGGAACGGCGATGAACAGGCGAGGACGGGCCGTGGCGGCGGCACTGCTGGCGGCGACGGCGACACTGGGCGTGATCGGCGCACCGGGCGCGGCGGTGGCGGCGGTGGCGGCGCCGGGACGGGGCACCGAGCAGCAGGCCAGGGCCTGGCTTCCGCAGCCCACCGGCTTGTACCCGATCGGCACGACGTCCCTGCAGCTCACGGACGACCCCCGGGACGACCCCTGGAAGCCCGGGCAGCACCGCAAGCTGATGATCAGCTTCTGGTACCCGACCACCCGGCCCGCCACCGGCAACGACCGCGCGCCGTACATGGTCCCCGCCGCCGCTGACCACTTCGGCAACGCCGGGAGCTGGGGCCAGCGCGAGAACGGCTTCGAGCCCGGCCGCACCGACTGGGCAGGCATCCGCACCCACGCCCGCGCCGACGCGCCCGCCCTCCCCGGCGGCAAGCGGCCCGTCGTGCTGTACTCGGCGGGCTTCGGCGACCCGCGCACCTGGGGCACCGCCCTGGTGGAGGACCTCGCCTCCCGCGGCTACGTGGTCGTCACCGTCGACCACACCTACGACGCCTCCGAGGTCGCCTTCCCCGACGGGGACCTCGCCACCTCCGTCTTCCCCGCGCTGATGGCCCGGCCCGGCCTCGACATGGGCGCCCTCCTGCGCAAGACGCTGCAGACCCGGGTCGACGACACCCGCTTCGTCCTGGACCAACTCGCCGGGCTGCGCCACGACGCGCAGCTGCCGGCCGGCCTCGCCGCCTTGCTCGACCTCGATCGGATCGGCATGGTCGGCCACTCCGGGGGCGGCTCCACGGCCCTGCAGACCATGCACGACGATCCGCGCCTCAAGGTCGGCGTCAACCTCGACGGCCAGCTGCACTTCTCCGGCCCGGACGGCACCGGAGTCCAGCTGCCCCTGCCCACCGTCGCCGAGGACGGCCTGACCCGGCCCTTCCTGCTCATGGGCACCCAGGAGTCCGGCTCCGGCAGCTACCACCAGCAGCCCGGCTGGGACGCCCTGTGGCAGCACAGCACGGGCTGGCACGCCGACGTGACCCTGACCGGCTCCCGCCATGGCTCCTACACCGACGCGCAGTCCCTGCTGCCCCAGCTCGCCCGCCAGGGCGCCGTCGCCCCGACGACGCTGACCGACGACGTCGGCGACGTCCGCCCCGACCGCGCGGTCCTGGCCACCCGCTCCTACGTCTCGTCGTTCCTCGACCGCTGGCTGCGCGGCCACGACGACCACCTCCTGGACGGCCCGTCGCCGCGCTTCCCCGAAGTGGTCTACGAGCGGTAATGCGCGACCGGAGCCGTGCGCGCGCACCCGCTCGGCCAGCACCAGGACGGCGGTGCGCACCTGCTCCACCGACTCGCGCAGCGCGCCGGTCAGCCGCCGTGCCTCGGCCAGCAGCCGCCCGAACCCGGCGGCCTTCATACCTGTGGGGGTTGTCATTGACCGGCCATTTCCCCAGGTGGGAGCGATTCACAGACAGGCTGTGTCACCTGTGTTCGGGCAGGCGGTCCGCCCGGCTGGGTGTCCTCTTACAGGTGATCTTGACCGATTGCCAGGCGAGTTTGACCGGCCGGGAGGACGCAGGCGTGTCAAGCGTGGACGTTGCGGCCGTCTTCACTCAAGGCGCCGCCGGAAGTCATCCGGCCGGCGAGGGAGCGGAAGCGGCAGGAGAAGGCGCTCGCCGCAGCTGCCGAAACTCCCCGAGGCGAAACTCCGCTGCCCTCCGACCTCAGCGCGAGCACCGAGGCGACCGAGCTGCTGGAACTCGGCGAGAAGCTGCGCCAGCACGACGTGCGCTTCCTACGCCAGCTCGACCACGCGGCCCGCCACGGCGACCCTGCCCTTGCCCGCCAAGCCCTAGACGAGCTCCTGCACGCCGCCCACGCCCTGACCATCCACCATCGCGAGCTTGCCGAGCGGCTGCTGGACGCCCACCCCATCCAGGCGCCCGCGCCCGGCGAGACTTCCCCTGGCCCCGTCGTTTCACCCCGAGGGGAAACAGAGACCGGGCCGGATACCGATCCGACCGCAGGCTAGCCGCACTGC
Organism: Kitasatospora sp. NPDC001175; assembly: GCF_053598215.1. Taxonomy (NCBI): domain Bacteria; kingdom Bacillati; phylum Actinomycetota; class Actinomycetes; order Kitasatosporales; family Streptomycetaceae; genus Kitasatospora; species Kitasatospora sp. NPDC001175. Next base: position 8,554 of record NZ_JBSFJU010000098.1, on the reverse strand, counting down.
CCGCGCCCCGCCGCGCCCAGGCCGACACTGAACCGGCCACCGCTGCGCCCCGAGGAGAAACGACCCCGCCTGCGGCCGTCGTTCCGGCCGCCGAACAGGTCCGCCCGGAACCCGTTGTTCCTCGGGGGGAAACGGCGCCCGCCGCCACGGCCGACGCCGCCGAGCCTGTCCCCCCCCGGGGACAAACCCCCGCCCCGACCGGCGACGGTGCCAGGCTGCGCGAATTGGTCGACCTCCGTCTGGCCCAGCAGACTGTGTCCGGCCCCGCACCGGCGGCCGTGCCCAAGACTCCGAAGCCACCGGTCGCCGAAGTCACCGTCCCCGCCGACCCCCGGCTGCGCGGCCTGCCGGACACGGACGTGGGCATCGGTCTGGACTATCGGGTGTTTGGTGACTACTGGCCGGCTGGACCGTCAACCCGAACGTGTTCCTGGTGCGCGGCGAGGGCCACCAGGTCGGTTGGGTCGAGCGCGACCTGCCCGGTATCGGCGACCGGTGGGTGGCGGTGTACGAGAACTACTTCATCGGCGACCAGGCCACCCAGGAGGCGATGCTGCACGACACCCCCGAGCAGGCCGCCCGCACCGTCCAGCGGGCGTACCTGCAGAACCTCTGACCGGCGGGCGAGCTCGGTGGGGCCGGGCCGGCCCCACCCCGGCGTCCTCGAGCTCGCGGGCATTGGCCCCGCTGAAGTCCGCCGCGCGGGTTGTGCCGATGGGCACAGCCTCGCCCGCCTTCGGGCGATCTACGTGCCGATCGGCACATGGCGCGGATAGCCCGGTGACGGCGAGGCTGATGGGGCACCGAACGGCGGCCACCAGGGCCGCCGTCAACGAAGGGAGCCCCCCAATGGTCCGCGGCATCAAGCCCCGCACCGCCGCCACCGTCGCCGCCGTCGGCCTCGCGTTCGCGACGCTGGCCACCGTCACCCCGGCTTCCGCCGCCGGCTCCGCGGCGCCCGCCAAGGACCACCCCGTTCGGCTGGCGAGCGTCACCGGGTCGGCGCGGATCTTCTACGCCTTCCGGCCCGACGACGAGATCCGGTTCACCGTCGACGCCCAGGCGGCCCCGTACACCCGGCGCTTTCCTGACGATCCCCAGCTCAAGGACGGCCTGCCGACCGACGCGCGCGGCACCATCCACTTCACCCACCGCAAAGCCGAGACCGGTGAGGTGGGCACCGCCGACGCCGCGGTCGACTGCCTGGTGACCGGGGACCACGTCGCCACCCTGACCGCCGTCATCACCAAGTCGGATGCGATGCCGGTCGGCCAGCGGGTCGGCCTGAGCATCTCCCAGGGACACGGCCACGCCAAGGACCGCCTCGGCTTCTCCTGGGGCGTCGTCAACCTCGATGTGGACGCCAACGGAAAGCCCGTGCAGCCGGTGGTGGGCACCTGTATGGCACCGGCGCCCTTCGCACCGGTCGTCGACGGCGGCTACACCGTTCGCCCGGGCGACTTGGAGGTGAGGTGAGGGATCACTGACCCAGCACCAGGTGGCTGTGTAGGTGAAATCGGAGAGCGGATGTCGGCGAGTTCTGGCATCAGTTCTGGATCGAGTCCCCAGGAGATGTCGGCGAGAACCGAGAGCACCACTAACAGTGTGTGGGCGTGTCGGAGGCCGGCGGCACAAGTCGGCCGGGTGAAGGCCGTTGCGGCGGCTTGGCTAGCGTGGACGCATGGTCCATCTCAAGGAGCCGCAGTTGTCCGGGCTGGGACGAAACCCGGCCGCGTCGCCGGATGTCCTGGTGCGTCTGGCCGCGCACGAGGCGGGCCGGCACGGGCTGTCGTTGCGCAGGGGGCAGCTGCCGGACGCGGTGGTCGAGGCCTTGCTGACGCATGGCGGCGGGGATTCGGCGGTGCTCTTGCACAGAAAGCGGGTTTCCTCGACGATGCGCCACCGGATCGCCGGGCATCCCGACCCGGCGATCCGCGATGCCCATGCGGACTTCGTTCGGACCATGGTGGAGCGCGAGGTACGGACGGGCATCGAGGACCTGGTCGAAGCCTACGGCCGGCCGCCGGAGGAACTCGCGGCCAGCTCCGATCCCAAGCTGCGCGCGATGGTCGCGCAGAGCTGGCGGGAGCGGCCGATCGTCGTACAGTTGGCGCTGCTGACGGACCCGGACCCGGGGGTGCGGGCCGCAGCCAGCGAGGCCAATGACCCGGGTGTCCCTCCGGAGTACTACGAGCACTGTCTCGCCGATCCGGCTGTGCGAGCCAACCTCGCGTGTCGTATCCCGCTGACGCTCGAGCAGTTCGACCGGCTGCTGGCAACCGGGGACGAGACGGTACTGCACGCCGTGGTCGGCAACCCGCGCCTGACGGCCGACATGGTGGCCCGCCTGCAGGACAGCACGGACCCGTCCGTGCGCGTCGCGGTGGCCTACAGCCGCCACGTAACCCCCGAGACCCGGGACGGCTGCTCGCACTGGTGGAGGCCGAGGACGCCGCCGGCAGCGACGACGCCGCTCTCGCTCTCCACTGGACGCCCTACAAGCCGAGCTGGCTGCGAGATGCGCCCCTAGCCGAACGGCTGACCTACCTCGACTGCCCGCACACGGTGTTCCGGCAGATCCTGGCAACCGGCCGGGACCTGCCGGAGGCAGCCTGGCAGAGGCTGGACAACGACCTGGACGTGTCCGTCCGCCGCGCCGCCGCCCACCGACCCGACACACCGCCAGAGGTCCTGCTGCGACTGATCCGAGCCCACGGCGAGCGCTCCCACGTCAGGCCCCTACTGGTGGATCACCCCAACTTCCCACGTCAGGAGCTGCGAGGCTTCGTGGACGAGCCGGACCCGAGGGTGCGCCTCCTCGCTCTGGAGGACCCCGAGCTGCCCGATGCGGAGCTGCGGCGAATCGGGGACTGCACGGAGTCGTTCCTGCGCGCGGGAGTGGCCCGGCATCCCAACGTCAGCGCGGACCTGCTGGAGCGACTACTGGCGGACCCCGAGCCCACGGGCGCCGAGGACGCTGCGGCCAACCCCGTGCTGCCAAGGGCACGGATGGACGGCATCATCACCGAGGCCGGCCTCTGACGGTCTCCCGGGCAGAACTTTGGGCAGGAGCACAATCACGGTCCCGAAGCAAGCACCCGAGCGCTCTCAGAACTCAGACTCGACCGCCGCGGCGCCGAACTGCTCTTCCAGGTCCTCACCGAGCGCGAGGAGAAGAACAGCGTCGCCATGTCGCTCTGCTGCACGGCGCCTCAGGCCAACGGATCGCGCACCAGCTCTGATCACCGCCGAGGCGCAAAACCAGCATCCCGCTGACAGCGGCTGCCAGGAATTCCCCCACGGACGGCCAGTTACGGATGTGACCGAGGGCGACTGCTGGAGGATGAATGGCATTGGTCTGGGCGGGGCTCCGTTCTCTCCTACGGCAGCGCCAGCCAGGTCACGATCTCGTCCACCACCGCCAGGGCGACATGTCCTGGCTTGGCGTAGTCGGCTGGGGTGGGATCGCCACTGCCGGGGAAGAAGAGGTGGTTGAGGTCTTGGTGGATTCGGATCCTCACCCCGGGCCGGTGCGCAAGGGCCCGCCGCCAGAGCGCCAGGTCGTCGGTGACGGTGACCTGGTAGTCCCGCCCACCCTGCAGGATCAGCATCGGGCGGGCCAGTGCGGCCGCCGTGGCCGGCGGGTCGTAGGCGCGCAGGTCGAGCCAGTAGGCGGCGGAGAGGCCTAGGGGCAGAAGTTCCGGCGGTGTGTCGGGGGTGAGTTCAGGTCCTGCCACCAGCTCGGCCTTGCGGGCGAGCGAGGCCACCGCCTGGTCGGCACTCGGGCCGGGGGCGAGGGCCGCGAGGTGGCGGGCCACCCGGACGGCCGCATCGTGCATCGGCTGCGCGTCCGCAGCGAGCAGCACGAGGCCCGCGATCGACGGATCGGCGGCGGCGATCCGAGGCGCCACCTTGCCGCCCATGCTGTGGCCGAGCAGATGGATCCGGTCGGGGTCCACCTCGGGGTGCTGCCGCAGCAGTTGGACGGCGGCGAGCGCGGGAGGCAGGTACTCGTCGGCCATGGTGAAGTCGGAGGGAACGCGGTCCGGGTGGGCGAAGGTCGGCTTGTCGAAGCGCAGCGTGGCCACCTGACGGGAGGCGAGTCCCCAGGCGAGGTCCTTGAGCGGTTTGTTCGGGCCGCTGGTCTCGTCCCGGTCGAAGGGCCCGCCGCCGGCGAGCAGGACCGCGGCGGGCCACGGGCCGGGGCCGTCGGGGAGGGTGAGCGTGCCGGGCACGGCGAGTGGCCCCGTCCCGAGCAGGACTTCCCGTTCGGTGAAGCGGTCCTGCTGCGTGTAGTGCGGCGGCTGCCACACGGCGCCATCGTGCGGATCGAGTCGTAGCCCGTGCAGCAGGCCGTCGTCACCGACCGATGTGACCACGGTGAAGCTGCCGTCGGCGCAGGTGATCGCGATGCGCACTCGGACCGGGTCCGCTTCGCCGGTTTCGATCTCCGGCTCCTGGACCGCCTGGATCCCGCCGTGCCCGGCAGCCTCGGCCGCCCAGGCCAGCCGCAGCGCCTCAGAGGAGACCGCAGCCCGCAGTGGAGGCGCGAAGAGCTCCACGGTCTGGTCGAAGTGCTCAGCCCGCAGCAGCGCGGCGAAGCCGCGCGCCACCTCCAGTACCCCATCCCTATTCGTTCTCATGCTTGAGAAAGGTAGCAGTTGTGAGAAGGTTTGGGCATGGACTCCCTGAGACTGCTCGCCCACCCCATCCGGCTGCGGATTGTGCATGCGATGGGCGGTGGACGGCTGCTGACCACCGCTCAGCTGTGCGCGCGTATCCCGGAAGCCTCCAAGGCCACCGTCTACCGGCACATCGATCTGCTGGTGAGCGGCGGGATCCTGGAGGTGGCCGAGGAACACAGGGTGCGTGGGGCGGTGGAACGGCACTACCGGCTGTGCCAGGACCGGGCCGTCATCGGGGTCGAGGAGCTCCGCACGCTCACCCCCGAAGACCATCGGCAGGCGTTTACCACCGCGATGACCGCCCTGCTGGCCGAGTTCAATGCCTACCTCGACCGAGAGGAGACAGACCCCGTGGCCGACCAGGTGGGCTACCGGCAGCATGCCCTCTGGCTCAGCCCGGCGGAACTGGCGGAGCTGATCGTCGAGCTACGTGCGGCCATCGCGCCGAGGCTGGCCAACTCCCCCCGCCCCGAGCGTGCGCAGTACCTGCTCAGCCCGATCCACTTCCCGGTGGAAGCCTCGCGTAGCCGGCCGGGCGACCGACAGCCGTAGCCGGACACCGACTCCGTTGACGACTACGCGTTGTGACATCCGCGGCCAGATGACTCCCCGCCAACTGGCCGCGCGCGGAGAATCTGAACTGGCCACCATCATCCCGCCTCCCGGAGACCACCTCAGTCGTCGGGTGACGTCATTTCTGGTGAACATCCGCAGCACTCAAGATCGCTAACTGCTGCCCAAACCGCTGACCAATCGCTGCTACTTCACGTGAACAGAGCCAGCCCGCCGGCGAACGGTTTCATCGGCGGGCACGTCCCTGTCCGACGCGAGCTGATCGCTATGCGCGCAGTCGCAAGGGCGTTAGGTGTTCCGGGCGGACCAGGTTGGTGCGTGGGGAGAGTTCGCGGACCTGTGTGACGAGTCCGTCCAGGTCCACCTTGCTCCCTTGGACAGCCGGACCGGTAAGCGGCGTCTCGAAGTTGTCCCAGTGCACAGGGACTACGGTGCGCGGGTAATCGAGGGCCTTGAGGAGTCGTGGTACGTACCGGTACGTGGTGCGGGCGGTGCTCTCGACGGCGATCATCGCGATGTCGGGCCTCAGTCCGGCGAGGTTGCGCTCCACGAAGTCGCTGGCGCCCGTCAGAAGGGTCGACGGTCCGTCGCCGAGGCGGATCTGGAAGGCCAGTGTGTCGCCTTCCGGGAGTTCGCCGATCGTCTCCGGCGCCTTGACCGGCGGGCCCGTCAGCGTGCCGGGCGCCCAATAGCTGTGCTTGGCGTTACGGCTGTGCAGACTCGCCACCACCTCGACGGTGTACCCGCCGAAGTCGAGGACCTCGCCGCCCTTGACCGTGATCAGCTGTGCGGGGTCCACGCCCATCGCCTGGAGCAGGTAGCAGGTGGTCGCGGTCCCGACGACGGGGACCCTCTTGGTCTTGGCAATGTGGGGGACGTCGTTGAAGTGGTCCCAGTGGCTGTGGCTGACCAGGATGAGATCCGGCTTGCCGATGTGCTGGTCGACCAGGTCGGTGTCGACAGTGAGCCGGGTACTCGCATCGAATCCGTTGGTCGGGAACCGCGTGATGTACGGGTCGAACAGCACCGTCTTCCCGTTGCCCTCGATCCGCCAGCCACTGTTCCCGAGCCAGCGGAACACCGTCTCGCTGCCGCCGCCCGTCCGGTGCGGCTCGCCCGCCGCGGCAGTGGACGCGGCGCCGACCACCGGCAGGAAGGCGGCCCCCGCAACTGCAGTCCGAAGGAGTCCGCGCCGTCCTAACGTGTTGTCACTCATGTCACCAGGAGACGAACACCTCGGCCCTCTAGTTCCACTCCGACTCATAGGTGCCACGTATACGACTCGTGGTGGCGGGCATCGGACGCAGGCTGGGACAATCCGTGCAGGGGTTCATCGGCGAGATCGATCTCCTCGCCGTGCCCCCGCCCGGCTAGGCCGGTCAGCACCAGGCCGGGCGGCGGTGGGAGACACTCGGCAACGATGGATCTGATTGACCTGACAGTTCAGGCAGGCACCCCGGCCGGCCAACTGGCTCCCTCCAGCCCCGCGGCCAGTGCCCTGCTCACAGCTGCAGCCTCCCCGTCCGCTCCCCCGGCTTCGACAGTCTGCGGGCACACGACCGGGTCTGATCGCTTGTCTTCGCTGGTCAGCGCGATCTGAGTGGTCTAGAGCAGATCTGGGGTGCGGACATGTGTATTTGCTGATTCAGCCGCCATGAACTGGGGTTTTGTCGCATCCTGCGGGCATGTACGTGCGGAAGACGCAACGTCGGAACCGGGACGGCAGCGTGGTGCGCTATGTGCAGCTGGCGACGAACCGGCGGATCGGCGGCACGACGCAGGCCGAGGTGCTCCTCAACCTGGGTCGGGAGGACAAGCTCGACCTCGACTCCCTGCGGAGGCTGGTCGACTCTCTCAACCGCTATCTCGGTGACGGGGACGAGGATGTGGCCGCGCCGCTGGGTCTGGAAGGCGGCCCGCTGGCGGTTCAGTCCTCCCGGCCGATCGGAACAGTGTGGCTGCTGGACGGCCTGTGGAAGCTGCTGGGCATCGACCAGGCGCTCGCGAAGGTACTGGACGCGCGCCAGTTCCGCACCGATGTGGAACGTGCCCTGTTCGCGCTGGTCGCCAACCGTGCTGTCGCCCCGAGCTCCAAGCGGGCCGCCGCCGAGTGGGCCGGCAAGGACGCGGTGGTGCCCGGCATCGAGGAACTCGCCGAGCAACACGCCTATCGGGCCATGGACCTGCTGGTGGACGAGGGGACCCAAGCCGCCGTGCAGGAAGCGGTGTTCTTCGCCGCCGCGAACCTCCTCGACCTCGAGGTCGACCTGATCTTCTTCGACACCACCAGTACCTACTTCGAACGGGACGAGGCCGACGATGGCGACGGCGCGCTTCGCCGGTACGGGCACTCCAAGGACCACCGCAAGGACCTGCCGCAGATCGTGATCGGGCTGGCCGTCACCCGCGAGGGCATTCCGGTGCGGATCTGGACCTTTGTGCCGCCCCTGCTCAGGGTTCCTTGACCAGGAGTGCATCCGCTGCGGAACCATGAGCCCGGTCCATGCCAACTCCTCGGAGGGGCCACTGTGCTCCCGCTGCTACACCGCCCCGCCCAAGCTCTGCGGCAAGTGCGGCCAGTTCAGGCAGCTCGCCAAGCGGGGTGAGAACGGCGAACCCGGGCTGTGCCATCGCTGCTACACCGTCGAGGGACTCTGCACCATCTGCGGACGTTTGCGCGACGGCAGCCGCAAAGCGGCCGGAGCCTTCCAATGCAATGCCTGCCGCCCCCGGCCCTCGGTTCCGTGCGCTGACTGCGGACGGGCGAGGGAGCCCAAGGTCCGCTGGCCGATCGGCCCCCTGTGCTCCTCCTGCTACGGCAGGCGTCGGCGCAAGCCCGGGCCCTGCGTACGCTGTGGTGTCACCCGCGTCCTGGTCGGCAGCGGCGACAACGGGGGTGGAGCCTCGGTCCGTGCTGCGGCGCGGACATCGACTTCTCCTGTCGCCGGTGTGGTTCCCCGGAGAACCTCATCGTGGACGGGTGCTGCGCGCGGTGCGTGGCCACCGACCGCGTGCACCACCTACTCGCCGGCGAGGACGGCCAGATCGCTCCCGTTCTCGTGCCGCTGGCTCAAGCTCTCACCACCGGGCCACTGCCCAGTTCGGTCCTCAAGTGGCTTCGCCGTAGTCCAAGTGCCCGGCTCCTAGCAACGTTGGCCGCCAGCCGAGCGGAGCTCACCCAGGAAGTTTCCCCAAGGCCGGGTAGTTAAGGATTTCGGCCGGGGTGCAAGGCAAGGGTCGAGGTACACCGCAGTGCGCGGAACGCAAGCAACGCGGCCCCGTTGGAGCAGGTGTCG
>NZ_JBSFJU010000097.1:0-19880 GCF_053598215.1 Kitasatospora sp. NPDC001175 | reverse complement strand
GGTTACATTCCGAACCCGGAAGCTAAGCCTCACAGCGCCGATGGTACTGCAGGGGGGACCCTGTGGGAGAGTAGGACGCCGCCGAACAAATTTTAGTGAAAGCCCCTCCCGGGGATACCGGGAGGGGCTTTCCGCATTTCCGGGCTTCCAGAGCCGAGGAAGGCACGAGGACCTGCGGCCACTCCAGGGCCGTTGCAAAGTCCGGTGATCTTGTGAGTGTGCTGGTCAGGCGATGCCGAGGAGGTCGAGCGGGCGGCCGAAGGGCTCGTAGGAGGCTGCCGGAGGCCGGCGGCGATGTTGCGGTGCCCATGCTGTTGCAACGTGTTGATCGCCAGGTTGCGGAGGGTCGCCATGTTCTCGGGTCCATACCCAGTACGGATCTTCGAGGCTTCCTCGGCGAAGGTGGTGTCGCGGACGAAGTGCAGCCGGTTCTCGATGATCCATTGCGATCTGGCGAGTTGGCCGAGGCGCTGGGGCGAGGCTTGATGCGAGGTCAGGTCGGTGATCGCATAGATGGTCTGGCGGCTGATGGTGCCGGTCTTGAGGTTGGTGCGGTGGCGCAGGATGCGCGCGGCCTGGACGGCGTGGGGGAAGTCCAGGCCGAGGTCGGTGACGGTGAGGGCTCTGGTCACGCGGGTCTCCTTGCGGCCGTGGCCGGTCTCGCGGTCGTAGCGGCGCGCGGTGACCTCCTTCCACGGCAACGTCCGCAGCCTGCGGTGCAGTTCGGGCTTTGGCCTTGAACCAGCACGTAGTGGGCCTTCTTCTCCTCGACCAGGAAGCGCACATGGGCGCGCTGGGTGTGAAGGGCATCGGCCGTGACCGTGACCCCGGTTAGGTCGTAAGGCGCCAGGTGCGGCGAAGCAGGTGATCTCGTTGGTCTTGTCGGGCACCCGCAGTTGGGTGACGGTCCGACTGTCGCCGGTCATCGCGGCCAGCAGGTGGGCGGCGGGCGAGGTGCCGTGTCGCGAGCCGCGGGCGGCCTTGCCGTCCACGGCGATCGAGTCCGAGCCGACCGGATCGGCGCCAGTCAGGTCGGCCAGGCCGCCCGGGCAGACCAGACCGATGACTCGCCGGATCGTGGCGGCGCTCGGTGCGACGCGCACGCCCAGTGCTCCTGTGCCCCTGGCGCCAAGGCGGGCCAGGGTGTGCTGCGGAGCGTTCGCGGCCCACTGGCCGATGGCTGCGTACGAGCGCGCGCCGGCGACCACCGCCGCGGTGGCGACCAGCAGCACCGCCACGAACGGGTGTCGCATCCCTCGGCGCCGACGCGGATCCGGCAGCAGCCGCAACCGCTCCACCAGCGACAATCCCGCCACGCCGTCCAGAGCGGGCGACTTGATCAGGCAGACGGTGGCAGACTGGCGGCACATCGAAGCTCCGGCGGTTCAGGGCGACTTGGGAAGGTCACCCCGTTCAACCGGAGCTTCGTTGCGTTCGTGACGGGCCAGGCCCGGACCCCTGCATCGCCATGACCTGCGGACTCACGTGCTCACCGGGACTTTGAAGCGGCCCTGGGGTCAGTGCTTGCAAGTATGTGCAGTGCCGCTCGTGTGCTTTGATCAGCGGCTCTGCTGGGCTTCTGCTTCGGCTTCGGCCAGGCGGAACACGGTTTTAAAGGAATATGACGGGTAAGCCGACTACTTCGCGAAACGCCAAGTGACGTTGATGGTCTCCTGGTCGAGGGGGGCGAGTGCCTTGAATGCGGAGCGCGTCAGATCGATGCCATACCTTTCTGCATCTGGGGACGCGTCAAGGACTGTGGCGATTATGGATTTTCCTTTGTACGTGACTATGATCTCCCTTCCGCAGTTGTGAGGCGGGTTTCCCCCTCCAAACATGGTGGGGTCGAGCGCAACAACGAAATCGCTGTCTCTGATCATCTGGCCGCACGCCCCCGCGACACCACCGGGGGAGAACCACCTCGCTGTTCCGTTGTAGCCCTTCGGCGGCTTGCCCGGCGTCGGAGGTCGTGTTGTTGTCCTGCTCGGATCCGGCGTCGGAGGTGGTGTCGTTGTCCTGCTCGGATCCGGCGTCGGAGGTCGTGGCGTTGTCCTGCCTGGCTCCGGAGCGAGAGCGGAACGGGGCAACTCAGTCAGGGCGGGGGCAGGGTTCCCCCGCTGCCCTGAAGCGATCGACGCCGAGATGGCGGTGCCGGTGTCCTCCGAGGCGGAGGCGGCGGCGACGCTGACCACGGCAGCGGAACCGGCGGCCAGCAGTGCGACTATCACAGTTTTGGCGATTCTTGCTCTCATCGTTCTCTCTCTGAATATCGCATTCTGGACGTCGTGGATTCGGGGATTCATGGCGAGACATTCCGCGCAACGTTTCCTCGCAACCACGCCATCTCGATGTCTGCGGATACGGGCTGACGGTCGCAGCGGACCCATGATGACGAATCCCGCTAACGCGCCCCTAATCTCACGGGTCACTTCGACTCCAGCAGGCTATCCACGGCCACGTCTTTGACGCACCTTCACAAGTGCACGGGTAGGGGCCGCAGCACCTTCACCAGTGCACAGTTCTCAGAGGACGTTAAGTCCGTTTCTGGTAGCGGCCTCGTCCGGGCTGTATGAGGAAGCCTTGGCGGGCGAGGCGTCCCAGGCGGCTGCGGGTGACGTTCAGGGCCGGGTCGTCGGTGGGCAGGCCGAGGAGTTCGTGCAGGTCGCGGAGTCGGAATGTCTGGTCGGGGTGCTGGTTGAAGGCGTTCACGATGGCTTGGTAGGCGGCGGCCGGCTCGGGTGGATCCGACGCGTGCCCGGTCGGCGCGAGTTCGGCGATGGCCTTCCGGGTGATGGCGACCCTCCGCAACCTGGCGATCAACACGCTGCGGCAGCATGGGCACTGCAACATCGCCGCCGGCCTCCGGCACGCCTCCTACGAGCCCTTCGGCCGCCCGCTCGACCTCCTTGGCATCGCCTGACCAGCACACTCACAAGATCACCGGACTTTGCAACGGCCCTGGCGGCCACTCATGGCAGGTTCGGAAGTTCCCCGCAGGAGCCCTCCAGGAGCATGTATACCTGAGGAACGCTCAACTACTCGGCGATGCTGCAGGGTTGAGCGCCTGGAGCACCATTGCTGGCTTCTCCGTGGGGAGTACGCCGGGCGGAACGCCAACTCGCCGTACACCGGAGGCTGACCACGGAGGCCGGAGACTGCCGCCCCATGTATCCGGCTGAAGCCGGTGGCTCCGGAGTTCTTGCGGGAGGACTACGCAGAGTGGCAGTGGCGGCCAGGATGGTTTGCCGAGGCCGGTCTGCCCGTGATTGCAGGCGGACCGCCACCGCTGTGCAGCCGACCGGGTGAAGCGCTCACGGACTGCTGAAGGCGAGGCGCGCCTTCGGCTTCCCGCTCCGTGCTGAGGTGGCCCCGGAGAAGCCGTGAGCCGCGCTGGAGTACTCCGCGATCATCGTCGTGCTCGGTCGGGCGCGCGCCACGTGCGGTCGCCTGACCAGCCCGGCATGTGGTACGCGAGATCCTCTGGCGCGGGCGAGCCGACGGCAGCCCGTTTGACAACCCGTCCTGCCGTCGAGCACGGTCCGCGTCCCCTGTGCGAGACACCACCCTTCTCCTCCGTGGGGCCCGGGCTGCCGCAAGGTTGGAAGACGTGCCGCGCCGACCGAGACACGCCGTACCAGGTCCGGTGCCCGACACGCGGGCCGAAGTCTCGACCGACACGCCTGCCAGACGGCGTGTCGCCAGTCGTCGACTTCTCAGGAAACACCGTCAGGAAAGGGCGTCGGGGCCGCCGACTCGTGGGATGACACACCGGGTCGAGTGACCGTCATCTCGCCGCGCGACACGCCCGACACTCCCGGGCGGCCTTGCCATCGATCGTGGCGTCTTGGGCGGGGCGCTCACCTCGCCCGACCCGCCGGAGGCCGTTGCGGCTCGGCAGTCGGGAGGCTTTCAGCGGTGTGCTCCTCGCCCCTGTCGCCCTCACCCGGCGGTCGAAGAGCGGCGCGGCCGGCCGGCTGCGAGGCCGCCGGTGCCTGCCGCCGCCGCTCGCCCCGGCGCGCTCCGGGTTCTCCGGGCCTGTGCCAGTTGGCGGGCCGGAGGCCCCATGGCCGGGTCCGGGCGGGCGGCGGGGCTGCTCTTGCTCGCTCCGGGTGGGCGTGCTCGCGGAGCAGTCGGCGCCTGGCCTCCGGGCGACTGGCCTCGGGCCGGCCCCCAGCGGACTGCCCGCCCGGAGGCGCCCAGGACCGTCCTGGGTTGCGCCGCGGGTGCCGCGTCTCGGCTGAAGGAGGCCCGGTGCGCACCGGCCACGGTGCCTGGGTTCCGGTCGCGGCGAGAGGCGGTAGGGGCGTACCCACAGGGGCTCGCGGACGTAGTCGATCAAGCAGGATCCCGCACTTCGGGGGGCCGGAACTGACGAGTCGCGAACCGATGATCGGTCAGCTCTGGCGGGACTTCAGCTGTGACAATCAGGGCGATCGCCTGGGGATTTGAGGAGTCGTACGGCGAGCTTGACGGTTCGGTGGCTACAGCACGCTTGGTCCACCAGGGTGAGAGTTGGAGTGAGTATGCGAGCTTGCCTTCGGCGGTGATCGTTTTGACCGGCGTTCCGGACGTTTCCGCAGGCCGGAGCCCTGGGGCGACTTCCGGCCCCCGGCCGGCGTTGGCGGAAACGGGTGAACGAAAGGCCCTGAGCGCGCCAGAATGTGAACATTTCATACCACTAATGGAGGAATGTCCGGTGGCGAATTCTCAGTAGATGACTGACGGTGAGTGAAGCGCCACGACGAGACATCGAGCTGACACTCCGTCTGCCCTCGTGGTGGTGCGGAAGGAAGAGGCACCAATGCGTTCCACGCGCCTTATGGTGACCGGAGCGGCGCTTGCCGCCTCGCTCGTCCTTACTGCCCCTACCTGCGCGTTTGCCGACGACACTCCCAAGCCCGACGCGAAGGCCAACGCTGCACCCGAGAAGAACGACCGCCGCGATGGCGACCGTGACCGTGACTGCGGCCGTGGCCGTGACGAGGGCTCCCGCCATGGCGGTGTTCACGCCGGTGGTGGCTTCCTCGGCCGCTCCGCTCCGACGGGCGGCGACCACGAGGGCAAGGAGCACGGCCGCGAGGGCGGCCGGGAGCACGAGCACGGTCATCAGCACCGCAAGTGCGGAGACTTCCACCATGGCGGTGTTCACGCCGGTGGCGGCTTCCTCGCCCTGTCCGCTCTGACGGGCGGCAACAGCGATGAGCACAAGGGAGACGATCACGGGGACAACGGCCGTGAGGGTGGCCGCGGTCACGAGGGTGGTCGTGAGGGTGGGCGTGAGCACGGTGAGGATCACGGTCGCGAGGGTGGCCGCGAGCACGGTGAGGATCACGGTCGCGAGGGTGGCCGGGACCATGAAGGTGGTCGCGAGGGTGGCCGTGAGCACGGTCGGGGCCACGGCCGTGACGAGGACTTCCGCCACGGTGGTGTTCACGCCGGTGGTGGCTTCCTCGCCCTGTCCGGGCTGACCGGCGGCAACAGCGACGATCACGGGGACAACGGCCGTGAGGGTGGGCGCGAGCACGGTGAGGATCACGGTCGCGAGGGTGGCCGGGACCATGAAGGTGGTCGCGAGGGTGGGCGCGAGCACGGTGAGGATCACGGTCGCGAGGGTGGCCGGGACCATGAAGGTGGTCGCGAGGGTGGCCGCGAGCACGGCCGGGACCACGGTCGCGAGCACGGCCGCGAGCACGGCCGGGACCAGGACCGTGACCACGAGGAAGGAGATCACCGTCACCCGCACGGTGGTGTCCACGCGGGCGGTGGCGGTCTGACCAAGTCCGACTCCGGGCTGATGGGCGGTGGCGCTCTGCTTCTGGGCGGAGCCGGGCTCAGTGCATACGCACTGCGCCGCCGTGCTGCCTCCCGCAGCGTGATCTGAGCCCATCGCACGATCTGAGCTCACCGCCGCTGGGTAGTTCCGGTGCGGCCGTCGCGAAGTTGCGATGGCCGCGCCGGCGCGTGGCAGACCCAGTAGGCAAGCCGTCGATGGGCTCTTCAGGAAAGGCATTGCAGAATGGAGTCTCACTCCGCGTCGGATCCCGAAACAGATCAGCAGCCCGAGGGACGTACCCGCAGGCCTTGGCTGTCGCTCTTCGGCATCGGGATGGCCGTCTTCGGCATTCTGATGATTTTCAAGCCGCTGAACGGGTCGCTGGCCGGTGCGCCGTTGCCCCCGAAGTCGGCTGCCGTCCCCAAGACCGCCGCTGCGCGGCCGGTGCCGTCGCAGACGTCGGCGGCTCAGTCGGGCCCCGCTCAGCCGGGCCCCGCCCAGGCCAAGCCCCCGGAGGCCGCGCCTTCGCCGTCCAAGCCGGTGCTGGGCTCCTCGCCGCCGAAACGCCTGAGGATTCCCGCCATCGGGGTGGACGCCCCCTTCACCCAGCTGGCCGCGCAGCCCTCCGGTGAGATCGCTCCGCCCCCGGCCGACGACAAGAACCTGGTCGGCTGGTTCAACGGCAGCGCCTCACCGGGCGAACCCGGCACCTCCGTGGTCATCGGCCATGTCGACACCAAGACCGGGCCCGCGGTCTTCGTGGGGCTCAGCGCTCTCCGACAGGGGAGCAAGGTCGAGATCACCCGTGCGGACGGTGTCACCGTGACGTACGTCGTCGACAACATCGAGGCCTACGCCAAGAAGGAGTTCCCCGACGAGCAGGTGTACGGGGAGGCCGATGACGCGCAGCTCCGGCTGATCACCTGCGGCGGCGCGTACGACCGGAACGCCATGGACTACACCGAGAACGTGGTGGCCTTCGCCCACCTGGAGGGCTGGCAGCCCAAGACCTGACACTCCGATCGTGTTACCCGCCCGCGGTACCCGAGCGGTGCGTGGATCTGGCCCAACTGGTGCTTCAGGCACACCAGTTGGGCCTGATCCTTGTCCCTGGTCAGTGCGGCGGCAGGCGGCGGCCCAGTTCGGAGATGAAGTCGTCGTAGACGGCGACGAGATCGTCGAGGTCGACCATCTGCGGGAAGTCGATGACCGGCTGCCGTTCGGCGAGGAACTGCGCCGCCTCGCGCACCACGCGCTGCTCGTCGGCCTCCGGGAGCCGGAGTTCCGCCAGCACCGCCGGGCTGGCCTGGAAGCGCGATTCGATCACTTCTTCGCTGACGTGGGCGCGTACGAGGTAGTCGTGATCGCCCAGTGGCTCGACATCGAACTGCTCGGACATGGATGACCCTGCCTTGTTTCGAGCGAGGTGGTTGTGGTGGAGCGGAAGCGAAGGGCCGAGGCGGTCTCCGCCTGCTCATCATCACCCAGCGGTGCACCATTTCGCCAGCGATCACGCTTTCGTGTGGCGGCCGCGCCTCCGGCGGTGGTGCGTCCCCGAATCACTCGGCCGGCAGTGGTAGGTGTCGCTTCGTCAGGCGCGGATCCGCGCAGGTCGTCGGCCTAGGGAAGAGGGATCGAATGGACAGGATGGTACGGGTGGGTCTGGCCGTGGTGGCGATCGTGGGTCTGTTCGGCACGGTGGCTCCGGCTGCCTTAGCACGCCAGGAGACCGCCCAGGCGGCGGGCCAGGCGGCGGGCCAGGAGACCGCCCAGGCGGCGGGGCAGCGCCAGGTGGCCGTGCAGCGCGATTGCCTCCCCGGGGGCACCGAGGACAAGTGCCTGTGGGACGGCGACCCGGCCGGTGACGGCTTCGACGATGAGCAGGCATGCCAGAGTGCGACGGACAGCTACCAGGAGCAGTCCGACGACAGCGGCGACGGCTACGAGTACGAGTGCGAGGACGTGTCCGGCAACGACCGCTGGTAGGTGATCCAGTACTGAGCCGGAGCGGACCCGGCTCACCGGCGGTGGTGGTCGCGTCCGAGCGGACGGTCCGGTTCGAGGAGGCCGCCGAGCCGGGCCGCGACCCGGGCGGAGGCGACCGTACGGCCCTGGCCGCGGTCGGCGCCGTGGGTAGCCGCCCGGGCGGGGAGGGCCGGGTCAGTCATACGCCGGCCACTGGAGGGTGCGCCGGAGCGGGCCGGTGATCTGGAGCGAGCTGTCGAAGGCGGCGACCAGGGCGTCGGCGGAGTCGGGGGTGTACCGGCCGGCCCAGTCGGCGAGCAGCAGGAGGAAGTCGGCGAGGTCCTGCTGCACCTCGGCCAGCAGCCGGCGGAGCGCGGCCCTGGGGAACTCGATCACAGGCCCGGGACGCTCCTCGTCGGGATGCAGGCGAATGGTCTCGCCGGCCTGTTCGGCCCATGGCATCGGGTCGTGGCCGAGCCACATCTCGCCGCCGTCGGCGACCTCCAGCCAGGCGCGCCAGTCCTCGAGCCCGCAGCAGCAGCCGGGGTTCAGCGTCGCACCGGTGGCGGTGTCCTGGACCCGGAGTCCGCCGGGGGCGACGAAACCCTCCTCGTGCAGCAGCGGGCTCAGGTAGGCGGCGGCCGGGTCGGCGGGGTTGGGGTCGGCCCTGCTCCGGTTGTAGCCCGCGATGGTGGCGACGGCCGCGCCGACCCCCTCGTCGTCCAGCATTCGGTTCAACGGCACGAGCCGGTACGGCGGCTGCTCGGCCACCGGCCACAGCTGGAAGGCGTCGAGCGCACCGTTCTCCAGTACGGGGTGTATGACGATCACCGGCCCAGTCTGGCCGACATCGGCCCGGTGCGCCGCCGATATTCCCTCCGTAACGCGGCCGCTGCCGAGGCCCGTGCCGGTGGCCGGGCGGCTCAGCCGAGGTCGAGGGCGTTGGGAAGGCCGTTGCGTTGACATCCTCGCCGCCCTAAAAGCCGTGCTCGCCCGGCAGCGGCCGGCGGCCCCCGCCGCCGGGGACGTCCATGCTGCGGGCCTTGCCGCCGAGCATGGTGTTGCCTTCGTAGCCAGCGCGCCGCCGAGGCTGCCGGCAGCGGCCAGGAACCGGCGCCTACTGTGGCCGGGGCGGTCGGGGTACCGGTCGGGAGTGGTTGTCGTTCGTTCTCGCGCGCACTGCCAACGACCCTGCGGCCGATCCGCAACGGCCGTGCCCGTGCGGCCGGTTCACGCCCGCTTCTCGAAGGGGCTCGGGACCGGGAAGTAAGCGTCCAGGAAGGGCTGCAGCAGCTCCAGTTGGGCCGGCAGGTCCTTGCGGTCCGAAACCGTGTCGTTGATGCAGAACACGTCCAGGTTCCGGGTGGCCAGGATCCGGGCCAGGCGGCGCGAGGTGCTGTCGTGCATCAGGTCCAGGTACGCGTAGGCGATTTCGGAGGGGACCGCTCGGCCGCTGTGGTAGCCGTAGTGGTGGTGCAGCGAGGAGGCGACCGAGAGGTCGGACGGGCCGCGGAACCTGGTGGCGGCGGTCTCCCGGTGCTGCTCGGCGAAGCGCTCCTCTATCTCCAGTAGGACGTCCCGGCGCAGCGCGTGCGGTACGTGCATCATCTTCTGCACCAGGGTGGTGCCGAAGTCCTGCTGGATCAGCTGGCGGTTGTTCTTGGCCGCGGCGGCGACCGGGGGGTCCTGGACCGAGGGGGTGCCGAAGGGCACCATCGCCTGGGAGGGGAAGAACTTGGTCAGCCCGTTGGAGTGGAAGAACAGCTGCGGGACGACCGGCCGGCCGAGGAAGACGTCGTCGTTGAAGTAGAGGAACTGCTCGGACAGGCCGGGTATGTGGTGCAGCTGGCTCTCGATGGCGTGCGAGTTGAAGGTGGGCAGGGCCTTCGGGTCGGTGAAGATCTCCCGGTGGCTGACCACGGTGATCCGCGGGTTCGAGGTGTCCAGCCAGGACGGTACCTGGTCGGCCGTGACCAGGTAGACGTGGCGGACCCAGGGCGCGTTGAGGTGCAGTGAGCGCAGCGAGTACTTGAGCTCGTCGCGGCTCATGAAGCGGGCGTCGTTGACGGCCTCGGGGTTGTAGGAGGTGGCGGTGCCGTTGGCGGCTGCGCGGGTCGCCTGCCACTTCGGGTCGTTGCTGTCGACCCAGGTATAGACCACGTCCACCGGGAAGCGGATGTCCTCGGGCAGCGCGGCGGTGAACGGGGCCCGGGTGGGCAGCTCGTCGCCGGGGCTGCTCCAGGCCGCCAGCCTGGTGAACAGGGCACCCGGCGCGGGGGTGGCCGGCTCGTCGGCGTCGACCCGCTCGGTGACCCGGTTGCGGCGCGGGGCGATCAGCGCGCCGTCCTCGGCGTGCCAGAACTCCACGTCGCAGCCGTATTCGTGGCCGAGCAGGTAGTGGCCGTCCTGGTCGGCCTGGAACCAGGTCAGCCGGATGACCTCGGCCTGTTCGACGGTCCGCCAGCTCTCCGGCTCGAAGCCGGGCAGCGAGGTGGCGGGCGGCTGCTCGCCGGAGCGCGGCGCGACGGAGAGGTAGCCGGGGACCCTGGTGCACAGTGCCTGCAGTGCGCGCAGGACGGCGGCCCGGTCGGCCAGGGTGACGGCGAGCACCGAGGAGGTGTCGGCCAGGCCCCGGACGGCGAAGTAGCGGATGCCGGCGCCGTCCAGCGCGCCGCGGACCAGCTCCAGGTTCCGCGCCCGGCAGCTCAGCGGGTCGAGGTCGGCCCGGACGCTGACGATCTTGCGGTCCTTGTCGATCTGGGCCAGGGCCACCTCGCCGGACTCGAAGAACTGCGGGTGCCGCCTGGCCAGGCGCCCGCCGTCGTCGAGGCGCTGCTGCATCGAGAGCGAGCGGGAGATGGTGTGGATCACCCGGGTGCGGGTCTCGTGCGAGATGTGTTTGGCGATCGCCGCGCGGCTGCGCTCGGGCAGGATCCGGCGGTAGGCGTGGACCAGCTTGGAGTGCTCGGACTTCAGGACTCCGACGGCGCTTCCCCGGGACGTCGGGGTGCTGGGTGCGCCTGGCGAGGTGGAGTCGGAGTTCTCCACGGCTGTCAAGCGATTCATCGCTCCCCCAACACTTCTGCTTCACCATCGACCACGGTGCGCGCGGAGGACCGAGTTCCCACCACCGCTCCCGGTGGCGTCGGCGGGACCGCGTGTGTGGGTACGGATGGCGGTCCTCGCTCGCCGCTCACACTGTCATTTGATTTTGCCGTGTGTCAACCGGAGGAACACTGCGCCGTAAGGAGGGGCTGCGTAAGGGGAATGTCCGTTTTGGCAAACTTCGTCCCCGATAGAGTGGGGCATCGGGCCCGGAGGCGAGGAAGTCCCGGGA
Organism: Kitasatospora sp. NPDC001175; assembly: GCF_053598215.1. NCBI lineage: Bacteria > Bacillati > Actinomycetota > Actinomycetes > Kitasatosporales > Streptomycetaceae > Kitasatospora > Kitasatospora sp. NPDC001175. The sequence goes on along the minus strand of NZ_JBSFJU010000097.1, from coordinate 8,805 downwards.
TCTGCCGGTGACTTAGCATGGCTGCTCCCGCACCCGCACGAGTGCCCGAATCGACAGCCCGGACCTTCCGGGGAGAGCCCTAGGAGGTCACGGTGGCCGAGCAAGTACACGCCCTGCGCGTGGTCGGCCGTTCCGGAGTGCTGGCCTGGCGCAGGTTGCCGGTCAGCCAGCTACCCGACCGGATCCGCCGCAAGGCCGGCCGGCACGTGGCCGCCGGCCGGGACCACCTGATCCACTCCGTGGTGGCTCCGCGCGCCGAGGGCACCGCCGCCGTGGTGAAGTACGCGATGGTGCTGGGCGGCCACAACCTCAACGTGCACGCCCTGCTGCCGCCGGGCACCCCGGCCGACGCCAGGGCCGAGCTGACGGTCGGCAACGGCAGCCGGCACTTCACCGTCCCCGGCCGGCTGTCCGCCGGGTCCGGCGGGCGCCCCAGCGTCACGGTCTCCGCGCTGCTCGGCGAGCAGGTCGGCGGCCTCCCCGTCACCGACGGCCGCTGGTCCCTGGCGCTGAGGATCACCACCCCCGGCGGCGCGGCCGAGGAGCTCCGGCTGATCGGCGTGGGCGAGACGCCGACCCTCACCGGGCCGAGCACCGCGCTCGCCGCCTGCCCGGTCAGCGGCCTGTCGATGCACACCGGCGTCTCCCCGTCCGGCCGGCTCAGGCTCAACGTCTCCGATCCCGCCGTCCGCGCCGTACTGGTCCGCACCGTCCGCCGGTTCGCCGGGCTGCAGCTGGACTTCCGTCCGCCGGGTCCGCGCGGCCGGCTGGAGGCGACCGACGGCCGGCAGACGATCGCGCTGACCGTCGAGCCCGTGCCCGGCAGCCCCGAACTGCTGCGCTGCACGCTGCCGTTGGACCAGTTCCAGGCCGTCGGCAAGGGCGCCAACTGGAGCTTCCGCTGGGTGGGCGAGAGCGGCCGCAGGTACTGGCTGCGCCGCCGCCCCGACGACCTGCGCCCGGTCCGCGTGATGCTCAACACCGGCGTCAAGCTGGTGATCGCGGACCGCAAGGGCCGCCTACACTACGTGACCCAGCGCCACACCATCCGCGGTATCTACCGGTTGTCCTTCAGCCCGGTGCCCGGACCGGCCGCCCCGGGCCAGCAGTCGAACTCCACCGCCACCACGGGATCGCTCACGTGAAAATCACCTTTCTCCTGACCAGCGCCGACACCATGGGCGGCACCGAACGGGCCATCCTGACCGCGGCCGAAGCCGTCGCCGAGCTGCACCAGGTCGAGGTGCTCAGCGTCTTCAAGACCCGCTCCAGCGGCTTCTTCTCCACCGGCGGCAAGCTGAAGATCCGGAACCTGGTGGACAACACCGGCCCGGTCCCGCGCCCGGTCAAGGGCGCGGACCTGGACGACGCGGTGTACCGCCGGCTCGCCGCCCAGCCCAGCGAGCTGGTGGACCCGGCCTGGGAGCGGTCCTTCAACCGGCTGTCCGACCTGGAGGTGGAGCGGGCACTGCGCGACACCGACTCGGACATCCTGGTCGCCTCGACGCCCGCCCTGCTGGCGCTGATGGTCCGGGTCGCCCCGCCGTCCGCGATCACCGTCTGCCAGGACCACCGGGTCTCCGAGCTGCGCGGCGTCAGCGGCGCCCCGCTGCTGCGCTTCGCCCCGCACCTGGACGCCCTGATCGCGCTGAGCGAGCCCACCCGGGCCTGGTTCGCCGAGACCTTCGGCGAGTACGCGCCCAAGCTCACCGTGCTCGGCAACGCCCTGCCCGACGGTTACCGTCCGGCCTCCTCGCTGGAGACCCGCACCATCACCCTGGCCGGCCGGATGGTGGCGGAGAAGCAGATCGACCACGCCATCCACGCCTTCGACCGGGTGGCCGCCAAGCATCCGCAGTGGCGACTGCGAGTGCTCGGTGACGGCCCGCTGCTTCGCAAGATGCGCGAACTCGCCAGCACCGTCGGCGCCGCCGACCAGATCCAGCTGGTCGGCTCCACCCAGCACATGCTGGAGGAATGGGCGCAGGCCAGCGTCTGCCTGCTGACCTCCCGGGTCGAGGCGCTGCCGCTGGTGCTCGCCGAGGCGCAGGCCGCCGGCGTCCCGGTGGTCGCGTACGACTGCCCCAACGGCCCGGGCGAGATCGTCACCCCAGACGTCAACGGCCTGCTGGTGCCGGCGGACGACATCGAGGGCCTGGCCGAGGCGCTGGACCGGATGATGTCCGAGGACGACACCCGGCACGCCTTCGGCGCCGCCTCGCTGAAGGCCGCCGCGCGCTGGTCGGCGCCCGAGGTCGCGGCGCAGTGGAGCGAGCTGTTCCAAGGCCTGATAGCCGACCGTGACAGCGGCCGGCTGGTCGCCGCCCGCCGTCGCCGCCGCGCGCTGGCCGAGTCCGCCCGGGGTGCCCTGGGCACCGTCGGAGCCGAGCCCTCCCGCGCGGTCGGCTCGATCGACAAGGTCGGCCAGAAGGCCCACGAGGTCCGGATCGAGGCGCAGAGCGGCGGCACCGTGATGCGCGCCAGCGGCCACATCTGCCAGATCGCGGACGATCTCTCGCCGTTCGACGTGATGCAGGCCAACCTGGACCTGACCGTCGACCTGCTGGACGAGCTGGGCATCCCGTACGTGATGACCAGGACCACCGCGCTGCGGCACAGCCTGGCGGTGGCGGTCGAGTACCGCGAGAAGCTACTGCGGGCGATCAACGAGCGGTACAAGGACGCTCCGGTGTACGCGAGCCTGCTGGACGCCCGGGGCGGTACCAAGGCCAACGTCCTCGCCGCGATCCTCGACCAGTACCTGCCGGCCGCCGGCTCGATGGCCGCGCTCCGGCTGTTCCGCCCGGTCACCACGACGGCCGGCACCATGCGCCTGACCGGCGTCTACGGCTGCACCGTGGCCTTCACCACGCCCAACAAGGACGACGCCAGGCTGCTGGACGTCCCCGGCGGCACGGTCTACGGCGCCACCCTGCCGGCGGCCGCGCTCACCGCGACCGCGACCCTCGAGATCGGCGACCGCAGCTACCCGACCATCGAGGCCTTCACCAAGACCCTGCCGACCGACGTCGACTTCCCCGTCGACGTGGTCTACACCTGGGTGGACGGCAACGACCCGGCCTGGCGCGAGCGCAAGAACAAGGCCCTGGTCGAGTTGGGCCTCGCACCCTCCGAGACCGACGGCTCCTCGGACGACGCCCGGTTCCGCAACCGCGAGGAACTCCGGTACTCGCTGCGCTCGCTGGACATGTACGCCCCCTGGATCCGCACCATCCACCTGGTCACCGACGACCAGGTGCCGCACTGGCTGGACACCGACCACCCCCGGGTGAAGGTGGTCAGCCACCGCGAGATCTTCGGCGACACCGGCAAGCTGCCCAGCTTCAACTCGCACGCCATCGAAAGCCGGCTGCACCGGATCGAGGGCCTGGCCGAGCACTTCCTGTACTTCAACGACGACGTGTTCATCGGCCGCGCCCTGGGCCCGGACGCCTTCTTCCTCGGCACCGGCCAGGCCAAGTGCTTCCAGTCGCCGACCACGGTCGACCCGATGGAGGTCCAGGAGGGCGACGAGTTCGCCTTCATCGCCGCCAAGAACAACCGCGCCCTGCTGGAGCGGGAGTTCGGCCGGAGCCTTGCCAACACCTTCCTGCACACGCCGCACGCCCTGCGCAAGAGCGTCCTCGCCGAACTCGACGAGCGCTTCCCGGACGAGGTCGCCCGCACCGCGAAGGCCCAGCTGCGCAGCGAGACCGACCTGGCCATCGCCTCCTCGCTGCACCACTACTACGGCATGTTCACCGGCACCAGCGTGGCCGCCCCCATCTCAAGCGGCTTCGTCAACGTCGGCCTGCGGGTCCAGCACCCCAAGCTGGCAAGGCTGTTGAGCCTGCGTCCGAACGACGTGTTCTGCATCAACGACTACCACAACGCGGACGTCTCGGCCGAGGAGCAGGCGGACATCCTCTCCGTCTTCCTGCCGAGCTACTTCCCCGTGCCGAGCCAGTACGAGAAGGGCAGCGTCCGCAACAAGCGGCTTGCCCGCGGCTGACACCGACCGGCAGCAGGATCCGCGAGACGCGGGCCCTGCTGCCGGTTCCGTTACCGGTCCTGTCAGCGGTCCAAGACGGATCCTGGCCGTACGCTGCCACGGAGCAGAGAGAGGGACGAGCCGATGACCGACATCGTGCCCGGCGGACTGTCGTTCCTGCACGTCGTCGCCCATCCGGACGACGACCTGTACTTCATGAACCCGGAGATCGCCCGGTCGCTGCGCACCGCTGCGCCGGTCACCGGCGTCTACCTGACCAGCGGTGACGCCGACGGCCACAACCACCGGTACGGCACGCTGCCGCACGAGCGGGGCCCGGCGGACTTCGAGCGGTTCGCCCGGGCCAGGCAGAACGGCCTCAAGGGCGCGTACGCGGCCATGGCGCTCGGCGACCGTGCCGCGCGCTGGTCGTCGGGCGTCCTGACCGCGCCCGACGGGGCGCAGTTGGAGACCTTCACCCTTGAGGGGGCCTCCCAGGTCCGGCTGGTCTTCCTCAACATCCGCCAGCAGGGCACCGCGACGGACGGCCAGACCGCCCGGCTCCGCATGCTCTGGGACGACACCGTTCCCGACGTGCCCACGCTGCTGCCGACCGGCACCGAGCTGCGCGAGACGGGCCGCTACACCCGCGCCGGCCTGGTGCGGACCCTGGCCTGGCTGTTCGACACCTTCCGGCCGACCACGGTCCGCACCATGGACCCGGACCCGGACCACCAGGTGCACGACGCCCAGAATCGCCAGCACCACGACTACGGCGACCACTCGGACCACCAGGACCACACTGCCACCGCGCAGTTCACCTGGCTGGCGCTGCAGTCCTACACCGGCCCGGGAGGAGCCGGGCACTTCGCGGTGGAGGCGTACCGGGGCTACTACAACGAGCGCTGGGTGCCGAACCTGATGCCGGAGGCGTACTCGGCCAAGGAGTTTTACCTCAACATCTACGGCTGCGCGGACGGCTACGACTGCGGAGACCCGGCCGGCGGCGGTGACTACACGGTGGCCTTCTCGGTCCGCGGCACCGGCTGGGCCCAGGCGACCCGGCACCGGTACGTCGGCGCCACCGACTGGCTGCGGACCGGCCCGGACGGCCGGCTCACCGCGTTCGGTGTGCTCGGTCAGCGGGTCGTCCGCTGGCTGGAGTCCGCTCCTGGCAGCGGACGCTTCGACGGCCCCGAACTCCTGGGCCTGGACGGTCCGGTGGCGCCGAGGTTGGCCATCGACCTGACGCCGGACGGCCGTTGGCAGCTCTTCGCGACCCGGTTGACCAGACTGAGCCACGACCCGGAACAGCAGCTGCGCGAGATCGTCCACAGCTCACAGTCCAAGCGCGGCGGTGCGTTCGGTCCGTGGACCAGCCTCGGCAATCCCAGCCCGACCACCTACCGGATGCGCCAGCTGGGCACCCCGGCGGTCGCCCGCGACGGCAAGGGCAGGCTGCACCTGTTCGTCCGCAACTGGGGCAAGGGCGTCAGCTCGCGGATGCAGAACAAGAAGGGGGTCTGGGGCGACTGGCTGGACCTGCACGGCGGGGCGATCCAGGACGGTCTGACGGCGGTCACCGCTCCGGGAGGCACCATCGACGTCTTCGGAGCCGGCCGGGACCGGGTCTTCCACTGGTTCCAGTCGAGCAAGGACTCGGACGTGGTGCTGGCACCGCGGTTCCGGCTCACCACTCCGGCTGATCCGCCGACCGCGACCGTCGCCGACGGCCGGGTGCAGGTGTTCTACCGCCGCCCGGAGACGGCCGGCTTCTACGCCGCCGCCCAGTCCGACCACAAGGGGAACTGGAACGACGGGCCGGCGTACATCACCGGCCGAGGCGGCTTCGGCCCCCTGACCGCGGTGCCGTCCCCGGTGGTCCCCGGCGCCGTGCTGTTGGTCGGCCGAAACGACTTCGCGGGTCTCGGCTACCAGTTCCGGCCCCTGCCCGGCGGCCCGGCCGCAGCCGACCGCGTGCCCGGTGACGGCAGCTGGACCGACCTGCCCGCCCCGATCGGCGGCTTCGTGCATTCCGCCAGTGCGGCCTACGACAGCACCGGCCGGGCGGTGATCGCCGTCCAGGGGTCCGACGGGCGTCTCCATGTGTGCCGTCAACTCGCGCCTGGTGCCGGCCCGTTCGGCGACTGGGTCAGCGCTGCTTCGTAGGAGCTGACGAGCGGCGGTGCGTTAGGAAGCGAGCGACCATCCGGTGGGCTGTCGCCGGGGCTTCGGCCCGCGTTGCCGCGAAGAGCGTCGGGTGCGTCGAAGCCCTCGGCCCGGACAGGTTCCGGCCGGGGGCTTCGACATGTGTGTTACAGGCCGGTCTGGTTGGTGAGGCCCTGTTCGGCCCAGGTGTTGTCGTTGTTGTGGTCGACGGTCTCGAGCAGGTTGCCGTCGTTGGCCTTGCGGGGGAAGACGTGGAAGCCGCCGTTGTTGTCGACCACCGCGGCGGGGCGCCGGCCTGGACGCAGTCGTATCCGGCCTCGGTGTTGAGGTCCTGGGCTGCCCACTTGCCGCCCTTGGGGCGGTAGGAGTCTGTGGTGTCGTAGGGCTTCACCGACGAGGCGATCGCCAGGCGGCTCGCCGTCTCCGCCCGTACCGCCCGGCGGCAGGCGACGGACCCGATGGAACGGCTGGGCGCGCGCAGCCGGTTCGAGTCCGGGGTGCGGGCGGTCCGACGCGGGTGGCTGCCGCAGGGCCGGTGAGAGAAGCGAGAAGCGGCCCGCCGGCCTGCATCGGGGAGGAGCAGGCGGGCGAGCCGCTTCCGGCTGGGTGGGATGAGCTCAGCGGGCGGAGCCGGCGAGAACTCGCTGCGACGGGTCCTGCGAGTGCGGCTCGGAGGCCGGCGGCGGGACCTCGCGCTCCTTCGGCTGGAGCGAGTTCTGCCGCATCTCCGTCATGGCCCGGTCCAGGGTGGTGCGGAACCTGCGGCCGAGTGGACGCTCGACGATTCGGTGCAACAGCCAGGCGAGGACCATCATGGCGATCGCGGTGCCGACCACCAGCGGGACGGGGCTGACCCGCGCCTTGAGGGTGTGGATGATCGTCCAGCCGATGTTCTCGTGGAGCAGGTAGAGCGGGTAGGTGAGAGCGCCCGCGGTGGTCAGCCACCGCCACTGGATGCGGTCGAACTTGCCGAGGGCGATGAGGGTCATGACGGCGAACGCGACCGCGATCAGGATCTGGGCGGGCCAGGCCGCGATCGAGCGGTTCGGCTCGCTCAGGTTCAGGCCGACGCGCTTGACGATCTCGTTCTCGGCGAGCAGGAAGGAGATGACCAGGATGCCCACCAGGACCGCGTTCGGCTTGAAACGGTACATCAGGTAGAGGGCGATGCCCGCGATGAAGTACGGCGAGAACAGCGGCATGGCCCACATGTCGAGCAGGTCGTTGGGGACCGAGTAGTCGGTGATCCCGATCACGGTCCAGACGCCGCAGAATAGCACGCAGTTGCGGTAGTTGACGCCCCGCGTGACCACCAGCAGGGCGAACAGCAGGTAGAACTTCATCTCGGTGAACAGCGTCCAGTACACGCCGTCCACGTCACGGACGTGCATGCCGTCCTGGAGCATGGTCAGATTGGCCGCGATCTGGGCCCAGCTCTGGATGTGCTCGACCTGCGGCCAGAGGCTGATCACGATCGCCGTGATGACCACGGCGGCCCAGTAGGCCGGGTAGAGCCGGGATGCACGCGAGACCACGAAGTCGCCGAGCGACTTGCCCCAACTGCTCATGCATATGACAAACCCGCTGATCAGGAAGAAGACCTCCACCCCGATCCAGGCGTACTGGGAGACATGGTGCAGGGACGGGAAGATGGTCCGGGTGTGCCCGTTCCAGGGGGTGTCCATCGCCGTGTAGTGGTAGAGCACCACCATCAATGCCGCCACCAGGCGCAGCCCGTCCAGTACCGCCAGCCGGGGCTTGCCGGACAAGGGCGAGGCCACCGGAGCTGTGGTGCGGCGGTAGCGCGGTTTCTTGATCATGCTGCTACGACTCTCCTGATTGGCAATCCCGGGCTCTGCCGTGGGGCGGGCAGCGGGCGCTGTTCTGGCTGGAGCACTCATCCGGCAGGTACGCCGTGCAGCACCGCGTTTGGGTCGAGGTCAGGGAGCCGACGACGGAGACGGGCTGCCGGTGTCGCTGTGGTACTCCGGGGCGGCGTAGGTAGTGGCACGGCGCGGCGGGGGATTCGGCTGGGGCGGCGCACTGTCATGGGAAGCCTTCTCGAACCTGACGGAGGACTGGCTCCCCCTGCTGAGACCTGGACATCCGCACCATGGACCACTAGGTCCTTAGGATGAGGTGTACGACGGGCGAACGCACGGGTCACTCCGTCCCATGCACCTTACACGCCGCCCGCGCTGCACCTCGGACCCGGAGGGGAAGGGGCCGGGCACGGTGAAGACGATCGTGGCGACCACCAGGAGTCCGCAGAGCAGGGTGTTCCCGTCGGCCGGTTCCGCGAGCGGCAGCGCGCTCATGGTTGGCCCACAGCGGGATGACGCAGCTGACGGTAGCCGCGCCGGTGGGAGCCGCCGCGCGGACCAGATGCAGGTTGAGGATATGGCCGATGCTGCATGTCCGCCCCGGCCAGCTCCCGAATTCCCGCGCGGACCGACGGAGGAGACGCCGACTGCCGCCGATGGCTTGTACGTCCACGGCCGTTGCGCACGAGATCGCCTGTCGGCGGTCGCTGAACCTGGACCCCTTTGAGGTCGGCGGGTTCTAGCGTTTGTCGCAACACCCCTTGATCATGATGGGCGTGTTGATGGCAAGGCGTGGACGTAAGCGCAGGCTCGATCTTGAGT
>NZ_JBSFJU010000096.1:0-20456 GCF_053598215.1 Kitasatospora sp. NPDC001175 | reverse complement strand
GCGCCTCTCACGGACTGGGCGTCATGAGGTGTCATCAGGCGTCATGCATGGCGGACGAGGTAGGCCCTGACCTGCGGGATTCGGACTGGTGAACGCCGCTGGGGGTCAAGGGGTCGCAGGTTCAAATCCTGTCGTCCCGACTTGCATAACTGCAGGTCGTAGGCCGTTTCCGCTTCTGGCGGGAGCGGCCTTTTTGATGTCCCGTCGGCTGGTGGTCGCAGTGTGGTCGCCGGGCCGTTTCCGCTTCTGGCGGGAGCGGCCTTTTTGATGTCCCGTCGGCTGGTGGTCGCAGTGTGGTCGCCGGGCCACATCGGCCAGGCGGTGGTCGGTTCGATCTCTTGTGGCGTCTGATGGGCGGCCAGGCGGTGGTGGGGGCGCGGGTTCTGGTGCCATGGGCGCCGGGCGCGGCATGCGGGCCGGCCGAGGTCGGCGCGGTCGGCGGTGTTGAGGGTCCAGGCGATGGCGTCGACGGCCGCCCGCTCCGCGAGGCGGGTGAGTTCGGCGTAGATGTTCGCGGTGGTGGACAGGGTGCGGTGGCGCAGGGTCTTGGAGACGATCGGGAGCGGGACGCCTGCGGCCATGGCGAAGCTGGCGGCGAGGTGGCGCAGGTCGTGCAGGGCGATGCGGGGGACGCCGGCCTTGTCGCAGAGCAGGTGGAAGCGGTCGAGGACCGTCTTGGGGTGCAGGGGGCGGCCGTGGCGGTGGAAGACGTAGCCGCCGGCGGGGGTGATGTGGCCGAAGGCGCGTGAGCCGGCGCGGTCGTCCAGGGCGTCGGCGACGCGGTCGGACAGGGCGACCCAGGCGCGGCTGCCCTTGGTCTTGGGGGCGGTGAGCAGGAGCCGAGTGTTGTCGATGACGGAGAGAGTGGCGCGGACGAAGAGGGTGCGCTCGGGCAGGTGGACGTCGTTCCAGCGCAGGCCGAGGACCTCGCCCTTGCGCAGGCCGGTTCCGATCATCAGTTCGGCGATGTCGGCGTAGAGCGGGTCGGTGAGGTGGGTGAAGCGCAGGAAGCGGGCCGCCTCTTCTTCGGTCCACAGGTGCCGTTCGGCTGCGGCGGGCCTGGAGATGAGCGGAGGCTTCGCGGGGTTGCGGGGGAGGCGTTCGCCGGTGACGGCGTCGCTGAGGGCGCTGGAGAGGGTGGACATGATCCGGTGGACGGTGACTCTGCCGCGGTGGTGGCGCAGTTGGTTGGTGACGAATGCGCGCAGGTGCGGGCGGGTGAGGTCGTCGAGGGGGATGGCGCCGAGGGCGGGGATGAGGTCCTGTTCGATGTAGTCGCGGTAGCGGGCGATGGTGGTGGGTTTGAGGTGGAGCTCCTTCTCGGCGAGCCAGCCGGTCAGGTAGTCGGCGGTGCTCTGCCTCGGGTCGGTGACGACACCGATGGGCAGGGACTCGTTGAAGCGGCGCAGGGCGATGCGAGCGTCTGTCTCGGCCGGGAAACCGGCACGGCGGATGGTGCGGCGGTGGCCGTCGGCGGAGGGGACGTCGACGGCGAAGGCCCAGCTGCCGTGCCGGGGGTCGGCGGCGAGGTGCGGGCAGCGGGTGCCGAGCTGGCGGCGGTGGTCGTCGCGGCAGCCGCAGCGCCGGTAGACGCGTCCGCGGTCGCCGGTGGTGCGTGAGCTGCGCATGGTGATCGCCTCGAAGGGGTGCGCGGATCGTTCTCTTCCAGTCTGGGCGTCGCAGGCGACCACCATGCGACCACCAGCCCCGAAAAGTGAGGATGAGCTGGGGGTCTCCCGTGAGCGGGCGCCAAGGGAAGAACCCTGAGTGGGTTTGTCGATTCCGCGTGTGACCGTGCCGGTCGGGCTCTCTCGGGTACCGGGCGCCTCAGATCAGCCGGTCGTGGTTGCGTGTGGCGGCTGCGCGTACGAGCTGGGCGAAGCGCGCGCGGCTGTGGTGCTGGTGCGCTTCGGCCTCGCGTTCCTCGTCGTTCTCGGTGTCGTCCTCCTCCTTGTTGTCGAGTTCGTCGTACTCGCTGTGGAGGAGCCAGCAGCCGTGGATGCCGGCGAGGAGGTCTTCGAGAAGATCGCGGGCCGGGCGCTTGGGGTCGAGCGGGGTCAGGCGCAGTGCGACGTCCTCGATGTCCGGTTCGTCGCCGGCGTACTCGGCGAGGGTCTCCTCGAAGTCGTCGAGTTGCTCGCGAAGGGCGGTGGGGTCGGGCAGGAGGCCGTCGGCGACGTGCATGGCGTGGCGGACGAGGGTGGTGACGGCGTCGTTGGGGGAGGCGCCGGAGTCGAGGAGTTCGAGGACGAGGGTGGGTGTCTCGTGGGGGAGGGCCTCGATGTCGTCGGCTTCGAGGAGGACCGCGGTGGGGTTCTGGCCGGAGGCGTCGGCGGCGACCTCGGCCGCGGCGGCCAGCCAGTGTGCGGCGGCGACCGAGGCGGCGGTCGGGTCGACATCGGAGAACAGGGCCGCGGGGCCGAAGGGGTCCTGTTCGAGGAGGTGGTCGGCGGCGGCGACCTGGACGGGGGAGACGTCCTCGCGGCTGAGCAGCACGGCCTGCTGCGCGCGGCCGGTGAGGTTGCCGAGTTCGGCGCTCTCCACGGCGGCGAGTTCGATGGCGGTCTCCGCGAGGACGGCCTTCGTCAGGTCGGGATTGTCGAGGGTGTGCAGGGCGCGGCCGACCTGGTGGGCGGACTCGATCAGGGGGCTGTAGGAGACGATCACCGGGCCGGTCTGTGGCAGGTTCGGCTGGGTGATGGCCTTGGTGACCTCGCTGAAGGCTTGGCGTTCTTGTTCGCGTCGCCGGCCCTCGCTGTTGGGTTCCAGGGAGTCGGCGGCGCTGGCGGGGTGGGTGTAGGTGTGCCAGGCGGCTTCCGACAGTTGCGTCAGAGCGCGGGCCAGACGCAGGGATGCGGCGATGTCCGTGCCACCGGGGAGGACGGCGATACGGGTGGTGAGGTCGCCTTCGCCAGTGCCCCAGGCGGCGGTCAGCTCGTTCCGGTCGGGGTCGACGCAGTAGCGGGTCATGAAGCCCTACTTCCGGGATGTGCTCTGAAGGCGCTCGGCACTCGGCACCCGTCTCGGTCCATTCTGACGCATCGCCATATAGCTGGCGGACGGCCGCGAGGGCCGTCCTGGCGGATGTCTTGGGACCTCAGGGCGCGAGCGCAGGTCGACCAGTGTTCTCATCGGTTCCTCGATGCACGGTGGCGCGGTGTTGGCTCGAACAGCGCGTGCCTGTGATCGTGCGAGTGGTCATTGCGGTCTGTCCAGTAAGACGACTGGTTTGGCGAACGTACCGCTGCGGCTGGTTGCCAAGCGGGTGCAACGTCTCCGCCGACGGTGTCGGTGTACGAGTTCATCTGCAGAGCGAAGTACGGGCTCGAGTGCAGAGTTGAGAGGAAGGCTGCTTGACTGCGGCAGGGCGGTATGCATGTCGCCCGCATGGGTGCCGGGTCGAAGCCGTCGGGCTTCGACCCGGCAGTGATCAGTGAGCATTTGGGGCATGGGGCTGACGGCGCGTGTCCGCACCCCTGCCGATGCCGAGCGCTTGGCCGTGGACCACGCTGGCGCAGCTCGCCCTGGCACAGCAACGGGCGAGCCGGAGCTCCGCCGAGGCCGACGCGGACCTGTCCGCCATCGTCGCAAAGGCCTGCCCGGCCGCCAAGTCCTGCGGGATCCACCTGGCACAGGCGACGTCATCGCTGGCATCCGGCTCCGAGACCGTCGGAACAGGGCAGGCAGGTCACCAACAGGCCCAGGACGAGGCCGTGTTCAGGAGCGGTGTGGCCGACGCGGACGCCTCCTCCACCGAACGCCTGGCGCTGCTCCTGCTGCTGACTGTAACCGGAACTGCCGCAGCCGCTTTCGCGTTGAATCCGCGCATCGACGAGTACCGGTTCGGGAGCCGATGATGCGACACGAGCGCCGGACAGCTCTCCGGCTCCTGCTGGTCCTCACCCTGCTGGCGGCCTCCGCGTCCTGCCTCGGCGGCTCGTCCGACCGACGCGTCCTGACCATCCTGACGCCCTGGACCGGCGACGTCGAGAAGGACTCCTTCCAGGCGGTGCTCACGGCCTTCGAGGCCAAGACCGGCATCACCATCAACGCCTCCCCCACTCGGGCACTCGATCAGGTCCTGCGGACCGACGTGCAGAAGGGCGAGGCACCGGACCTGTCGGTCATGGCGAACCCCGGAACGCTGCGTTCCTACGCGCAGCAGGGCGACCTCGTCCCGCTGGACCGCTTCCAGGACAAGACGCTCGGCAGGAGACTCGTGGATCAGCTGAAGTCCGACTACGGCCCCCAGTGGTACCGCCTCGGTGAGGCCGGCACCAGCGATCCGTACGCCGTCGTGGTCAAAGCCTCCGTCAAGAGCCTCATCTGGTACGGCCCCCAGCGGCTCGGCACCCAGCCACCCGACAGCTGGGCCGGCTTGGTCGGCGCCAGCCAGTCGATAGTCAAGCGGGGCGAGACGCCCTGGTGCCTGGCCGTGGCTGACCCGCCCAACTCGGGCTGGCCGGGAACCGACTGGATCGAGGACATCCTGCTGCACCAGTCGGGTCCCGACGCGTACACGTCCTGGGTCGACGGCAAGCTCAACTGGAGCTCACCGCAGGTCAGCTCGGCCTGGGAGACCTGGGGCCAGACCGTCACCGCACCGGGCGCGGTCCATGGCGACCGGCTGACCGCGCTCCTGACCAACTACGGCGAGGGGGCCCATCCGCTGTTCACCGCACTGCCAGGCTGCTACCTCGAGCACGGCGCCCTCGTCACCGCGGACGCCGCGGCGCCGTCCAAGCCCGTCCCGGGAAAGGACTACGACTTCGCCCCGTTCCCCGATCTCCAGCCGATGCGGACGCCCGCTTGCGAGGTGTCGGGCGACCTCGTCTCGATGTTCCGCGACTCGCCGGAGGCCGAGCAGTTCATGGCCTTCCCGGCGAGCCCGCAGGCCCAGCAGATCTGGCCGGCCCGGCAGTTGGAGTCAGCCTTCTCGGCCAACCGCACCGTCACCACGCAGATGGCGTCCAGCTACGCCACCGACAGCGTCGCCCGCCGGATCGACGAGTTGCTGACCTCGCCCGCCACCCTGTGCTTCGACGCCTCGGACAGCATGCCCAGCACCATGGCGGCCGCGTTCAACCACGCGGTGCTCGACTATCTGAACGACCCGACCCAACTGCCGGCGATTCTCACCGGGCTGGACAAAGTCCAGGCCGACGCCTATCCGCAGCCGACGCAGAGCTCCGTCTGTGCGTCCGGATCCCCAGGCCAGGAGGCCCAGTGACAACACGTACCGAATTCACCCTCGCATCCGGCGGGACACTGGTGGTTGAGACCGAGGGCCCCGGCACAGGAGTCGCGCCCGCCGGCCGGGGAAGTCTCGAGAGAGCGGGCGCCACGGTGCGGGACTCGCTGCATACCGTGGTCAACACCGCATCCGACGTGATCGACGCGTTCCGCGCCCTACCGCGCCGACCCGATGAGATCGAGGTCAAGTTCGGCGTCAAGCTCGACGGGAGCGTCGGCGTCATCCTGGCCGGCGGCTCCGCCGGCGTCCGCTTCGATGTGACGCTCCGCTGGTCTCCCGAGAACGCCGCCGGCAGAGACGGCGACGACGAGGAGTAACCGAGGCCGCCCGGTGCGAGCTGCTCGGCTTGGTCTCCTGCAGCTCGCACCGGGCGAAGCCCACCTCGTCCGAGAACCACGTGCCAAAGCCACCGCGCCCAGCGCGGGTCCCGGTTCTTCTACCCGCCCTCGAAGCGTTCCACGGCTTGCAGCCGGATCCGCTCCCACGCGGCCCTCTCGGCGTCGGTCAACCCGCCGCCCTGTGCGCACTCACGGTCACAGGGGTAGCGGAGCCGCCCGACGGCTGTCAGACGAACAGCTCCGAGATCATGCTTGCAGGTTCAGTAGCGGAGTTGACGCACCTGCCAGGTCGATCAACCAGCGCGGGTAGACACGTTCGGAAGGTCGTCGCGCCAGGGGTGTCGATGACGGCGAGAGTGCCCCCGTGGATGGCGGCGATGTCGCGGGCGATCGGGAGGCCGAGGCCGGCCCCGCCGCCGTCGCGGCTGCGGGCGTCGTCGAGGCGGGCGAACCGTTCGGAGATCCTCTCACGGTCGGCGGGCTCGATCGGGGGCAGCCTGCAGCCCACGTTCCGGGGGTCACCTCCTACGGCTCACCGCGCGTGACCTCCGAACTGCGGGAGGCCGGCGTTCGGGTCAACGAGAAGAAGATCGCCCGCGTGTCCCCTGTCCTTGTTCGGTGTGTGAACCGCGCCCTAGGGTTGACGGTCATGGAGCTCACCCCTCGCCTGCTGGAGCAGTTCGTGGTACTCGCCGAGGAGCAGCATTTCGGGCATGCCGCCCGGCGCTTGTCGATGAGTCAGCCACCACTCAGTCAGGCGATCCAGCGCCTGGAACGCGGCCTTGGAGTGCTGTTGCTCGAGCGCACCAGCAGGGGAGTGCGGCTGACGGTGGCCGGGGCGGCCTTCGCGGCCGACGCCAAGCGGATGCTGGAGGCGCAGGAGGCCGCGGTGGCTCGGGTCCGTCGGATATCCAAGGGCGTCGAGGGCACGGTTCGGCTCGGCTACGTGAGCAGCCTGGGGTACTGGCACCTGCCCCGGTTGCTCGCGGTGGCCGCCCGGGAGTTGCCGGGCGTGCGGTTGGATGTCCGTCAGCGGTCGTCCGCCGAGCTGTGCGAGCAGGTCCGGCAAGGGGTGGCGGACCTGGCGCTGGTCCGGCTGCCGGTCTCCGACCTGGCGGGTCTGGAGGTGCGGGAGGCGGCCGAGGAGAGCACCGTGCTGGCCGTCCCGTGCGACCATCCACTCGCCGGGGCCGGTTCGGTTCCGCTTGCCCGGCTGCGGGACGAGGAGTTCGTGACCGCCGCGCAGCCGGCCATGCCCCGGATCGGTGCGCTGATCGAGGACGCCTGTCGCAAGGCCGGTTTCGAGTTGCGCACCCGTGCCCAGGCCGAGGACCTGACCAGTATGCTCGGCTACACCGCGGCCGGGGTGTGCGTCTGCTTCGTCCCGGAGCGGGTCGCGGCGCTCGGTCACCCGATGATCCGCTTCGTCGCGATCGAGGGCGGCGACCGGTTGGTGACCACGGTCGCGGCGCTGAGCCGTCCGAACGCCGATCCGGCCGTCGCCACCCTGCTGGAGCTGATGGAGCGCCACCGCCCCGAGATCGAGGGCCCCGCAACGGTGCACCCGCGGGGGGACGCCAACGCGCCGGACTGTGGTCACCAGATGAGCTCCGATGCGCCCAGCGGCTCGGCGGTGCGGGACAGGCGCGGTGCCAGCGTGGAGTAGCGCACCTGGGTCGGCAGGTAGCACACTTCTCCGAACGGTCCCCGCACGGTGACCAGTTCGGCCTGGTCGTGCGCCGGGTCGGGGGCGGGCAGCTCGACCACGCCCGCGCGCTGGAGCAGCCCGAGGTCCTGCACCCACATGCAGACCTTCGCCAGGTCGACGTGCACCCGGTAGCTGCCGCCCTCCCGGGCCCGGCGGCGCAGCGCTTCCAGCGCGCCCGCGGCCCCGAGCACTGCGGCTAGGTAGTCGTTCAGCAGGTAGGTCGGGGGCAGCCGGGGAGCGTCGAACGAGCCCTCCTCGGCTGCCAAACCCGTGGCGGCGGAGGCCAGTTGGTCGAAGCCGCCGCGTGCCGCCCACGGCCCTTCGGTTCCCCAGCCGAGGAAGTCCAGCACGACCAGTCCGGGCCGCTGCTCGGCCAGTGCCGCCGGGCCGAAGCCCTTGGCGTCCAGACCCAGGTAGTTGCAGACGTAGAGGTCGGTGCCGGCCAGCACGGACCGGAAGGCGGCGGCCTGGGCCGGGTCGAGCAGGTCGCAGAAGGCGGCCCGCTTGCCGATGCCGGTCTCGACGATCATCCCGGTCGGGTCCGGATGGTCGGGCGAGGACATGTGCAGCACGTCGGCGCCCAGTTCGGCGGCGATCCGCGCGCCGATCGGGCCGGCGATCACATGGGTGTTGTCCAACACCCGCACCCCGGCCAGCGGCAGGTCCCGGTCCGCCGCGCCGGACAGCTTCGGCGGGAACGCCGAGAACGGCTCCGGCGCGCTCTCCCCGATCTTCTCGATCCGGATCAGTGGGCCGTCCTGCAGCAGCCGCCCCTGTGGATGCCGCTGCCATTCCTCCCGGGTGCGCACTGCGATCGCGGTGCCGCCCCGGGTGCAGATGGCCTCCTCCAGTTCCAGCGCGTCCCACTGGGCGATGGCGGCGGCGATCCGCTCGCGGTCCGGCGGGCAGTCCAGTACCCGGCAGGCGGTGTCACGCAGGTGCGGGTAGGAGAGGAGCACGTAGACGAACCGGCCGTCGGCTGCCCGGTAGAAGTCACTGTTGCCGAGCAGGTTGGGGTCCTCCTGCAAGCGATGGACCGGCACGCCCCGCATCCGGGTGAAGAACACCGCCATCAGCTGGCGCACCGCCGCCGTCACCGAGACGGTCACGTCCTGCGCCGCGCCGCCGCGCTCCCGGTGGAGCACGGCGGCCTCGGTGCCCAGGGCGACCAGGGCAGCCGCCGCGGCGTCGCCGATCCGGTGCACCGAAGGCGTCACCGGGTCAGCCCCCTGGATCCTCACGGTGCCGCCCGTGTCCGCCGCCATGATCCCCAACTCGCGGTACAGGCCCTCCAGGGCCCGGTACGCCGCACTGGTCCGCTGCGCCTGATCGATTGCCATGTCCGACTCTCCTTCCGGAGATGACGAGCCGCGTGTGCCGCGGCGGCCGACCCGGTCGGGCGGCCTCCACCAGAACAGCCGGTCCGGCGCCGCACCGTCCAATACGGATTCCCCGAATCACCGATATCCGCGCCCATATGACCCGAGCCGGCGCCGCGTGAATATCCTCCGCCCTATCGATCCGGCGCCCAACTCGTATTGGACGGTGCCGATTCCCCGCGGGTTTCCTGGATTGCGGAACGAGGCAACGCGGCGCCGGCCGCCCGCCCTTCACCCGACATTTCAGGAGGTACCAGCAGATGACCCAGGAGCCCAGCGGTCCGTCCGGGCGAGGACTCCTCGCCGGAGTCCGCGTCGTCGAACTGGCCAGCGTGATCATGGCCCCGTACGCCGCCCAGCAGCTCGGCGACCTGGGCGCGGACGTGATCAAGGTTGAGCCGCCGACCGGTGACATGACCCGCCACTACCCGCCGCTGCGCCACCCCGGTATGGGCGGCGCCGCGCTCAACCTGAACCGCAACAAGCGCAGCGTCGCCATCGACCTCAAGGCCCCGCACGGCCGCGACGCCCTGCTCGCCCTGCTGCGGACCGCCGACGTCTTCATCACCAACCTGCGCCCGCAGGCCCTGACCCGGCTGCGCCTGGACTACGCCGAGGTCGCGGCCGTCAATCCCGGCCTGATCTACGCCAACGCACAGGGCTTCCGCAGCGACAGCAGCCACGGCACCCACGCCGCCTACGACGACATCATCCAGGCGACCAGCGGTCTGGTCTGGCTCAACCACCAGGTCTCCGGCCAGCCGCATTACGTGCCGACCGTGCTGGCCGACAAGATCTGCGGCATGCAGATCGCCCAGTCGGTGCTGGCCGCGCTGCACTACCGGGAACACGGCGGCACCGGTCAGCACATCGAGGTCCCGATGGTCGACACCATGCTCGCCTTCAACCTGGTCGAGCACCTGGGCGCGGCCAGCCTGGAGCCCGACGGCGCGTTCGGCTCGACCCGCTCGCTCAGCCCCGAGCGCCGTGCCCAGCGCACTGCCGACGGCTGGATGTGCATCCTGCCGCAGAGCGACCGCAACTGGCGGGACTTCACCGCCTTCGTCGCCCGTCCCGAACTGGCCGACGACCCTCGCTTCGCGACCGGCCCCGACCGGGCCCACCACGCCGACGACCTCTACCGGCTGATGGCGGAACTGACGCCGAACCACACCAGCGCCCAATGGCAGGAATTCTGCGATCGGGTCGGCATCGCCGCCGCCCCGGTGCTCGACCTGGAGTCCGCCGCCACCACCGCCTACGCCCGAGAGGGGGGCCTGCTCTACGAGGCCGACCACCCCACCGAGGGCCGCTACCGGGTCATCGGTCGCCCGGTCCGCTACTCGGCCGACCCCGAACCGCCGCTGCGGCCCTGCCCGGCCATCGGCCAGCACACCGACGAGGTCCTCGGCCAGGCCGGCTTCGACCCCGCGCTGCTGCACTCCGCCAACTGACCCGATCCACTGGATTTCCCGAGACCGAATCCCCATCGACCATTCCGGAGCGAACCATGCCCACGGCGACAATTTCCCCGCTCGGATTTCCCGAGGCCGTCCTGCCCGAATCGGCCCGGCAGCTGCGCCTCGATGTACGCGACTTCCTCGACGAGGAGCGCGCCCGGGGTACCGTGCTCGGCCGCCCCGACTCCTGGCTGGCCGGCTGGGACCCCGCGTTCACCCGCCGCCTCGCCGAACGCGGCTGGGTCGGCATGGCGCTGCCCACCGAGTACGGCGGTGCCGGGCGCGGTTTCCTGGAGCGCTACGTGGTGATCGAGGAACTCCTGGCCGCCGGCGCCCCGGTCAGCGCGCACTGGGTATCGGACCGGCAGGCCGGCCCGTCCATCCTGCAGCACGGCACCGAGGAGCAGCGCCGCTTCTTCCTGCCCCGGATCGCCGCCGGTAAGTGCTTCTTCTCCATCGGGATGAGCGAGAAGAGCAGCGGCTCCGACCTCGCCTCCGTCCGCACCTGCGCCGAACGCACCGCAGACGGGTGGCGGCTGACCGGCACCAAGATGTGGACCGGCGGCGCCCACGCCAACGACTACGCCATCGTGCTGGCCCGCACCGAGGAAGCCGAGGACAAGCACGCCGGCCTGAGCCAGTTCATCGTGGACCTGCGCGCCCCGGGCGTGCGGATCGAGCCGATCCACCTGATGAGCGGAGAGCACCGCTTCAACGCCTTCCACCTGGAGGGCGTCCACGTCCCGGAGGCCATGCTCCTCGGACAGCAGGGCGACGGCTGGAAGCAGGTCACCGGCGAACTCGCCTTCGAACGCAGCGGGCCGGAGCGCTACCTGTCCACCTTCCCCCTGCTGGTCTCCCTGCTGCGCGAGCTCGACCAGCGCGCCATGACCGCCGAACAGCTCACCCGGGTCGGCATCCTGACCGCCCGCCTGCACAGCATCCGCCAGCTCTCCCTCGGCGTTGCCGCTGCACTGGACGCCGGCGCCTCGCTCGATACCCAGGCCGCCCTGGTCAAGGACCTCGGCACCCGCCTGGAGGGCGCGCTGGTCGATTCCGTCCGCAGCATCCTGCCCACCCCGGCCGACCCGCACGCCACCCCCGGCAGCCACGCCGAACTGCTCGCCTTCGCCCTGCTGCACAGCCCCGGCTACACCCTGCGCGGCGGCACCAACGAAATCCTTCGCGGCATCATCACTCGTGGACTGGAGCAGCACTGATGAACACCCACACCATCGACACCAGCACCCCCGCCATCCCCGCCGACGACTACGACACCACCGCCTTCTTCGCCGACCCGGACGCCATCGCCACCGTCACCAACACCACCGACTCCCAGACCGTGCCCCTCCCCACCCCGGACGCCAGCACCGCCGAACTCCTCGCCGCCGTCCATGAAGCCGGCCGCCGCACCGTCCCCGCCCCGTTCGCCGAGACCGCCCTGGTCGCCCGCCCACTGCTGCGCCGTGCCGGCCTGTCGGTGCCCGAGGGCCCGCTCACCTACGCCATCGCCCCCCAGCTGACGATCCGCCACGCGCACCCGGCCGCCTCGGCCGTCGGCTCGGCCGGCAGCGCGGGCGAGGACGACACCCTGCTGGTCGCCGGGACCCTGCGCCGCGTCCCCTGGGCCCGCACCGCGACCGCCGTGGTGGTGCTCGCCAACGCCCCCTTCGGCCCGGTCCTGTTCACCCTCACCCCGGACCAGGCAGTCCTCGCCCCAGGCGCCAACTTGGCCGAGGAAGCGCGCGACGACCTGCACCTCGCCAGCGTCGAGATCCCCGCCGCGCAGGTCCGCCGGATTCCCCGCGAGCTCCTCGAGGAGGCCGAGTTGCGGGCGGCCCTGGCCCGGGCGGCCCTGATCGCCGGAGCCGGCCAGCGCTGTGTCGAGCTGACGGTCGCGCACACCACCGCGCGCACCCAGTTCGGCCGCCCGCTCAGCCGCTTCCAGGCCGTCAAGCAGGAGGAAGCGAAGCTGATCGAGGAAGCCGCGCTGGTCCGCGCCGCCGTCCAGGCCGCCGCCGCCCCGCTGGACGCTGGCACTGCGGCCGCCCGGTTCGCCATCGCCGGCGCGAAGACCCAGGCATCCGCCTCGGCTGCCGAGATCGCCCGGATCGCCCACCAGTTGCACGGTGCCATCGGCATCACCAAGCTCCACCCGCTCCACCTCGCCACCACCCGCCTGTGGTCCTGGCGCGACGAGGACGGCGACGAGACCACCTGGGCCGCTGGTCTGGCCCGCACCCTCACCGCCGACACCCTCTGGGCCGCGCTCACCAGCACCCCCTGACCCGATGTCAGCGGCCGTCTATCGCCGCGCCGGCGAGATGGACCGCGCCACCTGGCCCGGTCCGTCAAAGCCACCGCCCTCACCGCCGAGCCCTGCTCCCTCGTCCCATCGCCTCCGCCGCCGACCGGCCCGACCTGGTCGGTGACGGAGCAGCGCGGTATCCGTACGGTTCGACGTCCCGATCCCCAGTAGCCCTCGGAAGATAGGGTTCCGTCCATGGAGTTCCAGGTCCTCGGCCCCGTGTCGGTCAGCGGGAGCGATGGGCCGTTGCCGCTCGGGCCCGCCAAGCGGCGCAGCCTGCTCGCGATGCTGTTGCTGCGGGCCAATGTCGCGGTCTCCGTCGACACACTCACCGAGGCGCTGTGGGACGACGAACCCCCCCTGCACGCCCGTACCGTGATCCAAGGCCATGTCTCGCGCCTGCGGGCACTGTTGGCGGCCGTCGACGCATCGGCGTACGGCGTCGAGCTGAGCACGCGCGGCGCCGCGTACCACCTGGAACTGCCGGAGACGCTGCTCGACGCCCACCGCTTCGAGGGTCTGGTGGCGCTCGCCCGCCGCGCCACCGACCCCGGTGACAGGGCCGCGCTGCTCACCGAGGCGCTCGCCCTGTGGCAGGGCCCCGCGCTGGCCGGCGCCTACCCGTCGCCACTGCTGCGCTCCGCCGCGCACACCTTGGACGAGGCGCGGCTCGCCGCGGTCGAGCTGCTCGCCGACACGTACGTCCTGGGTGGTGAACACGAGCGCGCTGTCCAGCTGTTGCGGCCGGAGACCGGGGCCCATCCGCTGCGCGAGCCGCTGGCCGCCCGGCTGGTCGAGGCGCTGCACCGCGCGGGGCGTTCCTCGGAGGCCCTGGACGCCTACCACCGCGCCCGCCAGGTTCTCGCCGACGAGCTCGGCGTCCGTCCGGGCGCCGAGCTGACCGCCGCCTTCACCCTCGCCCTCGGCCCCGACAGTGTCCCCGCGGTCCGGGCCGATACACCCCAACCCGCCCCGGACCCGGTGCAGGTCCGGCCCAACCTGCTGCCTCGTACCCCGCGCGGATTCCACGGCCGCACCGCCGAGAGCGCCGCGCTGACCGCGGCCGCGGCCGGACCTGACGGGCCGGTCGTCGTGGTCACCGGGCCCGCCGGGGTCGGCAAGACCGCACTGACCGTGCACTGGGCGGCCGGCCGGCACTCCGACTTCCCCGACGGGACGCTCTACGCCGATCTGCGCGGGTTCAGCGACACCTCGGACCCCGAACCGGCCGAGCTGCTGCGGGAGTTCCTCGTCGCTCTCGACGTTCCACCGCGCCGGATGCCCGAGTCGGCGGACGCCGCCGGTGCCCTGTTCCGCTCGCTCACCGCCGAACTGCGTCTGCTCGTCGTCCTCGACAACGCCCGTACCTCCGCCCAGGTGCGCCCGCTGCTGCCCACGGGACCCGGCTGCGTCACCGTCGTCACCAGCCGTGCCCGCCTCGCCGGTCTCGTCGCCTCCGACGCCGCCCGCGTCCTCGCCCTCGACGTCCTCGCCACCGACGACAGCGTGGCCCTGCTCACCCGTCTCCTCGGCGAGCGCCGCACCGCCGCCGAGCCCCAAGCGGCCCGCCGTACAGCCGAGTTGTGCGGTGGGCTGCCGCTCGCGCTGCGGGTCGCCGCCGCTCGGCTCGTGGAACTCCCCGCCCTCGGCCTCGCCTCCCTCGCCGACCGGCTCGCCGACGAGCGCCAGCGGCTCGCGCTGCTCGCCGTCGAGGACATCGGCGTCGCCTCCGCGCTGCGGCTCACCACCGCCCACCTCCCCGCCGACGCAGCGCAGCTGTTCACCGCGCTCGGCCATCACCCGGGCACACACGTCGACCGGTTCAGCGCCGCCGCGCTCGCCGGCACGACCCCGCCGGATGCGGCCCGCGCCCTCGACTGCCTGGTCGCCGCGCACCTGCTCACCGAGACCGCCCCCGGCTGCTACGTCCTGCACGATCTGGTCCGGCTCTACGCGCGTGGCCAGAGCCATGACCCGGCCGCCCGCACCGCGGCCCGGCTGCGCCTGTACGACCACTGCGTGGCGACCGCGCTGTCCGCGTCCGAGGCCGCGGAACCGGGCGGGGAGCCCGCCTTCATGCAGCCTCATGACTTTTAACAGCCGCCCGCAGTACGGGACTTCACCAGCCGCGAGGAGGCGCTCGGCTGGTTCGCCGCCGAACGCGACGACCTCGCCCTGATCGCCGCTGCGGCCCGCGCCGAGGACCGGCCCGAGCGGGCCTGGCGGATCGCCGTGACCCAGTGGCCGCTCGTGGTCTGGCGGGTCCTCGCCGACTGGGCGCCCACCCTGGAGGCCGCCCTCGCCGACGCCCGCGCCTGCGCCGACCCCTATGCAGAGGCCCGCGTCCTGACCCTGCTCGGCTGGGTGCTCGCCGAGGAGGGCCGCACCGCCGAGGCCGTCCGGCACCTGCGCGTCGCGCCCGAACTCGCGGCCCGCGCAGGCGACGTACTCGGCGAGGCCACCGCCCTGGTCAACCTCGCCGCGGCCCTCCCCGACGACGAACCCGGCGCCGCCGAAACGGCCTGCACCCGAGCCCTCGCCCTCGCCACCGAGGCCGACGACGCGCACACCCGGATGCTCGCGCTCCAGCACCTGGCCCGCATCCACCTCGGCGCGGGCCGCCACCGGCAGGCGTACGAGGCGGCCGAGGTGGCGCTCGGCCTCGGCCCCGAGCACGAGGCGGTCGCCCGGCGCGTGCTCCTGCGTACCTGGCAGGGCGAGGCGCTGGCCGGGCTCGGCGACACCGTGGCCGGGCGGCGCTGCCTCGCGCAGGCCGCGCTTGAGGCCGAGCAGACCGGCTACGACGCGGGCGCCGTCACCGCGCTCGATGCCCTGCTGCGCATCGCCGACCAGGACGAACTGCCCGAACTGCGGCGTCGGCACGCGGCGGCACACGCCAGGATCCGGGAGCGTTAGCCGGGCGTTAGCGCCGCCGCCGCGCTCGTTAGTGATCTGCCAGCGCGCCGCAACACCCTAGTTCGTGTAAGGGGAAACGACCTCGTGCAGGATCGCGACCCACGAACGAGAACCGGGGGAACCAGCCATGCGCACCACCACCCGTCCCGCCCTGCTCGCCGTCGGCGCCGTCGCGACGCTCGCCCTGTCCCTGACCGCCTGCAACGACGGCAGCGGCACGCAGGACAGCGCCGTCGGCACCAGCGCAGCATCAGCCGCCCCGTCGGGTGCAACCTCGGCCCCGGCCTCGGCGCCGGCCGCGCACTCGGCCTCGGCGCCGTCCGGGGGCAGGACGAGCACGAGCGGTGGTGGCAGCTCGTCCTCCGGCACTGGCGGGGGCGGCGTCACCGCGGCCTGCACGACCAAGAACACCTCGGTGACGTTCCTCCAGTCCTCGGGCCACGCCAGTGACGCGCAGCCCGCCGCCGCGACCCTCAAGATCACCAACAGCTCGGGTGCCCCCTGCACCATCGTCGGCCCGACGACCGTGGTCGCCGACGACGACCAGGGCAAGGCGAGCCCGGTCTCGGGGGACAACTCCAAGGACGGCTCGGACGCGGTCGACGTCCCGGCGGGCGCCGCGGTGGTGGCGGACGTGCTGTACAACGACGTGAACAGCAAGGGCACCACGTCGGCCCGTTACACCTGCCCGGTGCAGGCGTCCCACGTCAAGGTCGCGCTGCCCAAGGACGTGGGCACCACGGTGAACGTGATGAAGGCGAACGGCTCGCCGGGCGGCGTCTTCAGCGTCTGCGGCACCGACTTCAAGGTCGGAGCGTTCGCGGCACGGTAGTGTCCAGCAGGTGCGCTCTTCGGAGCGGGGCCTGGGCGGGACGGAGCGCTCGGCGGGGTTGTAGCGCAGCCGCCACGAGCGGACAGCAGCGTTCAAGGCATTGCGCAGGGTCGAGACGGCCCGGTATACGGTGACTCGGCCCCGACCGGCCTTCTGCTGGGCGGTGATCTACGCGTCGATGTGCTTGGGACGCAGGTCCAGCAGTAGGTAGCGGCCGAAGGCGGGGATCAGGTCCCGCTCGACGCACGCCTCGTAGCCGGCGTAGGTGTTCGGTGCAAGTTCCAACTTCTTCGCGGCGAGCCATTCGCGCAGGTAGTCGGCAACGGTGGTGCGGCGGTTCTCGTAGACACCGCGCAGCTCGCCGTCCAGAACTCGAGTCATCTCGCGAGCGGCTTCGGCACGGCTGGCGAAGCCACCCCGTCAGCGGGTGCGACGCCGGCCGTCCTCCGGAGCGAGGTCGACGGCATAGGTCCACTTGCCGTGCTTGACGTCCGCAATCAGCTGCGGACGCCACGGGCCGATCTGCTTCCGGTTCTCGTCCTGGCAACCGCACCGATAGACCCGGCCCCTGCTCGTACGCTGCGCCACGGGTGTCTCCTTCTTGGACTTGGTGATTCCGGGTCCAAGATTCGCCGGGTGGTCGGGCGTGTTGGCAGAGCGTGCGGGGCAGTGCGCGAGGCACGGCGAGGCCAGTCGGGCAGGACACGCTCCAGACGACACACCGCCCGGAAGATCACGATCCGTAGCCGATGGGTAAGCGACCGTGATCCGCCCGCACGAGCCAATCCGGCACGCTGGCCTGCGCCGTGGCCACCGGGACTGACGGGCGCTCGCGAAGACCGCCTCTGAATGATCATCAGGTTCCCGTCGCTGGCAGTAACTGGGGAGAGGTGGCGCTGGTGGTCAAGGGAAACCAGCCCGAACTACATCGCAGGCTCCGGACGTTGCCGTGGAAGGAGGTCACCGCGCGCCACTACGACCGCGAGACCGGCCACGGCCGCAAGGAGACCCGCGTGACCAGAGCCCTCACCGTCACCGACCTCGGCCTGGACTTCCCCCACGCCGTCCAGGCCGCACGCATCCTGCGCTACCGCGCCGACCTCAAGACCGGCACCGTCAGCCGCCAGACCATCTACGCGATCACAGACCTGACCTCACACCAGGCCTCGCCCCAGCGACTCGGCCAACTCGCCAGATCGCAGTGGACCATCGAAAACCGGCTGCACTTCGTCCGCGACACCACCTTCGCCGAGGACGCCTCGAAGATCCACACCGGCCACGGCCCCGAGAACATGGCAACCCTCCGCAACTGGCGATCAACACGCTGCGGCAGCGCGGACACCGCAACATTGCCGCCGGCCTCCGGCACGCCTCCTACGAGCCCTTCACCCGCCCGCTCGACCTCCTCGGCATCGCCTGACCAGGCACACTCACAAGATCACCGGACTTTGCAACGGCCCTGCGCGGAGGTACCGCTCGATGGCCAGTCTGTGTTCGGTGCCGGTGAACTTGCATTCAATGATGTTGCGGAAGAACGCGCACTCGGTCTATGTCCTCGACGTAGACGTTGCGTGCCCGATCACCGTGGCCGCGGGGGTATCGGCAGCCCGGCCGAGGCAGATCGTGGTGCCAATGGTGGCGGCTGCGACGGACGATCGGGGCTGGTCGGATGCGCTCCCTCAAGGTCAGGGGGAGAGAAGG
Organism: Kitasatospora sp. NPDC001175; assembly: GCF_053598215.1. Classification (NCBI taxonomy): domain Bacteria; kingdom Bacillati; phylum Actinomycetota; class Actinomycetes; order Kitasatosporales; family Streptomycetaceae; genus Kitasatospora; species Kitasatospora sp. NPDC001175. The sequence goes on along the minus strand of NZ_JBSFJU010000096.1, from coordinate 2,560 downwards.
TCGCGCATGCGGGTCCGTTCGGCCCGGGAAGCCGCGGCGGGGCGTCCGGCCGTCATACCACCGTCGACTGCGAGATCCTGCCCGGTCACCAGGCGGCTGGCGTCTCCGGCGAGCCACAGTACTGCCGCGGCGATGTCGTCGGTGAGGACGGTGCCGGGGAGCGGTTGGCTGGAGTCCAGCAGTGGCTTGAACGCTTCGGCCACTGACGTGGCCGTGGCGTCAGCAGCCGATGCGTCGGCTCCGGAACCCTTGGCGAAGATGCCCGTCGGCACGAAACCGGGGGACACGCTGTTCACGCGGACCTCGTGCTCACCCAGGTCCACTGCCGCGCACCGGGTGAGGTGGAGTGCCGCGGCCTTGGCGGTCGAATAGTCCAGGCCGGACCAGCCGGCGATCTTTCCTGCCAGGCTCGCCACGTTGATGATGCTTCCCGAGCGCTGGGCCACCATCTGCCGTCCGGCGTGCTTGATGCCGTGCATGACGCCCGCGACATGGACCGCCAGTGTCCGTGTGAAAACGGCCGAGTCGAAGTCGGTCACCGACGCCATGTTCCCTGGCCCGCCCGCGTTGTTGACCATGACGTCGAGCCGCCCGTAGCGCTCGACTGCGTGGCCGACCAGTGCCTCGACATCCGCCTCGACCGACACGTCGCAGCGCACGAAGGTCGCTGACTCGCCCAGTGCCGCGGCCCGCTGGTGTCCTTCCTGCTCGCGGCGGCCGGCGAGGACGACGTGGGCGCCCTCGGCGGCGAACACCTCCGCAATACGGGCTCCGATGCCGCTTGTCGCCCCGGTGACGACGGCGACCTTGCGGTGCAGACTCTTCATAGCGCAACTCCGGTGTCGGGTCCGAGGCACATGCGATAAGGACCGGGTACGGCAAAGGTTGATCATTATCATTGGCCATCAGGGACCCCTGAACAAGTCACGCCGTCCAGCGAACGGGATCGCGCTCGGCTGGGCCAGTGTGGACTGGCGTTCGACGGCAGCGTGATCGCCTGCGACATGATCCAGCGGTGAGATCTCGGTCGCGAGAGAGGGCGGCGTGCGGGCGTTCATCACCTGCGGCTCGCCACTGGGCTGGCTGGTCGTTCGGGATGGGATTGCCGCAGCCGCATCCCCACACAGCGTGCCCGCCGGGACCGTGTGGGACGGATTGCATACTCCCGCCGCGACGTCGTCGCACGCGGTACAGGCCTCGGCCGCATCGCCGCCGGAGTCACGGACGTACGCATCAGCACGGGCAACTACCTCTGCCCCAAGGTATCCGTGAATACTTGACCAAGAGGCCCGTCGCCGACGCCGTCACCGCCGGACCCTGACGGCCCAGCCCACCTCCCACTACCGGCGCCGCGCTCTCACAGGGCCTATGCGGCCAAGCGAACGGTAGAGCCAGCTTCGCGGCTCACGTTGCCCCGGCGAGCGTCCGCTTGATCGAGAGCGGAGGCAAGAGCCTTGACGGCTTCGTCGGCCGAGTCCTTGAGGAGGTGTCCATAGAGGTCAACGGTGATGGCGAGGTTGGCGTGGCGCAGAGTCTTGGAGACGACGGCCAGAGGGATACCGGCAGCGATCATGATGCTGGCCGCGGTGTGGCGCAAGTCGTGCAGACCGATCTTCGGCAGGTCGAGTTCGGCGCTGCGCTTGCGGAGCTGGTCGAGGACCCACTGGGGGCGCAGCGGCTCGCCGTCGGGACGGGTGAAGACGAGGCCTTCCAGGCGCCCGTCTGGGTGTGCCGCCATCTGGAGGTCCGCTTGGCGGTGGAGGGCAGCCATGACCCTGGCGGAGAGGCTGACCCAGGCGCGACTGGCTTCGGTCTTGGGTTCACCGAGGTGGATCTTCCCGTTGTTCACGGCGGTCAGGGTCCAGCGGATGTAGAGCTGGCGGTCCATGAGGTGGACGTCGGACCAGTGGAGGGCGAGGATCTCGCCGCGGCGCATGCCGGTGCCGAGCATGACCTCGAACAGGTCGGTGAGCCGGTCGGCGTAGTGCTCGGCGTTGTGGCGTAGAAACGCCGCGGCTTGGTCGGGGGTCCAGCAGACGCGTACGGCGGCGCGGGGCTTGGCGGGTACGGAGTGCTTGGCCGGGTTGTAGCGCAGCCGCCAGGTCCGTACCGCGTGGTTCAGGGCGTTGCGAAGCATGGCCACCGCGTGGTGGACGGTGGTGGGCCCGCGGCCGGCGGCGAGCTGCGTGCTGACCCAGGCGTCGATGTGCTTGGGACGCAGGTCGATGAGCAGCATGCCGCCGAACGCGGGGACCAGGTCGCGCTCGATGCACGCCCGATAGCCCGCCCAGGTGTTGGGAGCCAGCGCCGCCCGCTTCGCCTCCAGCCACTCATACAGGAACAACCCGACGCGCAGCGTCCGGTCCTCGTACACGCCCCGGTACTCGGCATCCAGCACCCGCGCCATCTCCCGGGCCGCCTCCGCCCGACTGGCGAACCCGCCCCGCCGCCGAGTCCGGCGCCGGCCGTCCTCCGGCGCCAGGTCCACCGCATACGTCCACCGGCCATGCGCGGGGTCGGCGGCCAATCGCGGACACCATGAACCCAACTGCTTCCCGCT